>DATAEI010000052.1:0-23617 GCA_036258075.1 Gaiellales bacterium
GATCCGAGTCTACGAGACTCGCACAGACGCGCTGGCCGGATCTAGCCGACCCGGTCTTGGCTCCGACATTGACGGTCGACGCGACGCGCCCACGGTGACGGCGGTCTGGCGCCGACGTCGCCTCGATCGACGGCCCATAGATGCCCATCCAACCTTTTATGATGCCCGCGCAGCACCCGCTTCCGCGCGAAGGCGTCGACATTCCAGGCCGTGTGCGGAGGGTCCGGTTTGGGTACGGTCACGTCGACTGGCCGCCACCCGAAGGAGCTTCGAATGCCGCTTCTCGTTTCCAGTGCTGCGATCGTCACGATCGTCGTCGTCGCCGTGATCGTCGTGATCCTCGCCGCAGTGGCGATGCGTCGCCGCTCCGCGCAGCTCGACCAGCGCCGAAGCGCCGCGGCCGCACATCGTGACGAGGCGGCGACGATCAGCCGAAGTGCCGAGCAATCCAAGCTCGCTGCAGAAGAACAGGCAGCCCGTGCCGAGCGGGAACGCCTCGCAGCCGAAGAACAAGCTGAACGGGCGGAGCGGGAACGCGCCGCCGCCGAGTACCACGAAACCCAGGCGAGGGAGATCGACCCCGACGCCGACAACTAGTGCCATACATCGGCAGTCTCACGAAATACCGGACGTGAAACGTCGTGGCTCGCCGGCGGAGAGACCCATCACCATCGCTGCGAGCGGACGTCCGGACCCGCCGCCGGATGGACTGATGAGCATGTCGGTCAAGGAGCTTCGTCGGTCGCGTGCTGAGCGCTGATGCTGGCGATGAGACGATCGCGAAACGTGATCCGCCACTCACCCGGTCGGTCGCGGCCGCCGCGGTCATCGAACCAGTAGACGCGACCGCGCAGCAGCATCGAGCCGTCGGACTGCAGCTCCGGCTTCGCGTGGCCCTCGAATCTGAGCCGCGTCCGAAAGGACTCGGCATACCAAGCGCGTGCCGCCTCACGGCCCGTGATCGGCGCCTGCGAGCTGTACAAGCGCAGTTCGACGTCCGGATGCAGTAGCTCGGCGATCGCATCGGCGTCCTTCCTCTCTATCCCTTGGCGCAGCGCGTCCACCAGCCGATGCCCTTCGGTCATGCGCCGGAGTGTCGCAGACGGGCAGCATCGCGGGGCGGTCGCCGACATCCGCTCCGCGCGAATACAGCAGGACTCGCCGGTAGACAAGAGCGAGGAACGAAACGGCTGGCCGACGACGCCCCACCGGGTCGCGCCCGAACAAGCTCCTTCGGCGCCGGCTCGGCCAGCCATTCACCACGAAGGCGGCCCAGCCTGTGCTCCTGCGATCCCGAAACGGATGGTCGGGGGAAGCGCGTCGCAAGGGCCGCGTCAACGACCCGCCGCTTCCTACTTGCCGCCGATGTGGTGAACCCACCCGGAACGGCGAAACCATGCTGAGCCGCGTAGGCGATCATCGCGACACGGAAGTTGGCGACAATCTGGTTTCGCGCCTTGAACGCGCTGCCGTAGTAGGTGTCCCAGTTGAGGAACTGGTGTTTGCTGAGGGTGGCGGAGAGGCTGCCTGCCGTCTGTCCATCGGAGCGGTAGCTGCGGACGTATGCCAGGTACGCTCGGCGCAGCTGCTTGGGAGGAACGAAAGCCGCCAGTTTGTCCGCGACGCGTTTGTCGAGTCTGGGCTCATGTCGGGCGCACTTCGCTGCTGTGTCCCATCCCGCGTAGCTTTGAGTCATACGAGCTGACCGACCGCTTGAGATTGAAACACTTATCGAGTCGTTCGGTGCGGTATCCGGTCTTCGGCCTTCTTGCCGGCCGCCACCCCGACGCTCAAGCCGGGTGGTATCCGGCTCGCTGTCCGGCTTGGAGCCGCGCCGCCTTTGGCGGAGCAGCGCAAGGTCAGGTGCGCGCGGGACGCATGATGGCGCCGATGATCCACAGGATCGGGAGGAAGATTCCGAAGATGAACAACCAGCCGTGTCGATTCCTCAGAGTCATCACGCCCAGCGTGACGAGCAGGGCCACATACAAGAGTCCGAGTCCCCAATACATGTGCTCCTCCTACGTGTCGGTCGAGGTCACCTGACCATGCGCGAACGCCGGCCCGCGACCTGATTGCTGCCCGCTAGGGTCGTGCGCGGACGAAGCAGCGGCGTCATCCGTTTCGGGGGATTGCTCGCGAGGTGGATGCGTCTAGGCACGAGAAGACGGAGAGAGCGGGCAGACCTTCTCCGCGATCGCGGACACCCTGACCGCCGAGGGCATCCCGTGGCACAGGGCGGCAAGCGGTGGTGCGCGTCCATCGTGCGAACGCCGTTACGTCGATCCAGGTCGGCGTCGGCGCGGAAAACGCCTGCATGGACGCTCCACCGGCAGCCATAGAACGAGGCGCTAAACGACGTAGCCGGCCAGGGTTAGCGCCCGTGTCGCGGCGGCGGGAGTGCCGAAGGTGGGAGTCGAACCCACATGGCCTCTCGGCCGCGCGATTTTGAGTCGCGTGCGTCTACCGTTCCGCCACTTCGGCCTGGGGCCATAGTACCGGTGGCGTTGGCAAGCGCCCCGAAATGGGGTAGAAAGCGCGTCCAATGTCGCATTCCACCGGAGGGGGGAAGGGGGGCACGCGGTCGAGCGTGCTGGACCACCGCTTCGGCGCGGGGCCACCGCTCACCGTCGGCGTCGAGGAGGAGTACATGCTCCTCGACCCGTCGAGCTGGGATCTCGTGTCGGGTGTCGAGCCCCTGCTCGAGAAGGCGGCCGAGAGCGAGTTCGCCGACCGCCTGAAGCCGGAGCTCATGCAGTGCGTGCTCGAGTCGGGGACGGTCGTGTGCGAGAACGTCCCGGCCGCCGAGGCCGACCTGCGCCACATCCGCGCGTACGTCGCCGAGCACGCACGCGAGCAGGGCATGCGGCTTGCGGCCTCCGGCACGCACCCGTTCTCGCTCTACGAGAACCAGAAGATCACCGCGCGCGACCGGTACCGGGCGCTGGTCGAGATGCTCCAGTACGTCGCCCGGCGCGAGCTCGTCTTCGGGATGCATGTCCACGTCGCGGTGCCGACTCCCGAGGCGTGCCTCGCGGTGATGGAGGGCGTCCTGATCGAGCTGCCGGTGCTGCTCGCGCTCTCCACCAACTCGCCGTTCTGGCGCGGCGAGCGCACGGGTCTCGCGTCGACGCGGGCGATGATCTTCGCCGCGTTCCCCCGCAGCGGCCTCCCGCCGCGCTTCGAGAGCTACCAGGACTACGCCAACGCCGTCGGCTTCATGGAGGCGACCGGGGCGATCGGCGACTACACCCATCTGTGGTGGGATGTGCGCCCGCACCCGCGGTTCGGCACGCTCGAGGTGCGCGTGATGGACTGCCAGACGCGCGTCGAGGACACGATCGCGCTCGCCGCCTACGTGCAGTGCCTCGTGAAGCTCCTGCTCGACCGGTTCCAGGCGGGCGAGCCCGTGCTCTCCTACCACCGGATGCTCATGTCCGAGAACAAGTGGCTCGCGGCGCGCTACGGGCTCGACGCGCCGCTCATGGACCTCTCGGCCGGGAAGCGCGTGAAGATGCAGGCCCGCACGCTCGTCAAGCGGCGGTTGCGCGAGATGCGGTCGATCGCGCGCGAGCTGCGCTGCGCCGAGGCGCTGGCGGGGATCGACGCGATCCTCGAGAAGGGCACCGGGTCGGAGCGCCAGGAGCAGGTGTGGAACGCGAACCGCGACGTCTGCGAGGTGGCGTCCGAGCTCGCGAAGGCCGCCGAGGAGGTCTAGGCCTCAGCTGGCGTACGCCTGCCCGAGGATCCACAGCCCGAGCACGGTGTAGGCGATCATGAGGACGATGAGCGGCGCCTGCACCCACACGGCGGCCCGCCGCCGCGAGACCACCTCGAGCGCGATCCGGTGGGCCGCGAAGATCGCGCAGATGTGGCCGAGCACGATCACGCCGACCTGGAATGCCCACGCGGCCCCGGCCGGGTAGCCCGTCCAGATCCCGAGGTCGGGCACCCAGTCGCGTTCGAACGGGTCCACCACGACCTTCCAGGTCAGCTGGCCGTAGCTCACCAGGTACAGGAGATAGTGGGCGGCGAAGTAGACCGCGACGATCGGCATCAGCGTCGGTGCGTATCGGCCCACGGCGTCGTGGTACCCGCGCCCGCGGCGCCCGACAGCGGCGGCGACGGCCGCGAACACGGCTGCGAGCGGGACGACGAAGCCGGCCATCATCAGCGTGCGCAGCCCGGTGTCGGGGAGCGACGTCCAGTGGCGGTGGATCCACTGCGCGAGGTTGGTGAAGTGCATCGTCTCGGCGAACCCGTCGAACAGGACGACCGCCAGCAGGAGGACGATCATCGCCGCGCCCCCCGGCAGGAGCGGGAGGTCGCGCCAGGTGCCGGCCGTGAACCCGCGCCAGCGGATCCCGCGCTCGCCGGATGCTGCGGTGCGCCAGCAGGCGCCGCAGCCGGCCACCTCACCGGGATCGTGGAGATCGGCCGGGCACGGCCGGCCGGAGACGACGTACCACTCGAGCGGCGACACCCGGGCCATGAGCCGGCTGAAGGCGGTGAAGAGCTCGGCCCGCTCCAGCCACACGGCGGAGCCGACCAGGGCCATGCCGACGACCTGGACGAAGACGTAGAGCACGATCACGACGGCCAGGTCGAACGGATGGCTCCCGCCCGGCCAGGCCAGCTCCATCCAGCCGAACACCGCGAGCGCCACGACCGCGGGCCAGCCGCCGAGCTCCTCGGGATACGCCAGCGGCGGCACCGGGGTCGCCCGGTCGATCAGATCGCCGGCCAGACGCAGCGGGCTCACGAGGTCCCACACCGGGCCGAACACGGCCGCGACCAGCCCGAGTCCGACCCAGAGGTCGACCCACACGAGCACGGTGGCCGGGTTCGCGGCGAACTCCGCGGAGCCGAAGAGCCCTGCGACGACGATCTCGACGAGAAGCAGGAGGCCGCCGACCTGGACGGCACGGACGAGGCGGCCCGTGCCGGGCACGTACAGGTTGGCGCCCAGGCGCCTTCCGATGCGCGTGTCGGCCACAGCGGCCGCGGGCACCGACGCGGCCACGGCGGCCGCCCCGGCGAGCACGTAAAGCCACACCGGGATCGGTGACTGGTAGGTGACCGTGCCGATGGCGTGCGCATCGGCGGCCGCCGGCCAGGCGAGGCTCGTGACGCCGGCCGCTGCGATGACCGGGAGGAGGCGGGCCCGCATGTCGGCGGATGCTAGTTGGCGTGCGCCGGGCCGCTCGAGGCGAGGAGGAGCACGAGGCCCGCCGTCGCCGCGCCGGCGCCGAGCGCGAAGACGGCGCCCGGCGCCACGCTCGACCACAGGACGCCGGCGACGATGCTCGCGATCACCTCGGAGCCGCCCGTGAGCAGGCGGAATGTCCCCTGGGCCGTCGCGCGCAGGCGCTCCGGCGCGACGTCTGCGACGAAGGCGCGGGCGACGCCGTCGGTCGCGGCCATGTAGCACCCGTAGAGGGCGAAGAGCGGCCACACGACGATCGACCTCGTCGCGAGCCCGAACCCGGCGTAGACGGCGGCGAAGACGACGAGCCCCGATGCCAGCACCCGCCGGCGCCCGAGCCGGTCGGAGACATGGCCGAGCGGCCAGGAGAGCCCCGAGTAGAGGGTGTTGTAGACCGCGTAGGCGACGACGACCGCGGTGGCCGAGAGACCGAGGTCGCGGGAGCGAAGAAGCAGGAAGACGTCCGCGGAGTTCCCGAGCGAGAAGACGACCCATGCCGCCGCGAAGACCCAGAACGCGCGCGGGAGGTTGCGGGTCGGGGGAGGGGCGCTCGTCGCCGGCGTGCGCGGCGCGGCCTCGTGCACGGCGCGCAGCACGAACATCGTGAGGACGGCCGGCACGACGGAGAGCGCGATGACCTCGCGGAGCGAGAGCCCGGCGGTGAGCAGGGCGAGCGCGAGCAGCGGCCCGATCGTCGCGCCGGCCGAGTCCATGAAGCGGTGGTAGCCGAAGGTGGAGCCGATGCGGTCGGGGTCCGCCGAGTCGCGAAGCAGGGCGTCGCGCGGAGCGGTGCGGACGCCCTTCCCGGTGCGGTCGAGGACGCGCGCACCGAGCACCCAGCCCCACGCCGGCGCGACGGCGACGAGCGGCTTTGCGATGTTGGAGAGCGTGTAGCCCGCCCACACGAACGGCAGCCGGCGGTGGATGCGGTCGGAGCGGCGCCCGACCACGTATCCGACGATCTGGGAGGCGGCGCCGGCGGCGCCCTCGACCAGTCCGACGGCGGCCGCCGGGGCGTGCAGCGTGACCACGAGATACAGCGGCAGCACGGGGTAGAGGAGCTCCGACGCGGCGTCGTTGACGAGGCTCGTCCACCCCATTGCGCGCACGTTGCGGGGAATTCGAAAACGCCGCTCGGGAGGGGGCTCGCGGCCGGGAGGGATCATCCGGGGCAGGCTATACACTGGCCTCCGGCCGGGACACCGAAGCGGAAGGATTTCAGGGCTATGACACTCGCTCCGGAATACAGTGGAAGGACTGCCATGGACAAGCAGGAAGTCTTGGAGCAGTGCGCGCGCGACAGCGTCGCCTTCGTGCGCTTGCAGTTCACCGAGCCGTACGGCGCGGTCAAGAACGTCTCGATCCCTGTCGACGAGCTCGAGAAGGCGCTCGACAACGAGCTCATGTTCGACGGCTCGTCGATCCGCGGGTTCAAGCGGATCGAGCAGTCCGACATGTACTTCCTGCCCGACCCTGCGACCTATGCGGTGCTGCCGTGGCGCGGCACCGAGTCGGCACGGACGGCGCGGCTGATCTGCGACGTCGCCGACCCCGACGGCCGGCCGTTCGCCGGCGACCCGCGCACCAACCTGCGGCGCGTGCTCAAGGATGCCGCCGACCTCGGCTACACGATGAACGTCGGCCCCGAGGCCGAGTTCTTCCTGTTCAAGCTCGACGGCGACGGCAACCCGACGGTCGACCCGCACGACGCGGCGTCCTACTTCGACGTCGCGCCGATCGACCGCGGGGAGGACTGCCGCCGCGACATCGAGGTCACGCTCCAGCAGATGGGCTTCCATCTCGAGGCGGCCCACCACGAGGTGGCGATCGGCCAGCACGAGATCGACTTCCGTCACGCCGACGCGCTTGCGACGGCCGACAACCTGATCACGTTCCGCATGGTCGTCAAGACCATCGCCGCCCGCCACGGGATGCACGCCACGTTCATGGCCAAGCCGATCCACGGCGAGAACGGGTCGGGCATGCACATCAACCAGTCCCTCGCACGCGGTGACGAGAACGCGTTCCTCGACGAGGGCGACGCGATCCAGCTCTCGCCGGAGGCGCGCGCCTACATCGCCGGCGTCCTCGAGCACCTGCCGGCCATCACCGCGGTGGCCAACCCGACGGTCAACTCCTACAAGCGGCTCCTGCCCGGCTACGAGGCGCCCGTCTACATCGCCTGGTCGCCCGGCAACCGCTCGGCCGCCATCCGCGTGCCGGCCAAGCGCGGCCGCTCGACGCGGATCGAGCTGCGGACTCCCGATCCGACGGCGAACCCGTACCTGGCGCTCGCCTGCATGCTGGCCGCCGGGCTCGACGGCATCAAGCGCGGCCTGACGCCGCCGGAGCCGGTGAACCGCAACATCTACCACCTCACCGAGGAGGAGTCGGCCGAGCTCGGTATCCGGAGCCTGCCGCACGACCTGTCCCACGCGCTCGACGCGCTCGAGTCCGACGATGTCATGCGCCAGGCGCTGGGCGACCACATCTTCACCGAGTACCTGCGGCTGAAGCGTGAGGAATGGGCGGCCTACAACGAGCAGGTCCACGACTGGGAGATCCGCCAGTACATGGATCGCTACTGAGCGCGCGTCCGGCTCAGCCGCCGGGAGGCTGAAGCACGACGACCCGCGTCGCCGGCGGTTGCTCGGCCGGCGTGGACCACTCCGGGCCGGCGATGCGCTCGACGTCGTCGAACATCGCGATGAACGCGTCGGCGGTCTCGAGGAAGCCGATCTGGGGCGTGCGGTAGTGCATCGGGATCGCGTACGCGGGCGCGAGCTCACGCACGATCGCGGCGGCGGCTGACGCGTCGATCGTCGGCCCGCCGCCGACCGGGACGAACACCAGGTCGACATCGCCGATCGCGGCCCGCTGCTCGGGCCGCAGGCCCGCCTGGCCGAGATCGCCGAAGTGGGCGATCCGCAGGCCGTCGAGCGTGAGGACGTAGATCGTGTTCGGGCCGCGGGCCGTGCCTGCCTGGTCGTCGTGCTCCGACGCGACGGCGATCACCTCGCCCACCGGCGTCTCGAACCTGCCCGCCGTCGAGCGGACGACGTGCGGCTCGCCGGAGATCACCTCGACGGCGTTGTGGTCGCGGTGCTCGTGGGTGACGAGCAGGAGGTGGGCCGGGTGCGGCTCGATCGGCGGATAGTCGAAGGTGATCCGCGCTGCGACCTCGGGCGGGAACGGCCCGAACGGGTCGACGGCGACGGTGTGCTCGGCCCCGGTGAGCGTGAACGCGGACTGTCCGTGCCAGCGAACGATCATGACGTCGAGATCAGGTTCTTGTGGGAGATCATGCCTGGTAATGTAACGTGCACGGAAGATTCATGGCAGCAACCGCTTCCACAGACCGTATCCGGATCGGTGAGCTGGCTCGCCGGGTCGGCGCCACGCCGCGAACCGTCCGCTACTACGAGGAGCTGGGCCTCCTGCCCGGCCACCGGCGGCGCAGCGGCGGGCACCGCCTGTACGACGCCGCCGACGAGGCGCGGCTCGCGGAGCTGATCCGGATCCGCGACCTGCTCGGCCTGTCGCTGGCCGAGCTGCGCGCCTGGGATGCGGCCGAGCGGGCCCGTGCCGCCCTGCGCGAGCGGTGGGCGGCCGATCCCAGCGAGCGGGAGCGGGCGCAGATCGCGAAGGAGGCCCGCGAGCCGCTCGAGACCCAGCTCGCCCTGGTGCGCGCGCGCCGGGAGGCGCTCGAGGAGCTCGAGGACGAGCTGGTCGCGAAGCGACGGCGCATGCGCGAGATCCTGCACGAGCTGGACGAGCAGCCCCAGTCGTGACGCACCCGGATCGCTACAAGTGGGTCGCGCTCTCGAACACGACCATCGGGATGCTGATGGCGACGATCAATTCGTCGATCGTCCTCATCGCGCTCCCCGACATCTTCCGCGGCATCCATCTGAACCCGCTCGAGCCGGGCAACTCCGGCTACCTGCTGTGGATGCTGATGGGATTCCTGGTCGCGACAGCGGTGCTCGTCGTCAGCTTCGGCCGGATCGGCGACATGTACGGCCGCGTGAGGATGTTCAACGTCGGCTTCGCGGTGTTCACGGCGGGGTCGGTGCTGCTCTCGCTCACGTGGATGGACGGCTCGGCGGCGGCCCGGTGGCTGATCGCGATGCGGATCGTCCAGGGCGTCGGCGGCGCGCTTCTCATGGCCAACTCATCGGCGATCCTGACGGATGCGTTCCCGGCGAACGAGCGCGGGCTGGCCCTCGGCATCAACGCCGTCTCGGCGATCGCCGGCTCGTTCATCGGGCTCGTGCTCGGCGGCGTGCTCGCCCCGGTGTCGTGGCGGCTCGTGTTCCTGGTGTCGGTGCCGGTCGGGATCCTGGGCACCGTCTGGTCCCTGTGGAAGCTCGAGGAGCGCGGCGAGCGGCACCCGGCCAGGGTCGACTGGTGGGGCAACCTCACGTTCGCGGTCGGCCTGATCTCGGTGCTGGTCGGCATCACGTACGGCATCCAGCCGTACGGCGGCCACACGATGGGCTGGACGAACCCCGCCGTGCTGGCAGAGCTGTTCGGCGGGCTCGCCGTCCTCGGCATCTTCGCCGTCGTCGAGCTCCGCGTCGAGGAGCCGATGTTCCGGCTCGGGCTCTTCCGGATCCGCGCGTTCACGGCGGGGAGCGTCGCCAGCCTGCTCGCCTCGCTCGGTCGTGGCGGGCTCATGTTCATGCTGATCATCTGGCTCCAGGGGATCTGGCTGCCGCTGCACGGCTACTCGTTTGCCGAGACGCCGCTCTGGGCCGGCATCTACATGCTGCCGCTGACGGTCGGCTTCCTCGTCGCCGGACCGCTCTCCGGGTGGCTCTCCGACCGGTTCGGCGCGCGCCCGTTCGCGACGGGAGGGATGCTGCTCGCGGCGCTCGCGTTCTTCCTGCTCGAGCTCCTGCCGGTCAACTTCCAGTACTGGATGTTCGCCGGGCTCCTGCTCCTGATCGGCCTGGCGATGGGGCTCTTCGCCTCCCCGAACCAGACGGGGATCATGAACAGCCTGCCGCCGCACCGGCGCGGGGTCGGCGCCGGGATGAGCGCGACGTTCCAGAACTCGGCCATGGTGCTCTCGATCGGCGTCTTCTTCACGCTGATGGTGATCGGCCTTGCGGCCAGCCTGCCGGAGACCCTGAACCACGGCCTCGTCGCACAGGGCGTCCCGGCGGCCGACGCGCACCGCGTCTCGCAGCTGCCTCCCGTGGGGCTCCTCTTCGCGTCGTTCCTCGGCCTGAACCCGATCGGCGAGCTGCTCGGGCCCTCCCTGCATCATCTGCCTGCGGCGAACGCGGCGTACCTGACGGGGCGCTCGTTCTTCCCGGGCCTCATCTCCGGGCCGTTCGCGTCGGGCCTCGACGAGGCGTTCGACTTCGCGATCGTCGCCTGCCTGATCGCCGCCGCCGCCTCGTGGATGCGCGGCGGCCGCTACGTGCACGGCACGGAGCCGCACGCGATCCCGGCCGAGTCGCTGGACGGCGAGCTGGCGCTCCCCGCGGAGGGCGACTGACCCGCCGCTAGGGCGGCTGGCGGGTGGTGAGCCAGCGGCGTTGTGCGGCCCAGCGTTCCAGGGTGCGGCGGCTGGGTGGATGCGCTGGGCAGGTGGCGTAGGTGGTGTGGATCGAGTCGGCCATGTCTTTGGGGCGAACGCCGTCGGCATAGGCGGCCTCCACCTGGCGGCGTAGCTCCGGCCAGGCATAGCTTCCCGGCTGTGGCCGTCGCGAGGAGGTTTGGAGGCTGGTGAGGTGGCCGTGAAGGGCGCGGCTTCGGGCCTGGGTGAGACACCCGTTCGCCTGCCAGATGCCCGACAGGGTGCGGACGAAGTCGCGGCCGCTTCGCCGCGTCTGAAACTCGCGACTGGCGTGTCCAGAGCACAGCCACACGGCGACGCCGTAGCCCAGCGTCACCTTGTGCGTCTTTCCCCGGGTGCGCTCGACGCAGATCGCGCACACCACCTGCTTGGCCGAAAGACCACGCGCCTTATACAGCGTGGGGAGAGAGCCGCTGGACACGCCCGCCACTGTGCCTGGCGAAACGTCAGGCGTGGGCAACAACCCGTCACAACACGGTGTCAGAGATCACCAATTGACGTCACCCACCACCGACCCTTGACGCCCACCCCCGAACGCCCGCCCGGCCGGCGGCAAGGGCGGGCGAGCGCCCTGCGGCCACTCCGACGACGCCCGGCCACCGCTCAGGCTGGGCGCGACGAGCGGCGTCGAGCCCGGCCCCCCTCGCCGGCCTCCGGGTCGCCGCCCCGAACCGCGGGCCCCGGCCCGCCGGCCCCAGGCCTACCGGTAGATCGACGTCGCGTCCATCGCCTGCGGCGTCGTCCGCTGGGCGACGCCTGTCTCGAGGGCCGCCTCGTGGACGGCGTGGGCGACGACGTCGACGACGGCCTTGTTGAAGACGCTCGGGATGACGTACTCCTCGAAGAGCTCGTCCTCGGAGATGACCCCCGCGATGGCACGCGCGGCGGCCAGGTTCATCTGCTCGTTGATGGCCGTCGCCTGCGCCGACAACGCGCCCCGGAAGATGCCGGGGAACGCCAGGACGTTGTTGACCTGGTTCGGGTAGTCGGACCGGCCGGTGGCGACCACGCGGACGTCGCCCATGATGTCCTCGGGGTGCACCTCGGGGTCGGGGTTCGCCATGGCGAAGACGATGGCGTCGTCGGCCATCGACCGGATCGCGTCGACGGACACGGCCCCCGGCCCGGAGAGCCCGATGAAGACGTCGGCGCCCTTCAGCGCCTCGTCCGCGCTGCCGTCGAACCCACGCGGGTTCGTGTGCCGCGCGTACCACTTCTGGATCGCCGTCAGGCCCTTCTTGGACGGGTTGAGCGCGCCCTCGCGGTCACAGCCGACGATGTCGGTGACGCCCGCCTCCATGAGCAGCTTCGACACGGCCACGCCCGCGGCGCCGACGCCGACCAGGACGACGCGCAGCTCGTCGAGGCGCTTGCGGACGAGCTTCGCCGCGTTCAGGAGCCCCGCGAGCACGACGACCGCCGTCCCGTGCTGGTCGTCATGGAACACCGGGATGTCGAGCTCGCGCCGCAGCCGGCCCTCGATCTCGAAGCAGCGCGGCGCGGCGATGTCCTCGAGGTTGATGCCCCCGAACCCCGGCGCGATCGCCTTGACGATGGCGATGATCTCGTCGGTGTCGGTCGTGTCGAGGCAGAGTGGCCACGCGTCGATCCCGGCGAACTCCTTGAAGAGCATGGCCTTGCCCTCCATCACCGGCATGGCGGCCCGGGGGCCGATGTTGCCAAGTCCGAGAACGGCGGTCCCGTCGGTCACGACCGCCACCGCGTTCTGCTTGATCGTGAGCGCGCGCACCTTGTCGGGGTCGTCGGCGATCGCCAGGCACACTCGCGCGACGCCCGGCGTGTAGGCCATCGACAGGTCGTCACGGGTCTTCACCGGCACCTTGTTCTGCACCTCGATCTTGCCCCCCAGGTGCATGAGGAACGTCCTGTCGGAGACGTTCACGATCTTCACTCCGGGGACCTGGCGGACCGCGTCGACGATGCGCTGGCCGTGATCGGAGTCGGACGCCGACACCGTGACGTCGCGCACACGGTTGTCGCGCGACACGCGCACGAGGTCGATCGCGCCGAGGTCGCCGTCGGCCTCGCCGATGGCCTGCGCGACCTTCGCGAACGATCCTGCCACCGCGGGAAGCTCGACCCGGATGGTGAGGCTGTAGGACGCGGACGGGTTGTGGGCGGGCATCGGCGGAAGCCTATCGCCGCCCGACCATCCCCTCCGATACCCTATCCAGAGTGGCGACCGTCAAGCAGATCCAGCCCAAGGACCTGAATCTCGACGACGCGCCCGCCAAGCAGTGCGATGTCTTCCTGGTCGACGGGAACGGCCTCGCCTACCGCGCGTTCTACGCGCTCCCGGAGGAGCTCCAGACCGTCGAGGGCTTTCCGACGAACGCGCTCCTCGGCATGGGCAACATGTTCATGCGCATGCTCATGGACTACCGGCCCCGGACGGTGCTCGTCGCCTGGGACTCGAAGCCGACGGGCCGGCTCGAGATCGCCGCCGACTACAAGGCCCACCGCAAGCCGATGCCCGACCTCCTGCGCCAGCAGCAGCCCTGGTTCGAGCCGGTGGTCGAGGCGTTCGGCTACCGCAACCTGAAGGTCGAGGGCAAGGAGGCCGACGACGTCATCGGCACGCTCTCGCGCATGGCCGAGGAGGCGGGCCACCGGGTGTGCGTCGTCTCGACCGACCGCGACGCCTTCCAGCTCGCCTCCGACGCCGTCTGCATCATGATGACTCCGCGCGGCGTGCAGGACGTCGTCGTCTATACGCCGGAGCGGATCATCCAGCGCTACGGGATCACCCCGGAGCAGATCCCCGACTTCATCGGCCTGAAGGGCGACACGTCCGACAACATCGCCGGCGTCCCCGGCATCGGCGACAAGACCGCGGCCGAGCTCCTGATCCAGTTCGGCACGATGGAGGGCATCTACGCCAACCTCGACGCCGTCTCCGGCACGAAGCGGCGCCAGTCGCTCGCCGACGCGGCCAAGGCGGCCGCCGACTCCAAGCGGCTTGCGACCATCGACCGCGAGATCCCGCTCGAGATCGACTTCGACGCGCTCGTCGTCGAGCCGCCCGACCGCTCGACGATGAAGGACCTCTTCCGCAAGCTCGAGTTCCGGGCCCTGCTGAAGCGCGTGGACGAGCTGGAGGAGGCGCTGCCCGGCGCGCCTCCCGCCGAGCCCTCGGAGGCCGTCGAGGTCGAGTGGCGCGAGGGAGAGGTCGACGAGCTCCGCTCGCTCGGCTCCGAGGTCGGCCTGGCGGCCGCCGGCGACAGGCTCGCGGCCTCCGACGGCGAGGCGGCGATCGTCGTGACCGAGCCGGCGGCCCGCGTCATCGACGCCCTCCGCGGCAGCCGCGTGATCACCCACGGCCTGAAGCACCCCGCCCTCGAGCCGGCGGGCGACACCGCGATCGCCGCCTACCTGCTCGACCCGGGCCGCTCCGGCTACGAGATCGACGACCTGGCCGAGGAGTCGGGCGTCGGCGTGCAGGTCGGCGCGGATGAGGAGACGGCAGCGCTCGTGCGGGCCGCGGCGGCCGCCCGCCGGCTTCACCCCGGCCTCTACGAGAAGCTGGCCGCCCGCGACCTGATCGGGCTCTACGAGAGCATCGAGCTGCCGCTCGTCCCCGTGCTGGGCGCGATGGAGACGGCCGGCATCAAGGTCGACACGTACCGCCTGGCCGAGATCGCCGCCAAGCTCGCTGACCAGGTGGAGGAGCTCGAGGCCCGCTGCCACGAGTTGGCCGGCGGCCCGTTCGTGATCGGCTCGCCCAAGCAGCTCGGCGAGGTGCTCTTCGAGCGGCTCGGGCTCCCGGCCGACCGCAAGGGCAAGACCGGCTACTCGACCGACGCGCGGGTGCTCGCCAAGATCCGCGAGCTGCACCCGATCGTCGACGTTGTCGAGCAGTGGCGGGAGCAGTCGAAGCTCCTGAACACCTACCTCCAGCCGCTCCCCGACCTGATCGACCCCGGCGACGGGCGCCTGCACACGACGTTCAGCCAGACGACGGCCGCCACAGGCCGGCTCTCCTCGATCCGCCCCAACCTCCAGAACATCCCGATCCGCACCGCCCTCGGGCGCGAGATCCGAAGCGCCTTCGTGGCCGGCGACGGCTACACGCTCCTCTCCGCCGACTACTCGCAGGTCGAGCTGCGCATCCTGGCGCACCTCTCAGAGGAGCCGGCGCTCAAGGATGCGTTCGCCCGCGGCGAGGACATCCACCGCGTGACCGCCGCCGAGGTGCTGGGCAAGCCGGCGGCCACCCTCACCCGCGAGGAGCGAAACCGCGCCAAGGCCGTCAACTTCGGCATCATCTACGGCATCAGCTCGTTCGGGCTCTCCGAGCAGCTCGGGATCTCGCGCGAGGAGGCGCAGGCCTACATCGACACCTACCTGGCCCGGTTCCCGAGCGTGAACGAGTTCATCGCCCGCACGATCGCATCGGCCAAGGAGCTCGGGTACGTGACGACGCTCTTCGGCCGCCGGCGGCCGATCCCCGAGCTGCGCGCCTCCAACTACCAGACGCGCACCCTCGGAGAGCGGCTGGCGGTGAACACCGTGATGCAGGGGAGCGCGGCCGACATCATCAAGGTCGCGATGATCACCTGCCACGCGAAGCTGCGCGACACCGGCCGGCGCTCGCGGCTCGTGCTCCAGATCCACGACGAGCTGCTGTTCGAGGCCGCCGACGGCGAGATGACGGCCCTCAGGGCGATCGTCACCGACGCGATGGTGTCGGCCTATCCGCTCGACCCACCGCTCGAGATTGACATCGGGACGGGCTCGACATGGCTGGAGGCAAAGTGACCTGGAACCAGGTCGAGGGGCAGCTGAGCGCGCTCCCGGCGCGGCGCGGCGAGGAGCCGGGCGCGTACCTGTGGCTCGCCGCCGGCGAGCGCCACGAGCGGATCACGGCGGAGCTGTTCCTGCCGGCGGTCGCCGCGGACGAGCTCGACTCCGCACTCGGGATCGCGATCGGCACCGTGAGCGGCGAGGACGGCGAGTGGAGCGGCGAGGTGCGGCTTGAGTTCGGGCGCGTGAAGGACGGGCGCGGCGTCGTGTCGGCATCGGGCCCCGGGATCGACGCGGACGTCCGCTTCACGCTGAGCAGCCACCCGCACGAGGGAGGCTTCTGCCGGCACTGCGGCGCGGAGCTCGAGGTCGCGGTCGTCGCGGTGATCACGCCGCCGGACGGGGGCGTCATCGGCACCCCCCAGACTCGCTGCGGGGCGTGCGGCAAGGACTGATGGTCGTCACGCTGGCCGCGGTGCTCGCGGCCTGCGGTGGAGGTGGCGGCGGAGCGACGGACGTCACCGCGCCGCCGTGCCCGGGCGCGCCCGTCGACAGCATCCCGTTGGCCGTCAGGCTGCCCGCGCAGCCGGGCCCCGGCGGCACGCGGATCTGCGCTCTGGCGCGCTACCACGCGGTGATCGCCACCGACGCCTGGGCGGCGATGCCGAAGGAGCTTCGCGCGGTCGAGCCCGGCGCCGCCGTCTGGCAGGTGCGCTCGCTGCTCTACAGCTGCGAGACCTGCGACGAGGCGGCGTTCCGGCTTCCGTGGATCCGTGCGCACCACCCGGACTGGATCCTCCACACGGCCGACGGCGCCGAGATCCACCCGGCCGACCATCCCGACTGGGTGCTGCTCGACTTCGGCGACCCGACCTACCAGGGCGCCTGGTCGCTCAGGATCCAGCAGAGCCTCGACGCCGGCGGCTGGACCGGGGTGGACGTGGCCGACGCGGGGAACGAGCCCGAGTGGTCGGGCACGCCCGTCGACCCGCGCACGGAGGCGGCGCTGGCGGGGGACGACCGCGTCACGTACCTCGCGCAGGCGCTCAGCCTCGTCCACGCCGCGATGCGGACCCAGGGCTTCTTCCTGCTCGCCGAGAACGGCCCGCCCGAGATCGTCGAGCCGGCACAGATCAACTCAGCCGACGCCCTCACGGCCGGCGACGGCTTCGCGCGCAAGAGCGGCGAGGACTGGCTCACGCTGCTTCGCTACTACCTCCAGGTCGGCCGGGAGCGAGCCGCGGCCTACGTCTTCGAGCCCGGGCCCGATACCGGTGACCGGCGCGACGTCTACGGCCTCGCGGCGTACCTCCTGGTCGCCACGCCGCAGGGCGCCTACGGTCTCGCCGAGGGAGCCGGGCCGTCGCCGCTCTACGACCTCGACCTCGGCGAGCCCGACCCCGACGTCCCCGCCCAGCAGGTGGGGGAGGCGTGGCGGCGGACGTACCCCAACGGCGCCGCGGCGGTGAATCCCTCCGACCTGCCGACGGAGCTCACGCTCGGGAAGGCGGGGTCGGTTACGCTGCCTGCCGGCGGAGCCGCGATCGTCGTCGGCAGCCGCCTGATCACGAGCTACTGACCGAGCGCCGCCTGCTTGCACCGGATTGCGCGCCGGGCGTTTGTATACTACCGGCCGGCCGGCACAGGTCGGCTGCTGCATGACCTCTGTGAGAGGATCCCACCCTGACGGACATGGCTTCAATGGACGACACATGGATGATCGAAGTGGACGGCGTGCTCGTCCCGGACTACGACCGCACGCTGACCGACTTCAGCGAAGGCGATGTCGTGACCGGCACGGTGGTCCGGGTCGACAAGGACGAGATCCTCGTCGACATCGGCTACAAGTCTGAAGGGGTCATCCCGGTCGCCGAGCTGAGCATCCGCCGCTCGGTGAACCCGGACGACGAGGTTGCGCTCGGCGACGAGATCGACGCCCTCGTGCTCCAGAAGGAGGACGCGGACGGCCGGCTGATCCTCTCCAAGAAGCGCGCCCGGTTCGAGAAGGCGTGGAAGCGGATCGAGGCCGCCGCCGAGAGCGGAGAGCCCGTCGAGGGCCACGTGATCGAGGTCGTGAAGGGCGGGCTCATCATCGACCTCGGCGTGCGCGGGTTCCTCCCCGCCTCCCTCGTCGACATCCGCCGCGTGCAGGATCTCGAGGAGTACCGCGACCAGATGCTGCTCTGCAAGGTCATCGAGCTCAACCGCAGCCGCAACAACGTCGTGCTCTCGCGCCGCGCCGTCCTCGAGGAGGAGCGCAAGGAGGCCCGCCAGCAGATCCTCGACCGGCTCAGCCCGGGCGTCGAGGTCGAAGGCCAGATCTCGAACATCGTCGACTTCGGCGCGTTCGTCGATCTCGACGGCATCGACGGCCTGATCCACATCTCGGAGCTCTCCTGGAGCCACGTGAACCATCCGTCCGAGGTGCTCGAGATCGGCCAGCGCGTGCGGGTGAAGGTGCTCGACGTCGACCGCGACCGCCAGCGCATCTCGCTCGGCCTGAAGCAGACGCAGACCGACCCATGGCAGCGCCTGATGGACGAGTGCAGCCAGGGCGACGTCGTCGCCGGCCGGATCACCAAGGTGGTCACCTTCGGCGCGTTCGCCGAGATCGTCTCGGGCGTCGAGGGCCTCATCCACATCTCCGAGCTCGCCGAGCACCACGTCGAGAACCCGCGCGAGGTCGTGCAGCAGGGTCAGGACGTGAGCGTGAAGATCGTCGAGATCGACCCCGAGCGCCGGCGCCTCTCGCTGTCGCTGCGGCGGGTCGAGCCGGACGAGCCGGTGAAGCACATCGAGATGGGGGCGCCCGGGCCGGCGGCCGAGCCTGCGGTGCCGGACCTCGGTCTCTCGGAGGAGGTCTTCGCCGATACGCCCGCCGAGCCCGAGCCCGAGCCGGAATCCGAGCCGGAGGCCCCCGCTGAGGCGGAGGCCGACGTCGAGGGCGAGCCGGAGGCAGCAGCGGAAGCCGAGGCCGAGCCCGAGGCAGCAGCAGAAGCCGAGGCCGAGGCCGAGCCGGAGGCAGCAGCAGAAGCCGGGGCCGAGGCCGACGCTGCGCCGGAGGCCGAGGCACAGCCCGAGCCTGAGCCCGAGCCCGAGGCGGCCGCCGAGGCCGACGCGGCGGAGGGTGACGGCGAGGGCGAGCCCAAAGACGCCTAGCGTCGTCGTCGGCCTGACCGGCGGGATCGGCGCCGGCAAATCCGAGGCGCTGCGGGCGTTCGAGCGTCACGGGGCCGCCGTCCTCTCGAGCGACGAGATCGTCCGGACGCTCTACGGCCGGCCGGAGGTTCGCGACGCCGTCGTGCAGCGCTTCGGGCGCCGGATCCTCGGTGCCGACGGCGCGGTCGACCGGGGCGCGCTGGGCCGCATCGTGTTCGCCGACGCCACCGAGCTGCGCTGGCTGGAGGGGCTCGTCCTGCCGCTCGTCTCGGAGGAGTTCGTCCGGTGGCGCGACGAGCATGAGCGCATGGGGACGCCCCTCCTCGTCCACGAGGCGCCGACGCTCTTCGAGGCGGGAGTCGAGGACCGCTACGACACGATCGTCGCGGTCACGGCACCCGAGGATGTGCGCGAGGGCCGCCGCCCGGGCGCCGCGGAGCGGATGGCACACCAGCTCCCGGAGGCCGAGAAGGCCGCCCGAGCCGACATCGTCTATGAGAACTCGGGCACCCTGGAGGATCTCGACGCGTTCGTCGCCGGGCTCGTGGAGCGGCTCCGGCGGCGATGAGGCGGGCGCTTGTCGCACTGCTCGTGCTCGCGGCCGTCGGTGGCCTGGGCTTCGCGTACGTCGACCACACCCAGCCGGGCTGGTGGGTGCGGCTGCGCTACCCGCTCTACTACCGCGACAGCATCGTCGGCTACGGCCGCCAGTACCACCTCGACCCGGCGCTGATCGCCGCCGTCGTCTACGAGGAGTCGCGGTTCAAGGCCAACTCGCGGTCGAGCGCCGGTGCGATCGGCCTCATGCAGCTCCTGCCGTCGACGGCACGCGGGATCGCCGCACACACCGGCGGGACGACGTTCGACCCCCGACACGACCTGTACGACGCTGACCTCAACATCCGCTACGGCAGCTGGTACCTGGCCCACCTGCGCCAGAAGTACGCCGGCCGGCGCGACAGCGGCGACCTGGCGCTCGCGGCCTACAACGCCGGCCAGGCGAACGTCGACCGGTGGATCAGCGAGACCCCGGCCGGCCGGCCCGTCCGGGTGCGCTTCGCGGCGACGCGCGATTACGTGGCGGACGTCCACCATCTGGTGTCGCTCTACCGCAAGGCATACGGCGACCAGCTCGGGTCGGGCTGAGCCGACCCGCGGCTACGCGAACCGCATCTCGATGCCGCGCACCGAGTCGTGGAGCGCATGGTCGAGCCGGCCGCGGATCGTGAACCGGTCGAGCAGGGCCAGCACGCCGCGGGCGGAGTACTCGAGCCGGAGCGTCACGCTCGCGCCGCCCTTCTCGGGTGCGATCTCGATCGTCTGGCGGTAGTCCGAGAACGGCATCCCGACGCCCTCGACCAGCCGCAGCACGGAGCGGGTCGGGCGGGCCACCTCCACGTACTCGCCGACCCACGACGGCGCCTTGCGGCGGCCGCGCAGGTGAAGCCGGCTGCCGGCGGCGACCGCCTCGCCCTCCAGCCGGGCCAGGTCGACCGACACGTCCCAGACCGGCCGCTGGGCCGGCTCGTGGAGGAAGTCGAACACGGCGGCGGCGGTGGCCTTGACGGTCGTATGGCGCTCGAGCACGGGCATCCCGCGGACGATCCTAGGCGACGGGCGGATCGCCCGGGAGGAGCGACCACATGACGAGGTCGACCCGCTCGCCGCGCTGATCCACCCACGCGCGCAGCACGCCCTCGCGCGTGAACCCCGCCTTCTCGGCGACCCGCTGCGAGCCGAGGTTGTCGAGATGGGTCGTGAGCTGGAGCCGGGCGACGGGGAGCTCGGTGAACGTCCAGGCGGCGACGAGCCGGAGCGCGGCGGTGGCGAGGCCGTGTCCGCGCCGGTCGGGGACGACGTGGTAGCCGGTCTCGGCGATGCCCTGGTCGTGCAGCACCCGGACGCCGATCGACCCCACCGGGCGGTCGTCGCCCTCCTCGGTGATCGCGAACGCCGCGCCGTCCCCGGCGGCCACCCGGCCGGGGTGCAGGTCGAGCCACAGGCGGGCGTCGTCGGCCGTGTAGGGGACGGGGACGCTCGTGAACCGGATGACGTCGGGATCGCGGCACATGGCGACGATCGCCGGGACGTCCGAGCCTCGCCATTCCCGGAGCGTCACCCTCCCGTCCGAGAGCGGCGGATCGGGGAGGACGATGGGCCGCGTCATCCAGGTCATCGTACACACGTTCGGCTAGAATCACCCCTCGATGCCCGACCTGCACGTCTCCGCCGCCTACCAGCCCACCGGCGACCAGCCGCGGGCGATCCGCGAGCTGGCCGAGACCATCTCGCGGGGCGACCAGTACCAGACGCTGCTCGGCGCGACGGGCACGGGCAAGACCCACACGGTGGCACGCGTGATCGAGCAGGTGCAGAAGCCGACGCTCGTCATCGCCCACAACAAGACGCTCGCCGCGCAGCTCTGCAACGAGTTCCGCGAGTACTTCCCGTCGAACGCGGTCGAGTACTTCGTGAGCTACTACGACTACTACCAGCCCGAGGCCTACCTGCCGTCGTCCGACACGTACATCGAGAAGGACTCCTCGATCAACGACGACATCGACCGCCTGCGGCACGCGGCCACGGCCGCGCTGTTCGCCCGCCGCGACGTCGTCATCGTCGCGTCCGTGTCGTGCATCTACGGCATCGGCTCGCCCGAGAGCTACTCCGAGATGGTCTGCTTCGTGTCGGTCGGCGACGAGAAGCCGCGCGAGCAGATCCTCACCAAGCTCGTCGACATCCACTACCAGCGAAACGACGCCATCATGGGCCGTGGCCGCTTCCGGGTGCGCGGCGACGTGATCGAGGTGCAGCCGGCCGACACCGAGTCGGCCTACCGGATCAGCCTCTTCGGCGACGAGATCGAGTCGATCACGCACTTCGACCCGCTGACGGGCGAGGTGTTCGCCCGGCTCGACCACCTGGCCGTCTATCCCGCCACGCACTACGCGATGGAGCGAAGCGCGCTCGAGGCGGCGGTGAAGTCGATCGAGTCCGAGCTGCGCGAGCGGCTGCCCCAGCTCGAGGCCGAGGGCAAGATGCTCGAGGCTCACCGGCTGCGCTCGCGCACCGAGTACGACATGGAGATGCTGCGCGAGATGGGGTTCTGCAACGGCATCGAGAACTACTCGCGCCACCTCGACGGCCGCGCGCCGGGCACGCCGCCGCACACGCTGCTCGACTACTTCCCGGACGACTTCCTGATCGTCATCGACGAGTCGCACCAGACGGTGCCGCAGATCGGCGGCATGTACGAGGGCGACCGGTCACGCAAGCAGACGCTCGTCGAGTACGGCTTCCGGCTGCCGTCGGCGCTCGACAACCGGCCGCTCCGGTTCGACGAGTTCGTCGAGCGGGCCCACCAGGTCATGTTCGTCTCGGCCACGCCCGCGCCGTTCGAGCTGCGTCACTCCACCCATGTCGCCGAGCAGATCATCCGCCCGACCGGCCTGATCGACCCGGAGGTCGAGGTGCGCCCGACGCGCCACCAGATCGACGACCTGATCACCGAGATCAAGGCGCGGGCCGAGGCCGGCGAGCGCGTGCTCGTGACGACGCTCACCAAGAAGATGGCCGAGGACCTGACCGACTACCTGCTCGAGTCGGGCATCCGCACGCGCTACCTGCACTCCGAGGTCGACACGCTCGAGCGGATCAAGGTCATCCGCGAGCTCCGCCTCGGCGACTTCGACGTCCTGGTCGGCGTCAACCTCCTGCGCGAGGGCCTCGACCTGCCGGAGGTGTCGCTGGTCGCGATCCTCGACGCCGATAAGGAGGGCTTCCTCCGCGGCCAGACGGCGCTCATCCAGACGATCGGGCGCGCGGCCCGGAACGTCAACGGCCGCGTGATCATGTACGCCGACAAGATGACCGAGGCGATCCGGGTCGCGATCGACGAGACGAACCGCCGCCGCGAGATCCAGATGGCGTACAACGAGGAGCACGGCATCACGCCGGAGTCGATCAAGAAGGGCGTCTCCGACATCGCCGAGTTCCTCTCGCTCGATTCGCAGCCGCACGTGCCGGGGCGCCGGCGCCGGGGCCGAAGCGACGAGGGCATGACGACCGACGAGATCGAGAAGCTGGTCGTCGAGCTCGAGGAGGAGATGTTCGCCGCGGCGGAGGAGCTCAGGTTCGAGTACGCCGCCAAGCTCCGCGACGAGATCAAGGAGCTTCGCCGCGACATCAGCGCCGCCCGCGTGCAGTGATCGCGCGGGAGGAGTTCGCTGAGCGCATCGCACGCGTGCGCGAGCGGATGGCCGCGGGCGGGCTCGATGCACTGGCGTGCTACGGCGCCCACGTCGACTACGCGCCCGGCGATCTCCGCTACCTCGCGGACTGGTTCTGCATCGAGGAGGAGCAGGCGCTGCTGGTCGTCCCGGCGGACGGGCCCGTCGCGCTCATCACGGACTCTGCCGCCGATCTCGACCGGGCGCGCGAGCAGGCGGTCTGCGACGAGGTGGAGCACGCCGCTGATCTCGGGGCGGCCGTGGCCGGGCGGCTGCGAGGCCGGCGCAGCGTGGGCCTCACCGGAGCGCGCGTCATCCCGGCGGGCGTGATGGATGCCCTCCGCGTCGCGGCGCCCCTGACCGACGCGTCCGCGCTCACGGCGGAGGTTCGGATGGTGAAGAGCCCGGCCGAGCTCGCGCTTCTCGCCGAGGCGGCCAGGATCTCGGATCTCGGGATGCGCGCCGGGCTCGACGCGGTGGCCGACGGCGCCCGCGAGATCGAGATGGCCGCCGCCGCCGAGCACGCCATCCGCAGTGCCGGCGCCGAGCTCAGCTTCACGACGGTCGCGGGTGCGGGACCGCGGACGGCGCTCGGCACGCTCCTGCCCGGCGACCGGCGCATGCGCCGCGGGGAGGCGGTGCTGCTCGACTGCGGCGCGCGCGTGCACG
>DATAEI010000053.1:0-23371 GCA_036258075.1 Gaiellales bacterium
GGCGGTCGGCGCCCGCGGCGTCGCCGGGTACGACCTGTCCGCCGCGTGCACCGGCTTCATCTACGCGCTCGCGCAGGCCTACGGCCAGCTCAGCTCAGGGCTGGCCGAGCGGGTGCTCGTCGTGGGGACCGAGGTCTTCTCGCGCCTGCTCGATTGGGGCGACCGCTCGACGTGTGTGCTCTTCGGCGACGGCGCCGGAGCTGTCGTCCTGGCCCGGAACGGCTCGGCGACGGGCATCCTCGGCTTCGAGCTCGGGTCGGACGGCTCGGGCGCCCGCATGCTGGAGGTGGCGGCAGCCGGGCACAGCACCGATCCCGCCGCCGATCCCTACGTCCACATGGACGGGGCGCAGGTCTACAAGTTCGCGACGACGGTGTCGGTCGACTCGGCGCAGCGGGCGCTCGGCGCCGCCGGGCTCACGGTGGAGGACGTCGACGTGTTCGTGCCGCATCAGGCCAACCGGCGCATCATCGACCACGCCGCCCGCCGGCTCGGCCTGAGCGAGGACACCGTGATCGCGAACGTGCACCGCTACGGCAACACGTCGGCCGCCTCCATCCCGATCTGCCTCGACGAGGCGCACGGGGACGGGCGCATCAAGGCCGGCGACATCGTGCTCATGACCGGGTTCGGAGGAGGGCTCTCCTGGGGCTCGTGCGTGATGGAATGGACACTCCCTCAGAAGGAGACGAGATGAACAAGGTCGCGTTCTGCTTCCCGGGACAGGGCAGCCAGCGCGTGGGCATGGGCCGCGAGATGGCCCGCGAGTTTCCGGAGGCGAGGCAGGTCTTCGACGAGGCCTCCGAGGAGGTCGACTTCGACCTGCGGCGGGTGTGCTTCGACGGGCCGATCGAGCGCCTCTCCGAGACCGATGTGACGCAGCCCGCGCTCGTCACGGCGTCGCTGGCGGCGCTGCGCGCGGTGCAGGCGCGGCTCAACGTGAAGCCCGACGTCGTGATCGGGCACAGCGTCGGCGAGTACTCCGCGATCGCTGCGGCGGACTCGGTGGACGTCGGGCTCGTGACGCGGCTCGTGCGCGAGCGCGGCCTCGCGATGGCCGCGTCGCGCGCCAAGGGCGAGATGGCCGCCGTGCTCGGCCTGGCCGACGAGGAGGTCGAGCGGCTGTGCGCAGAGGCCGGCGACGTGTGGCCGGCGAACTACAACTGCCCGGGTCAGCTGGTGATCTCCGGCCGCGAGCGCGGGGTCGCCGCCGTCGCCGAAAAGGCCCGCGAGCTCGGCGGGAAGGTCGTGCGGCTGCGCGTCTCGGGCGCGTTCCACAGCCCGCTCGTCGAGGACGCCGCCCTGCGGCTCGAGCCGGTCGTCCGGGCCGCCCAGTTCGGCGAGCTGAAGACGCGGCTCATGTCGACGGTGTCGAGCAAGCTCGAGACGGTGGACCGGATCCCGGGGCTCCTCGTCGAGCAGGTGACGGCTCCCGTGCGGTTCACGCAGGCTGTCCAGGGGCTCCTCTCCGACGGCGTGCGGACGTTCGTGGAGATCGGCCCCGGCGGCGTCCTGGGCGGGCTCGTGAAGCGGATCGACCGCTCGGTCACCGCGATCTCGATCGGCACGCCGGAGGAGCTCTCGGCCGCGGAGGCGAACCTTGCCGGATCGTGAGCTCGAGGGGCGGGTGGCGCTCGTGACGGGCGGCTCGCGCGGCATCGGCGCCGCGGTGTCGACCGAGCTGGCGCGGGCCGGCGCCGAGGTCGTCGTGAACTACACGTCGAACGCCGAGGCTGCGGAGCGCGTGTGCGCGGAGATCGGCGAGGGCGCGCACGCGATGCGGGGCGACGTCTCGACGATGCAGGGCGCGACGGGGCTCGTCGAGCAGGTCGAGGCGGAGGTCGGGCCGCTCGCGATCCTCGTGAACAACGCCGGCATCACCCGCGACAACCTGATCATGAAGCTCGCCGAGGAGGACTGGCGCGACGTGATCGACACCAACCTCGGCGGCGCGTTCTTCACGTGCCGCGCCGTGGCGCGGCCCATGCTGAAGCGGCGCGCGGGGTCGATCGTGAACATGTCGTCGGTGGTCGGGGTGCACGGGAACGCCGGCCAGACGAACTACGCCGCCTCGAAGGCCGGGCTGATCGGGCTCACGAAGTCGCTGGCCAAGGAGCTCGGCGTCCGGGGCATCCGCGTGAACGCGATCGCACCGGGATACATCTCGACCGAGCTCACCGACGCGCTCCCGGAGCCGGCCCGCGAGGCGATCCTGAAGTCGACGCCGCTCGGACGCCTGGGGTCGACGGACGACGTCGCCCGCGCAGTGCGGTTCCTGGCGTCTGACCAGGCGGCGTTCGTGACAGGGCACGTCCTGGCGGTGGACGGAGGGCTGGGGATATGAGCACGACGAACGGGCGTCGCAGGGTGGTCGTCACGGGTCTCGGCGGCATCACGCCGTGCGGCAACACGATCGAGGAGACCTGGGAGAACGTGCGGGCCGGGAAGTCCGGCGTGTCACGGGTGCAGGATCTCGAGGTTCCCGAGGGCACGCCGAACATCGCCGGCCAGGTGAAGGACTTCGATCCGCTCGAGTACATGGACAAGCGGGCGGCGCGAAAGAGCGACCGGTTCGCGCAGCTTGCCGTCGCCGCCGCGACCCAGGCGGTCAAGGACGCCGACCTCGACATCGCGGCCGACGCCGCGCGGATCGGGTGCTCGATCGGCACCGGGATCGGCGGCCTGCGGACGCAGGAGCTCGCCTACCGCAAGCTCTTCGATGCCGGCCCCGACCGGCTGAACCCGTTCTGGGTGACGGCGCTCATCTCGAACATGGGCGCGGCCGAGACGTCGATGGCGCTCGGGACCCGCGGCCCGCTTACGACCGAGACGACGGCCTGTGCGGCGTCCGGGATGTCGCTCGGGAACGCCACGCTCTACATCCGCGCCGGCATGGCGGACGTGATGCTCGCCGGCGGCGTCGAGTCGCCCATCACGCTCCTGGCGCTGGGCGGGTTCGGCACGATGCGAGCCCTCTCGCGCCGGCTCGACGACCCGGAGGGCGCGAGCCGCCCGTTCGACCTGGGCCGCGACGGCTTCATCCTGTCGGAGGGGTCGACCGTCCTCGTGCTGGAGGAGCTCGAGCGGGCGAAGGCCCGCGGCGCCCGGATCTACGCGGAGGTGCTGGGCTACGGCATGTCGTCCGACGCCCACCACGTGACCGAGCCCGACCCGGTCGGGACGAACCCGGCCCGGGCGATGACGATGGCGATGGAGGAGGCCGGCGTGACGCCCGCCGACATCGGCTACGTGAACGCCCACGGCACGTCCACGCCGGCCGGGGACTCCGCCGAGACGCGCGCCCTCAAGATCGCGCTCGGCGAGGAGCGCGCCTACGAGATCCCCGTCTCGTCGACCAAGAGCGAGACCGGTCACATGCTGGGCGCCACCGGTGCGGTCGAGGCCGCCATCACCGTGCTCGCGATGCGCGACAGCTTCCTGCCGCCGACCATCAACCTGACGGATCCCGACCCGGACTGCGACCTCGACTACATCCCGAACGTGGGCCGCGAGGCCGATGTCCGGGTGGCGATCTCGAACTCGTTCGGCTTCGGCGGCCACAACGCGGTGCTGGTGCTGGGCCGGTGGGACGACGGGGGCTCGGCGTAATGGCCGAGAGGATCAGCGTCGACATCAGCCGCTCGGACGGGGCGGGCGCCGCGCCGGAGCCGGCGCCGCGCACCCGCAACACGTGCCCGGTCTGCAACTCGCACTACCGCGAGGACGAGATGGTGGCCAACCTGCGCGTGTGCACGAACTGCGGGCACCACTTCCCCGTCACCGCCCGCGAGCGGATCGTGCAGCTCGCCGATGAGGGCAGCTTCACGGAGGTGGCCCGCGGACTGCACTCCGACGATCCGCTGGAGTTCGTCGACTCGAAGGCCTACCCGGACCGGCTGCGGGCGGCCGAGCGCTCGACGGGCCTTCGCGACGCGGCCATCGCGGGCTCGTGCTCGATCGGCGGGACGTCCACCGCGATCGTGGTGCTCGACTTCTCGTTCCTCGGCGGCAGCATGGGCTCGGTGGTCGGCGAGAAGTTCGCCCGGGCCGGCGACCTGGCCATCGAGATGCGCCTGCCGCTCGTCTCGGTGGCGGCCTCCGGCGGCGCCCGGATGCAGGAGGGCGTTCTGGCGCTCATGCAGATGGCGAAGACGGTCGCGCTGGTCGACGAGCTTCGTGAGTCGGGCCGGCCGTACGTGTCGGTGCTGGTGCATCCGACGACGGGCGGCGTGGCGGCGAGCTTCGCCGCGCTGGGCGACATCATCATCGCCGAGCCGGGGGCGCTGCTCTCGTTCTCGGGCCCGCGGGTGGTGAAGCAGACGACCCGCGAGGACCTTCCCGACGACTTCGGCCTCGCCGAGTCGAACTACCGCCACGGCCACGTCGATCTCATCGTCCCGCGGCCGGAGCTCCGCGACGCGGTCGCTCGCTCGCTCGCGCTTCTGACCGGCGGCCAGCCGTACCGCCCGTCGGTGCTCGTCGGCGACCTCGACCCGGTGGGAGCGCTGGGACGGGCCGTGTCCGGCATGCGGCGGCGGATCTCGGACATGAACCCCTTCCGGAACGGGGACGATGGCGACGACTGAGCGATTCCGGCGCCTGCGGCGCCGTGGGGAGGGCGATGCGTGGCACGCGGTGCAGCTCGCGCGCCACCAGGATCGCCCCTACACGCTCGACTACCTCGCCCGGATGTGCGACGACTTCCTCGAGCTGCACGGCGACCGGGCCGAGGGCGACGATCCCGCCGTCGTCGCCGGCATCGGCTCGTTCCGCGGCCAGACCGTGGCGTTCGTCGGCCACCAGAAGGGCCGCGACCTGAAGCAGCGCACCCATCGCAACTTCGGGATGCCGAGCCCGGAGGGCTACCGCAAGGCCATGCGGGTGTTCGCGATCGCCGCACGGCTGGGGTTCCCGGTCGTGACGCTGATCGACACGCCCGGCGCCGCGCCGGGCGTCGGCGCGGAGGAGCGGGGCCAGTCCGGCGCGATCGCGCGATCGCAGCTCACGCTCATGGGTCTCCGCGTCCCCGTCGTCGCCTGCGTGATCGGCGAGGGCTCCTCGGGCGGCGCGCTCGCGTTCGGCGTCGCCGACCGGGTGCTCATGCAGCAGAACGCCATCTACACGGTCATCTCGCCCGAAGGCTGCGCCGCGATCCTGTGGAAGGACGCGGGGGAGGCCAAGCGCGCGGCCGCGGCGCTGCGGCCGACCGCGGAGGCCTGCCTCGCGCTCGGCGTTGTCGACGCGATCGTGCCCGAGCCGTCGGGCGGCGCCCACCGCGACCATGCGAAGGCCGCCGAGCTCCTCGGCGACGCCATCCAGGTCGAGCTCGACGTGCTGGCGTCGATCCCGCCCCAGCAGCGCCGGGCGGCCCGGCGGGCCAAGTTTCGCGACATGGGCGCCTACGTCGAGTAGGCGCGGCAGCCGGCCGATCCCCGGCCGGTAGGCTCCCCTCCGTGAATCGCGGCCTCAACCGCTTCGAGCAGGCGTCGGTCGCCGTGGCCGCGATCCTGGCGGTCGCCGCCGGGCTGCTCGACCTCGCCGGGGCGCCGAACACCGTGATCTTCCTGGCCTCCGGCGCCGCGCTGATCGCGCTCGCCTGGCTGGTGGGCGTTGCCACCGAGCAGCTGGGTGAGAGCTCGGGACCGAAGGTCGGCGGCGTCCTGAACGCCACCTTCGGCAACGCCGCGGAGCTCATCATCACGATCTTCGCGATCCGCGCCGGGCAGCTCGAGGTGGCGACGGCGTCCATCACCGGGTCGATCCTCGGCAACACCCTGCTCGTGCTGGGCGCCTCGTTCCTCGTCGGCGGCCTCCGACATGGAGTGCAGTCGTTCGACCAGCGGATCGCCGGCATGAACGCCTCGATGCTCGCCCTGGCGGTGATCGGGCTCGGCCTTCCGACCGCCTTCGCCGCGGCGCGGGGCACCGGGTCGGACACGCAGACGATCTCCGACGTCACCGCGGCGATCCTGCTCTGCCTCTACCTCCTGAGCCTCGTCTACTACTTCCGCACCGGCTCGGGCGGCGGCTCGCACGGGGCCGTGCCCCACTGGGCCGCACGGCTGGCCATGGTGATCCTGCTCGCGTCGACGGCCGCCGTGGCCGTGATCTCCGACGTCTTCGTGGGAACGCTCGAGGGTGTGATCTCCGACCTCGGCATCAGCGCCGCGTTCCTCGGCCTCGTGATCGTCCCGATCGTCGGCAACATCGCCGAGAACATCGTCGGGATCAAGATCGCCTACGAGAACAAGATGGACTTCTCGATGGTGGTCTCGCTCGGGTCCTCGCTCCAGGTTGCGCTCGGTGTCGCGCCGCTCCTCGTCTTCGTCTCGCTGCTGACACCGCACGAGTTCGACCTCGTCTTCCCGACCATTCAGGTGATCGCCCTTGCGGCGGCCGTCACGATCACCGCGCTCATCGCCGCGGACGGCGAATCCAACTGGCTCGAGGGCGCCCAGCTGATGGCCGTGTACGCGATCGTCGCGACCTCGTTCTGGTACCTGTGAGCCGCCGCGACCGCACCTGGTTCGCTGTCGTGCTCGCGCTGTCGGTGCTCGCCGTCGTCCTCGAGGTCGCGTCGGTGCGCGGCGAGTTCGCGTTCGGCGCGGCGGCCGTGGCGCTGATGGGGCTCGCCTGGCTCCTCGGCGAGGCGACCGACCAGGCCGGGAACACCGCCGGCCCCCGCACCTCCGCCCTGCTCAACGCCACCTTCGGGAACCTGCCCGAGGTCGTGATCGTCATCCTCGCGATCAACGCCGGGCTCGACGACATCGCCCGAGCGTCGATCATCGGCTCGGTCATCGGGAACGTGCTCCTGATCCTCGGGGTCTCGCTGATGGTCGGCGGCTGGAAGCACGGCATCCAGACCTTCAACGAGCGGGTGGCGGCGACGAACTCGTCGATGCTGATCCTCGGCGTGGCCGGGCTCGGCCTGCCGACGCTCTTCGCGGCGCTCCACTCGTCCGACTCCGCCGACACGCTGTCGATCTGGACCGGTGCGGCCCTGCTTCTCTGCTACGGCGGCTACATCCTCTTCAGCTTCAGCATGCCCGGGCAGAAGCTCGAGGACGAGCCGGGCAGCATCCGCTGGTCGACCCGGGAAGCCGTCGCCGCGCTGGCAGTGACCGCCGTCGCGACCGGGGTCGTCTCCGAGGTCCTGGTCGACTCGATCAAGCCGACCGTCGAGCAGCTCGGCATCCCGCGCGCCTTCGTGGGGCTCATCCTCGTGCCGTTCGTCGGGAACGTCGCCGAGCACTTCTCGGCTGTGCGGCTCGCGTACCGAAACCGGGTCGACTTCTCGATGGCCATCGCGTTCGGATCGGGGATCCAGATCGCGCTCGGCGCGAGCGGCGTCGCCGTCTTCACGTCGATCCTGCTCGGCGACGAGCTCTCGCTCGTCTTCGACCCGCTCCAGATCGCGGCGCTCGGCGCTGCGGCGCTCGTCGCCACCCTGGTCGCACGCGGGGGCGAGACCAACTGGCTGGAGGGCCTCCAGCTCGTCGTGATCTACCTCATCGTCAGCGTCGCCGTCTGGCTGCGCTGAAGACACGGGGGAACCCAGGGTTCCCCCGTGAGCCCCCTCCTTAAGCGCTGCCGCATGTAGCGGCGCGACGGCGAAGAGCGCGGTCTTCGCCGTCGTCACGACTGCCTCGGAGGCGAGAGCGGGGTCAGACCCCGTACGGTCCGCGTGACACCCCCGTTGCATGGTCGTGACGAACCCCGGGCTGGCGAAAAGGGGGAAACGTCACACGGCATTCACGGCCACGCAACGCAGGAAGTTCAGGGTCTGACCCCACGTCCCCTACCGGATCGGGTACGCCCTTCCGTTCACCGCCGGAAGCACCTGGCCGGTGACCCAGGCGGGGGTCGTGGTCAGCCCCGGCTGGTAGTTGAACGCGCCCGACGGGAGCTGGCGGGCGTGGAGCCAGGCCAGGGCCTGGCGGTTGCGAAGGCCGCAGCGGTGGCGGGCCTGGACGGCCCATGAGGTCGACTGGCTGTTCGCGGCGCTCCCCGGGAGCAGGGCGTAGCCGTGCGACGAGGTCTGGGCCGTGGCCAGGTAATCGTAGGCGTGTGCGACCGAGCGGCTCGAGCAGGACGTCCCCGCCGCCCGCAGGGCCATGACGGCGGCCGACGTGTCGTCGGCATCCGGCGCGGCCGCTGCCGACCAGGAGTACCCGCCGTTCGAGCGCTGGGCGCCGCGGATGACCGCCAGGGAGCGCTGCGGCGCCGGGACGCCCGCGGCGCGGAGGGCGAGGATGCCCCAGTAGGTCGAGTTCTCGGTGCCGCCGATCACCCCGTCGGCGCCGATCCGGTTCCGCAGCGCGGTGACGAGGTTTCGGTCGGCGAAGTTGCGCGGGCTCCGGCCGACGGCGACCACCGCCAGGATGCCGCGCTCGAGCGCGAAGGCGTTTCGCCAGCTCCCGGCGTGATGGGCGAGGTACGTCGTCATGGTGCGTCCGCCCGGCCGGCGGGCGCTGCCCGGCGAGCGGCCCGCGGCACGGAGCCCCATCGCGGCCCACTCGGTGAGCGACACGTTCGCCTTGCGGCTCCCGGCCTCGGCGATGCCTCCCGAGGGCCGCTGGTGGCTCAGGAGATAGCTCGCCCCGGTGCCGGCGTACGCCGCCGGAGCCAGCGCCAGGGCTGCCGTCGTGACGATCAGGATGTGTCGGATCATGTTCCCTCCAGTGGTGCGAAGCTGCCGTTGAGCCTGCGGTCGTAGCGGTCGAGCATGCGGATGAGGCCGGGGCCGGCGGCCAGGGCGATGACGGCGTTCCCGGCGGCGTGGGCGACGTCGAACCAGATCCCGGCCGAGACGAGGGCGACGAACGAGGACGCGTCGGCTCCCGGCCCGAGCGCGCTCCACTCCCAGACGTCCATCAGCCAGTCGAAGCCGAAGCCGCACACGATGCCGAACGCCGCCAGCGCGAACCGGTTGCGGAGCGCCCGCGGCATCCATCCGGCGAGCAGGCCGACCAGCCCCCAGCCGAGCATCTGCCACGGCGTCCAGGGCCCCTGGCCGAGGAACGCGTTCGAGGCGACCGCCGCCGCCGCCCCCGTCGCAAGGCCCGCGCGCGGGCCGAGGCTCACCCCGGCGACCGCCGCGATCATCGTCACCGGCTGGACGTTCGGGATCGCTGCGAACACGACTCGCCCGGCCGCAGCGGCCGCTGCCAGGGCCGCGACGAGCGCCAGCTCGCGCGTGCGGTTGGGCCCCGTCTCGACGGCTGCCAGGACGAGCACGAGCGCAGCGACCGCGGCGAGGGTGACCAGCTCAAGCATGAACCGCCTCCGCCCGTCGGATGGGCGCCGCGATCCGGCCGTCCGCCATCGCCACGGCCGCCGTGGCGACGTCGGCCACGAAGCGGCCGTCGTGGCTCACCACCACGACTCCGGCGCCGTCGGCGGCGAGACCCCGAACGAGGCCCGTGATGGCCTGCTTGCGGCGCCCGTCGACCCCGCGGGTCGGCTCGTCGAGCACGACCAGGTCGGGACGCATCGCCGTCACGGAGGCGATCGCGAGCCGCTGCCGCTCGCCGCTCGAGAGGTCGCGCGGGTGCTCCCCCGCCGCCCAGCCGAGGTCGAAGCGTTCGAGCTCCGCTGCGGCGCGGGCCCGGCGGGCGGCCGCCGGCACGCCCAGGTTGGCGAGCCCGTACTCGACCTCGGCGAGCGCGGTGTCGTGGAGCAGGTAGGCAGCGGGATCCTGGGCGACGTACCCAGCCCGCCCGCGGTGGGCGGCGGTGCCGCTGTCGAGGCCGAGGAGGCCGCACAACGCCAGCGCCAGCGTGGTCTTGCCGGCGCCGTTCGGCCCCGTGACGGCCGTCACCGCGCCGCCCTCGAAGGCGGCGGAGACGTCGGCGAGCGCCGGTGTCGTCCCCAGGAGCTTTCGGGCGTGCACGAGCTCGCCGGCCGGTTCGGCGGGACGGCCGGGAGGAGGCGGCGGCTCGGCCGGGTCGCGCGGGAGCAGCCACGGCCTGGCCTCGAGCGCCCGGCGCGCAATTGCAGGCGGGGCGTCGGCGAGGATCGCGCCGGACTCCATCGCCACGATCCGGTCGGCAACGTCGAACAACCGCTCGGTGCGGTGCTCGGCGACCACGACGGCGATCCCGTGGCGGTCACGCAGGTGAAGCAGGGTGGCGATGAGCTCGGCGGCGGCCGCGGGATCGAGCTGGCTCGTCGGCTCGTCGAGCAGGAGCACCCGCGGCCCCATGGCCAGCACCGACGCGATCGCCACCCGCTGGCGCTCGCCTCCGGAGAGCGTGCGTATTGCGCGCCCGGCGAGGTGCGCCACACCGGTCATGCGGAGCGCCTCGCGGGCCCGGGGCAGGATCTCCGCGGGGTCGACGCCCAGGTTCTCGAGCCCGAACGCCGCCTCCGCGAGGACGCCGCTCGAGACGACCTGGGCCTCGGGGTCCTGGAAGACCAGGCCGGCGTGGCGCGCGATCTCGCCGGGCCGGTGCCGGCGCGTGTCGAGCCCGGCGACGCGCACCCGGCCGTGGAGCTCGCCGCCGTGGAACCGCGGCACGAGCCCCAGCGCGGCTCGAAGGAGCGTCGACTTGCCGCTTCCCGACTCTCCCACGAGGAGCACGAGCTCGCCCTCCTCGACCGTCAGGTCGACACCTGCGAGGGCCGGGCGGCCGTCGCGGACGTAGCGATGGCTCACCCCCTCGAAGGTCAGGGCCGGCATCGCGCCACCCATGCGAAAGCCGCCCCGACGGCCGCGATCGCGCCCGCACCGGCGATCGCGCCCGGCGTCCACGGGTCGCCGAGCAGGTCGAAGTAGCGGAAGTCGCCGGCGCCGGTCACCAGGCAGGCGGCCACGGCGGCGGCGGCGGCCGCGCCGAGGGCGGTGAGGGAGCGCTCGCGGCCGGTGAGCGCCCGTACCGGCGCCGCCGACCGCGACGGGCCGGCGTACCCGCGCGCCTCCATCGCCTCGGCGACGCCGAGGGCGCGCTCGAGCGACATGCCGACGAGGGGTCCCATCAGGCGGGCGGCCGTGGAGGGCCGTGAGATGCGGGCGGCGCGGGTGCGGGCGGCGACCAGGACGCCGGCGGCGTCGCGCTCGATGGTGGGCAGCATCTGCGTTGTGAGCGACGCGATCATCGCCGACCGCGGGGCGACGCGGGCCACGGCGCGCAGGAGGAGGTCGGAGTCGGCCAGCCGCACGAACGCGCCGGCGGCGAGCGCGGTCGCCGCGATCCGAAGCCCCGCGGCGGCGCCGTAGGCCAGCTCCTCGGTGGTGATCTGGGTGTCGAGGACCGGGATGTCCGGCCCGCGCCAGATCGTGGTCAGGCCCTGCACCGCGACGAACGGCTCGAGCAGGAACACGGTGACGCCCGTGGCGACCCCGAACATCGCGTACATCCGCCGCGGCGGTCCGGCGGCGGCGAGCAGGAGCGCCGCCACGAGCGCGGCCGCGGCCGGGAAGAGCGGGTTCGAGAGGGCGATCGCGGCGACGCACACGGCACCCGTCACGAGGGCTGCGGGAAGCGGCTTCATCCGCGCCCTCCCGCCGCGACGACGCGGCCCGCGCCGTCGAGCGCCACGGCGTAGGTGCTCGCGACGGCGCCCGGGTGCTCGGCCAGCGTGCGCGCCGCCGCGCATGCCGCCCGCGGGATGTCGCCGGCCACGATCAGCTCGGCCGAGCGGCCGGTGGCCTCGCCCGGCTGGTAGGCCGCGATGACGGCGTGCGCGTCCGGCTCCGGCTTCGGCCCTCCGGGCGTCCGGTAGACCATGACCCGCCCTCCGTCGAGATAGACCGTGAGGCCGCGGCCCTGGCGCACGCCCGGCCCGAGCGCGGAGGCCGCCTGCGTGAAGGTCTCGACCCGGACGGTGAACGGCGCCGGCCGCTCGGTGAGGCGGGCGCCCGCGGCCCGCAGCGTCCCCGCGATGTCCGCCGAGCACGCGAGGCCGGTCACGTCGACCGCCCCGGGCCTGTGCCCGTCGAACCCGTGCACGAACGGCTCGGGCCACGCGCCGATCGCCACGGGGACGTGGATGAGGTCGTTCCAGTAGCGGTAGTCCCACCACTCGCGGTCGCCGGGCCGAAGGCGGTAGTCGGCCGCACCGCGGTCGGCCTCAACGCCGTTGATGAAATAGAGCCAGTCCCAGCCCGCCGAGCGGTTCCCGTGGACGCCGTCGATCGACTCGACGAACCGGCCGCCGTAGGACGTGTCGACCCGGGCGGTGCGGCGCAGCGCGTCGAGCGCGGACTGGCCCGGCGCGGCGCGTCCGGCGGCGAGCTGGTCGCGGCCGAACTCACGCGTGACGGTGACCGTCACGGCGGCGGGACCGGGGGGCGGCGCTGCGGCCTGGGAGCCGCAGCCACCGCCCACCGTGCCCAGGATCGCCCAGGCTATGAGGAGCCGACGTGCACCCATACCGTCGGCGAGCGGATCGCGCCGGGATGGGTGGCGCGCACGGCGTACATCCCCGGGCGCGTGAACCGGACGGTCACCCGGCCCAGGCTCCCGGCCTGCGTGGCGGCGCCGTTCACCGACACCCACGCATGCGCGGAGGGCGTGCCGTTCCCGGCGTCGTCATACGAGACCACCCTGAACGTCGTCGTGGCGCCCGGCTCGAGCCTTCTGGGCCCCTTGAGCCCCAGCGTCGGCTGGGTCGCGCCGCTGGTCGTGTCGAAGGTCGTCCAGTAGAAGAGCGCGTGCATTCCCGGTGTGGCCTTCACGGAGCCTGCGCCGACGGACGACAGTACGTGGCCGACCTTGAACGCCCAGAAATGGGTCGCGTCGCTCTTCCTGCCGGCCACCGAGTCGACGAAGAACCCGCAGCACGAGAACCAGGTGAGGCCCAGGCCGAAGCGGTGGTGGCGCGACGCGTTGATGAGCGCGCCGAGCGGGGTGGGCTGCGTGAGCTCGTGGCCCTTCACCGTGCCGGTGAACGCGGTCGGCCGGCCGGCGAACACCGTGTGGCGCGGGCCCTCAACGCGCACCGCGACGTGGACCTTGGCGGCGGCGGCCGGACCGGCTGCCACCAGGATGGCGATTGCGGCGACTGCCGCTGCGAACGTCAGGCGAAGCCTGTGCAACGTGTCCTCCTTCCTCGAGAGGCATCGACGTCAGATCGCGGGCGGCAGGTCTTCTGGCTCGGGCGCTGCTTCCCGGTCTCCCGGGCCGGCCGGCTTGCCTTCCCGGCCCTCTCGGGCCAGTGGCCACCTTGCGGTGTCGCCGGTCGGACGCCCTCACAGCGGCGGGACCGCGCCGGATTCGCACCGGCTTCCCTTGACCGCTCGCGGGAGCGCGAGTCTACCAGGCTGACGGCGGCTTAGGGCCGCTCGCCCGCGGGATAGCAGCCCAGGTGCCCCAGCTCGGCGACGCGGTCCTCGAGGTCGCGGAGCGCGGCCGAGACGGAGGCGTCGAGCGGGTGGCCTTCGAGGTCGGCGTAGAACTGGTAGTTCCACGGCCGGCCGGCGATCGGGCGCGACTGGAGCGAGGTCATGTTGACGCCGTGGCGGCCGAGCGGCTCGATCGCATCGACGAGCGCGCCGGGATGGTGATGGGTCACGAACCGGATCGCAGTTCGCCACGGCCGCCCGTCCTCGCGGTCCATCCGCGTGTGGGCGGCGACCGCGACGAAGCGGGTGTAGTTCTGGGCGTGGTCAGAGACGTCGTTCAGCAGCACGTCGAGCCCGTGCTGCTGGGCCGCGGCGCGCGACGAGATCGCGGCCTGGCGCGGGTCGGCGGCTTCGGCCACCCGCCGCGCCGCGCCGGCGGTGCTCGGGGCGACGTCGGGCAGGGCGTCGGGGAGCGACGAGAGGAACCGGCGGCACTGGGCCAGGGCGGCGGGATGGGAGTGGATGCGCGCGAGGGCATCGATGTTTGTGCCCGGGAGGCCCACGAGGCAGTGGGGGACGGGGATCACGACCTCATCGACGATCGCAAGCGGCGCGTGGGCCAGGAGGTCGTACGTCTCCGGGATGGCGCCCGCGAGCGAGTTCTCGATCGGAAGGACGCCGCAGCCCGCCTCGCCGCGGGTCACGACGCGCATGACGTCGGCGAACGACCGGCAGGCGACGAGCTCGGCGTCCGGGTACAGCCGGCCGGCCGCCTCGGCGGCATAGGCGTTCTCCTCTCCGAAATGGGCGACTGTGGCCGGCATTCGATCCTCCGTTTAAACGAGAAAGGCCCCCGGGATCCGGAGGCCGCTTGGGTCGCATCGCGTGTCGCGCGCGCTCAGCCGCCTCCGGTGTCCCCGGTAAATGCGAAGCCGATCTGCAGCGACGAGTACATTGCGCGCCATGCTACCAGAGGAGGCGCTCGTGTCGGCGATCGCCCGAGCCGTCGGCGCGCCGTCAGGCGGAGTGGTTCTCGGGATCGGCGACGACGCGGCGGTGCTCGACGACGGCACCGTGGCGTCGACAGACATCTTGGTGGAGGGCGTCCATTTCGACCTCGCCCGTCTCACCCCGCGCGACGTCGGCCATCGGGCGGCGACCGCCAACCTGTCCGACCTCGCCGCGATGGGTGCTCGGCCCGTGGCGCTCCTGGCGGCCTTCGGGCTCCCGCCGGGATTCGAGGCCGCCGCCGAGATCGCGGCCGGCATCGCCGAGCACGGCGTGCCGGTGGCGGGAGGCGACCTCTCCCGCGCGCCGGTGCTGATCGTGTCGGTCACCGCGCTGGGCCGGGCCGAGCGGCCCGTGCGCCGCTCCGGAGGGCGGCCGGGCGACGTCCTCGCCGTGACCGGCTCGCTGGGCGGCCAGGCGGCCGCCGGCTACGCGGGCCGCGTCCTGCCGCGCACCGAGGAAGGCCGTGCCCTCGCTGCCGTCGCGACGGCGATGATCGACGTTTCCGACGGGATCGCGACTGACGCCGCCCGCCTGGCGCAGGCCTCCGGCACGGGCGCCGTGGTCGAGCTCGAGCGGCTGCCGCGCGCTCCCGGGGCGAGCGTCGAGCAGGCAGCGACCGGCGGCGAGGACTACGAGCTTCTGGCGGCGCTCCCGCCGGGCGTCGATCCGCCGGTGCCCATGACCGTCGTCGGCCGTCTCACCGACGGCCCGGACGTCGTCCTTCTCGACGCGGCAGGCGCGCCGCGGACGCTGCGGGGCTGGGACCACTTCGCATGATCCCCGTCCTGGCAGGGCTGACGGCGGCGGTGATGTGGGGGCTCTCCACGGTCGTGGCGTCACGGTCGACCAAGGCCATCGGCTCGCAGGGGGCGCTGGCGTGGGTGATGCTGATCGGCTTCTTCATGACCCTGGCGCTCACGCCGCTCTCGGGCGTCCCCCACGACATCTCGGGCTCGGCCTGGGCATGGGCGATCGCTGCCGGCTTCGGCTCGGCGTTCGGCCTCTCGATGATGTACCAAGCCTTGCGGATCGGCAAGGTGGGCGTCGTCGCGCCGATCGCGTCGACGGAGGGCGCCCTCGCCGCGATGCTCTCGATCGCGCTGGGCGAGCGGCTCACGCTCGGCGTGGCGGTCTGCCTGGGCGTCATCGCGCTCGGGATCTTCGTGGTCACGCTGCGCGGCTCGGCCACCGATATCCACCTGCGCCCGTCGCTCTACGCGATGGCCGCGGCCTGCAGCTTCGGCGTCGGCCTGGTGGGGAGCTCGCGGGCGGGCACCGAGCTCGGCGCGCTGTGGACGATCCTGGTCGCGCGCGTCATCGGCCTCTCGGTCGTCGCGCTGCCCCTCATCGTGACGCGGCGGCTGCCGCGCCCGGGCCGGGTGTGGTGGATGGTGACGTTCTCGGCGATCGCCGAGCTGGTCGGCTTCGCGGCGTTCATCGGCGGCTCGCAGAACGGCGTCGCCATCCCGGCGGTGCTCGCATCGCAGTTCGCCGCGGTGGCGGCGGCCACGAGCTACCTCGTCTTCGGTGAGCGCCTCGGAATGCGCCAGCGCGCCGGCGCGGCCGTCATCTTCGCGGGCGTCGCGGTGCTCTCGCTGCTACGCGCTTGAGCCGGCGCCGAGCCAGGTTGCGAGCTCGTCCTCGATCCGCCGCCGCGGCAGCGCCCCGATGAGCTTCTTCTGCATCTGGCCGCCCTCGAACACCATGACGGTCGGGATCGACAGGATGTCGTAGCGCGCGGCCGTCTGGAAGTTGTCGTCGACGTTCAGCTTGGTGAACTTGACGCGGCCGGAGTGCTGGCCGGCGAGCTCGTCGAGGATCGGGTCCATCACCCGGCACGGTCCGCACCACGGCGCCCAGAAGTCGACCACGACCGGCTGGTCGGAGCCGACGACCTCGGCGTCCCAGTTGGAGTCGGTGACCTCGAGCATGTGCTCGGCCATGGCTGGACTATAGCCCCCGGCTCATGGGTGGATGTAGACGCTCATGCCGACGCTGACCATCCCGAACAGCCGCTCGGCGTCCGGGATCTGCATGCGGATGCACCCGTGCGACACGCTGTAGCCGATCGAGGCCGGGTCGTCGGTTCCGTGGATTCCGACGCCGGGCGCCGAGAGCCCCATCCAGCGCGTGCCGAGCGGGTTGCCCGGCCCGGGCGGGATCGGCACCGCACCCTGCGCCCACGGCGCGTCCGGCGGCGGCACCCAGGTCGGGTTCTCGACCTTGCTGATGATCGTGAAGTGGCCGTCGGGCGTCGGGTAGGCGGGCTGGCCGACGGCGACGGGGAACGTCACGGTGGGATGCCCGAACCGCTGGAGCGTCAGCCGGTGCTGGGACTGGTCGATGACGATCCGGCCGGAGAGCGCGCCGAGCGTGTAGATGCCGACGGCGCCGTCCACAGGCAGGTTGCTCGCCTTCTGGAACGCCTTCACGGCCGCGACGGTGCCCGCCGCGTAGACGCCGGTCGGCGGCCCGTGCAGGTAGCCCTGCCGCTTCAGGATCTTCTGGAGGTCGGACACATCGCGGCCGATCGCGCCCCTGCGCAGGGTCACGCCGCCGAGGTGCTCGGTCGAGTCGACCACGAAGCGCACCTGCTTCTCGGCCCGGTTCCCGGCGGGGTCGTGCGCCGTCACCGACAGGGTGTGCCGGCCCTGTGAGAGCGGGAGCCCCGGCTTCGCGCCGGCCTGGGTGCGCACGCCGTCCAGCTTCACGCTGGAGTGCACCCTGGCCGTGTCCGTCACGTCGACCGAAAGCCGCGGCCGGTCGGAGTGCACGACGTCGGGGAGCCCGACCGTGATCGCCGGAGCCGTCGCGTCGACCTTGACATCGATCGTCGACGTGCGCCGGTTCCCGGCGGTGTCGGACGCGGTCACCGCGACCGGGATGGTCCCGTCGGACACCGGCACGTTCAGGGTGAAGCTGCCGTCGGCCGCAGCAGTCGTGTGGGCGGTGGCGACGTCGGCAGCCGCGGTCACGCGGGTGCCCGGATCGGTCGTGCCCGTGAGGTCGAGCGTGTGCTCACGCACCCAGCCGCCCGGGATCGCTCCGAGCTGGAGCGACGGCGCGTGGGTGTCAACGATGAACGACCACGAGCGCCGCAGCGTCCCGCCGAAGGCTCCGCCGCGGCTCGCGTCCACCGACACCGTGTGCCGGCCGTCGTGCAGGCGCACGCCCGACAGGTGGATCGCGCTGTCCGCGAGCGAGCTCCTGGCAGTGACGTCGCGGCCGTCGATGCGCAGGGTGTAGCGCTCGAGGTCCGCTGCGTTTGTGACGTGGATCGAGATCGCCGGAGCGTGCGAGCGCACGTAGGTGCCCGAGGCGGGCGTCATCGCACCCAGGTCGGCCCGGGTCGAGTACCCGTAGGCGGCGTACCCGCCGGCGCCGATGACGACGACGGTCGCGGCCCCCGCCGCGGCCTTGGCTCCGACGGAGTGCAGCCACCGCCCCATGACATTTCCAATGTACCAGCGAAAACCCGCGAACCGGTAATCGAGCCGCCCCGCGTTCGTATCATCCAGACGTGTCCGCAGAACAGCTCACGAACGGCGCCATCGCCGACCGGTTCGACCTCATGGCCGACCTGCTCGAGCTCGAGGGCGCGGTCGTCTATCGCGTGCTCGCGTACCGGCGCGCGGCGAAGTCGCTGCGCGAGACGCCGGAGTCGGTCGCGCGGCTCTCGGCGGAGGGCCGGCTGACCTCCCTCCCGGGTGTCGGCGAGACCGTCGCGGCCAAGGTGGGCGAGCTCCTCGGGAGCGGCGAGATCGCCGCGCTCGACAAGCTCGTCAAGCGAAACCCGCCCGGCGCCACGACCGTCATGCGCATCCCGGGCATCGGCCCGAAGACCGCCAAGCGCATCTTCGCCGAGCTCGGCATCGAGACGGTCGCGCAGGTGCGCGAGGCGGCCGAGGCGCACCGCATCCGCACCATCGGCGGCCTGGGGAAGAAGACCGAGGAGGCGATCCTCGAGGGCCTGAAGGACGGCAACGGCCCGGTTGCGCGGCGCACGCCGATCGGGCGGCTCATGCCGCTCGCCGAGCGTATCGTCGCGGAGCTCGGTCGCTGCGACGCGGTCGTTCGCTGCGAGCCCGCCGGCAGCCTGCGGCGGTTCGCCGAGACGGGGAAGGACATCGACATCGTCGCCGCCGTGACCAACCGCCTGACCGTCGCCGAGGACTTCGTCGGCCAGGACTGGGTGGCCGACGTCGCATCGCGGGGCGACAACCGGGTCGCCGCGGTCGCCCACGACGGCACCGTCGTCGAGCTGCGCATGGTCCCGCCGAAGGTGTACGGCAACCTGCTCCAGCACCTCACCGGCTCGAAGCACCACAACGTCGCCCTGCGCGAGGCCGCCGTGCGGGCCGGCCTCAAGGTGAGCGAGTACGGCATCGAGGAGGTCGAGACGGGCGAGGTGCTGGCATGCGAGCACGAGTCCGAGGTGTACGCGCGGCTCGGGATGGCCTGGATCCCGCCGGAGCTGCGCGAGAACCGGGGCGAGATCGAGGCGGCGCGCAAGGGCAGGCTCCCCGACCTGCTCGAGATCGGCCAGATCCGCGGCGACCTGCACACGCACACCGACTGGTCCGACGGCAAGGCGACCCTCGAGGAGATGGTGGCGGCGGCCCGCGCCCGCGGCTACGGCTACCTGAACGTCACCGACCACTCGCCCTCTGTCGGGTTCGGGATGGGGCTCGACGCCGGCCGCCTGCGCGACCAGATCGAGCGGGTGCGCTCGCTGGCCGAGACGCTGGCGCCCGACTTCGCCCTCTTGGCGGGGGCCGAGGTGGACATCCTCCGGGACGGGTCGCTCGACTACTCCGACGAGCTCCTCGCCGAGCTCGACGTCGTGGTCGCGAGCGTGCACGCCTCGCACCGGCTCTCGGCGGCCGATCAGACCAAGCGCATCTGCGCGGCGCTCGAGAACCCGCACGTCGACGTCCTGGGCCATCCCACCGGCCGCCGGCTCGGCACCCGCGATCCGAACCCGCTCGACATCGAGGCCGTCATCGCCAAGGCCGTCGAGACCGGGACGATCGTCGAGGTCAGCTCGCAGCCGGAGAGGCTCGACCTGCGCGACACCCACGTCCGGCTGGCCGTCGAGGCCGGAGCGCGGCTGGCCGTGGACACCGATGCGCACTCGGTCGCCGCCCTCGACTACCTGCGCTACGGCGTCGCGACCGCCCGGCGGGGCTGGGCGACGGCTGCCGACGTCGTGAACACGCGCGAATGGCCCGAGCTGCGGGCGCAGCTCGGGCCATAGGCTCGCGCGGCTAGGGCGTCTCGGGGAGGATCTCCCAGAGCCGGTTCTTGCCGTGCTGCTGGGTGAAGAACCAGCGTGCGTTCGAGGTCGCGCCGATCCGGCCCTGCATCCCGGCGACGAACGGCGAGCCGGACGACACGTGCACGCCGGTCACCTCGTTGTCGCCCTCGTTCTGGAAGCCCGGCGTGCCGGCATCCAGGAGGGCCGCGTCGTGCTGGGCCGCTGGGTCGCGACCCTCGGCGATGAACCGCACCGGATGCGCCGGGTTGCGCATGTCGTAGGCCCAGAGGGAGTCGAGCGTGTTGAGCTGAGCGTGCAGCGTGTCGCCGCGGTCCTCGGCGGCGAGCAGCGTGTTGGCGTCGGCGAACGCCAGGTTGTCGAAGCCCGCATGGGCGGCGTCGCCGAGCGCGAGGATCGAGATCCGCCCCCGGCCGCCGTCGCCGATGTGCACGGTGAAGAGGCTCCCCCACGACCCGCGTGCGGCGAGGGCCGGCACGCCGCCCGCGTCGGCGTTCGTATCGCCGGTCGCCGCGAAGACGAACGTGTGAAAGCCGGACCCGGGCCGGAACTGGAGGTTCTCGGGTCGCTCGAACGGCGTCGCTCCCGCCGCCTTGGCGAGCGCGTTGGCGTCGAACGGCGCCGTGCCGTCCGTGGCGGTGTCGTGGATCGTGATCCAGCGAGCGGGCCACGACGTCCCCAGCGTGTGCAGCCGCAGGCGGTCCTGCGAGAAGACGTCTCCGGACGGGTCGTTCGCGTGGAATCGCACGGCGTGGCCGTGGATGCTGACCTGCAGCGCCTGGAGCCGTCCGCCCTTGGTCAGGTCGGAGCGGTCCTTCGGCACGAACCGGTAGATGAACGAGTTCGGCTGCTTGGCGACCACCGGCGCGTCCGGGTTCGACGGGTCGACGCTCACCTCGGTGCCGCCGACGTCCTCGGCGAGGATCAGGTTTCCGTGATCGTCGGGGTGGACGCCCTCGTAGCCGCCCCGGCCGATCGCCTCGAGCGTCGTCCGCTTTGCCGGCCAGCCCATCGAGAGCTGGATCGGCGCGGAGAGGTTGTCGTTCTCCTGTGTCGCGAGGAGCGTGTGCGTGAACGGGTCCCACGTGCTGCCGTCGAGCGAGTTCAGGTGGGTCAGGCCGTCATTTCCAACCGGCGTGAGCAGCGTGATGCGGTGGGCCGGGTCGGTCACGTCGAGGTTGATGCGCGTGACGTACGCGAGGTCGCCCTCGAAGAGCTCGTGCGGCTGGAACAGGAAGTGCGTGCCGTAGTCGTAGCCGCGCGTGGGCCCCGGCAGGCCGTGCTTGAACACCAGGTAGGTGTTCTGGTCGGGCTCCGTCTTCGTGGGCTCGACAGGCTGGGTCGAGCCGTCGTTCAGGTAGCCGAACCTGGTGATGAGCCCCGAGGGGTTCTCGAGTGGGTCCGAGCCCCGGGCGACCAGCTTCAGCGTGAACCCGGGTGCGATCCTGTTGGCCGGGTGGCCGGCGCGGTGGTTGGCGGTCGGTACGCCGGGCGCGGGGATCGCCGCCGCGGCCGGGGCCGCGGTGGCTGCGAGTGCGCATGCCGCCACCACCAGTGCTCCACGTCTCATCTGCGTCCTCCGATTCGATGTGCCTCGTATCGGCGTCACCGTACGCCCGAGAGTGTTCACCCGGGGCGAAGAATTGGCGCAGATCCGGTGTTGATCCGGTTAACGAATCGTGGGGCCCACGACCTCGCCCTCGAGCACCTCCGGCTCGGCGGCGGAGGGGGTCACGATCACCCGGTCGGCCCAGAAGAACTGCGCGCGAAGCGCCGCGTAGAAATCGACCACGTCGGGTGCGATCTCGGCGAGCTCGTCCGGATGGACGTCGACGGCGATGGTGTCAGTCGCGTTCATGCTTCGAGCGTACGGGCGCTCGCGGCGACCCGCAACGGCCGCAGACTCAGGCGCCGGCCAGGTGCTCGAGAAGCTCGATCACGTCGGACGGCCCTTCGACGATGGCGTCGGCCGCGGCGAGGAGCGCGCGCGGCGCCTCGGGCGAGCGCACGGCCACGCGCACCGTGGCCTCCCGGAACGCGTCGACGTCGCTCGAGTCGTCGCCGACGAACAGGATCTCGGTGATGTGACGGCGGCCGCGCAGGCGCTTCACCGCGGCTCCCTTGTCCACCGCCACGGGTGGGCGCACCTCGAGCACCATGCGCCCGTACGTCCATGCGAGCCCGGCCCGCTCGAGCTTCGGCACGATCTGCGTCTCGAGGTAGCGGCGGGCGTGGTCGGCCCGCGGCGAGCCGCGGTAGTGGATGGTGAAGGTGATCCCCTTGTCCTCGATCGTGCAGCCGAGCTCGGGCAGGAGGCCGTCGTTTCGGACGAGCTGAAGCGCGTCGGCGATCGGCTGGACGTACTTCGCCGCTTGCGGCGCCAGGTGGACGGCGCCGTCGCGCCACACCTCGAGGCCGTGGTTCCCGGAGATGGCGACCGCATCCACCGGCACCATCCGCCGCGCCTCCGCGGCCGGGCGGCCCGTGACGCAGGCCACGAGGGCGTACGTCCGCGTCAACGACTCGAGGGCCCGCAGCGCCTCCGGGATCACCCGCGCCTCGTCCGGCGTGGCGGCGATCGGAGCCAGCGTGCCGTCGATGTCGCAGACGACGCCGCCGTGCCGCGGATCGGCCCGCAGAGGTGCCACGAGACGCGCCAGGCTCCGATCCACTGGCTCGTACACTACCGGTGTGTCGGAGCGGACCCTGGCCCTCGTGGGCATTGGACTGGCGGCCGGGTTCCTCTCCGGGCTGCTCGGAGTCGGCGGAGGGATCCTGATCGTCCCGCTCCTGGTCGCCGGAGCGGGCTACGGGCCGAAGCAGGCGATGCCGACCTCGCTCGCGGCCATCCTCCTCACCGCGATCGCGGCCGCGGCCTCGCACGCCCAGGCCGGGAACGTGGCCTGGCGCGACGCAGCGCTGATCGGCATACCGGCCGTCGCGGGCGCCGTCCTGGGGGCGTGGCTCCACCAGCGCATCGCCGCCCGCACGGTGACGCTCGCGTTCGCGGGGTTCCTGCTCATCACCGCGGCGAAGCTGGCGCTGTGAGCCACGAGCTCGTCGCAGTCGGGCTCGGCGTCCTGGCCGGCACCCTCTCCGCGCTCTTCGGCGTCGGCGGCGGGATCATCTTCGTCCCGACCCTGATCTTCCTCGGCCACACGGCGCACGTCTCGGTCGCGACCTCGCTCGCGGCGATGGTGCCCGTCATCGCGGTCGGCGCGTGGCGGCAGACGCGCTACGGGGCGGTCAACTGGCGCGACGCGCTGATCGTCGGCGTCGCGTCCGTCCCGACCACGAAGGTGGGCGAGATCGTGGCCACCTCGATCGCCAACCAGACGCTCGAGCGCGTCTTCGCCGCGATGCTGGTGGTCGTCGCCGTGCAGCTCGCGTGGCGCACGCTGCAGGCCGACGCGGGCGAGGATGCTCAGGCCGAAGCGAGCTCGTAGAGCGCCGGCGGATCCCGTCAGCGGCTGGCCGCGAGGATCTCGTCCGCGCGGCGCTTCAGGTCGTCCACGACCGCCGGGTCGCGGAGGGTCGTCGTATCGCCCAGCTCGTGGCCCTCGGCGATGTCCTTGAGCAGCCGGCGCATGATCTTGCCCGAGCGGGTCTTCGGCAGGTCGTCAGCGATGATGACGGCCTTGGGCCGCGCGATCTTGCCGATCTTCTGGCCGATCCACTCCCGCAGCTCCGCCGCCAGCTCGTCGGACGGCTCGTAGCCGGCGCGGAGCAGCACGAAGCAGAGCGGCGTCTGGCCGGTGAAGGAATCGGGCGCGGCCGTCGCGGCCGCCTCGGCCACC
>DATAEI010000054.1:0-20941 GCA_036258075.1 Gaiellales bacterium
ATGGATGCGGCCGCGCGGCGAGTCCGACTCGTCGCCCCACAGGCCGTAGGTCGGGCAGGCCGGCAGGCAGAAGCCGCAGTGCACGCACGTGTCGAGCAGCTCGCGCGTCGCGACCTCAGCCACCGAACGCCTCCACCACCCGCTGCTCGAGCGGACGCAACATTGGGGTCTGACCCCGTTGTTGCACGTCGGCGTGGAGGACGCCGCGGGCCAGCCGGCCCACGATGCGCGTTGCGCCGGACGCGCGCAGGCCGGCGATCGCGGCGGGCGCCTCGGCGGGGAGCGACCGGTGGACGGGAATGCTCTCGGCCAGCTCGCGGTGGTCGACCCAGAGCTCCTCGTCGTCCGCGACGACCTCACCGCCCACGAGCGCCTGAGCCTGCTCGGCCAGCTCGGGGGCGGCGGGGCTTTCGAAGCGCACGAGCATCCGCCCGGGCGGCCAGGCGTACTCCACGCAGGCGGGCCGAAGCGGCTCGAGCACGCGCGGGTCGCACGGCTCGGCGACGACGGTGGACGTTGCCGCAGGCAGCGGATGAAGGCGCACACACACGCGCACGATCTCGCCGAGGCGGCCCTCCGCGCCGGTCGCAAGCCGAGGGAGGTCGTAGCCCGCCACGTTCTTCACCACGCGCCCGCCGCCGTGGACGACGGAGCCGTCGCGAAGCCTGAGCGCCACCCCGAGCAGAAGGTCGCGCGGCGGCCCGTAGCCGTGCGCGCGCGGCCCGGAGACCGCCGTCGAGAACGCCTCCGCCACGGTGCGGCCCGCGGCGCCGGGCGGGTCGAGGGCCAGCATCTGGCCGCGCTCGGCGAGCGTCCGGCCGAGCTCGCCCAGCGTCACGCGGCCCTCGACGACGGCGGTCAGGTCGCCCGGCTCGTGCTCGATCAGAACCGCTCGGCCACTCCCTCGCGCTCCAGCGGATGGCGCCGGTACGGGCCGGGCACCTCGCCGCAGAGCCGCGGCGTCGGCAGGAGCTTCCCGGGGTTGCACAGGCCGTCCGGGTCGAACGCCGCCCGCAGCCGCTCCATCGCGCGCACGTCGCCCTCCGAGAACATCCACGGCATCGAGCACACCTTGTCGACGCCGATCCCGTGCTCGCCGGTCAGCGAGCCGCCCGCCTCGACGCACGCCTCGAGGATCTCGGCCGCCAGCCGCTCGGCCTTCTCGGCCTCGCCCGCGATGCTCCCGTCGTAGAGCACGAGCGGGTGCAGGTTGCCGTCGCCCGCGTGGAACACGTTTCCCACGCGCAGGCCGTAGCGCTGCGAGAGCTCTTCGATCCGGCGCAGCGTCTGGGGAAGCCGCGTGCGCGGCACGACCCCGTCCTGCACGTAGTAGTCGGGGCTGACGCGCCCCATCGCGGCGAACGCCGCCTTGCGCCCGTACCACAGCGCGGCCCGCTCGCCGTCGTCGGCTGCGATGCGCACCTCGGTCGCGCCACCGGCGGCGCACAGCTCCTCGACCCGGCCACGGGTGAGCGCGACCTCGGCCGCCGGCCCGTCGAGCTCGACCAGGAGCACTGCCCCGGCGGCGCGCGGCAGGCCGGCGTGGACGGCCTCCTCGGCCGCCTGGATGGTGAGCGCATCCATCATCTCGACGGCCGCCGGCACGATCCCGGCGGCGATGATCGCCGAGACCACCTCGCCGGCGGCATCGGTCGACGGGAACGCGGCGAGGAGCGTCTCGATCCGCTGCGGCCGCGGGACGACGCGGACCGTGATCTCGGTCGCGATCCCGAGCGTGCCCTCCGAGCCCACGAACGCCCCGGCGAGGTCGAGACCGTCGTCGCGGCCGAGCCGCACGGCCTCGCCGTCGGCCAGCACGACCAGGAGCTCGACGACGTGGGTCGACGTGAACCCGTACTTGAGGCAATGCGCGCCGCCGGAGTTCTCGGCCACGTTGCCGCCGATCGTGCACACCTGCTGGCTCGACGGGTCGGGTGCGTAGAAGAGCCCGTGATCGGCAACCGCGCGCGTGACGTCGAGGTTCGTCACGCCCGGCTGCACGCGCACCCGCCGGTTCGGCACGTCCACCTCGAGCACGCGGTTCATCCGGGCGAGGCCGATCACGATGCCCTCCGCGAGCGGCACCGCGCCGCCGGAGAGCCCCGTCCCCGCGCCGCGGGCCACGAAGGGGGCGCCACGGGCTCTGCACGCTCGAACGGCGGCCTGCACCTCCTCGGTGGAGCGCGGGAGGACGACCGCCTGCGGCACCGCCCGGTGGCCCGTGAGGCCGTCGCACTCGTACGTGCGCAGCTCCGCCGGCTCCGAGAGGACGGCGTCCCGGCCCAGGGCGCGCTCGAGGTCGGCGACGATGCTCACGGCATGAGGGTACCGCGCGACTCCGGAGCTAGATGACCTCGGCCGCCATCGCCCGGTAGGCGGGGAGGAGCTCCTCCCACCGGGCCTCGGGATCTGCGAGCTCGCGGCCGCCCACGTGGTCGGCCAGGTTCTCGAGGTGCAGCTGGACGCCGGCGCCGTACGCGGGAAGCAGGGGCAGGGGCAGGCCACGCTCCTCGACCACCAGGATGGTCCCGTCGCCGTCGGCGGTCAGCGTGGCCTCGACGACGGTCTCGGTCGGCTGGCCCGGCTGCGGGTCGGAGTCGCGCATCGTCACGAGCAGCCGCCGCGGCGGCTCGCACGCGTCCACGCGCCCGGTGCTCTCCCCATCGGCGCCGACGCGGCGGAAGGTCCCGCCGAGGCGCAGGTCGCCCTCGACCCGGCTGTGCCAGCGGCTGAGCCGGGCCGGATCGGTGAGCGCCGACCAGAGGTCGTCGATGCCGGTGTCGAAGCGGTCCTCCATGCGCACGACCCCGTCACCGCCGTCGGATCGCAGGGTGCCCAGAATGCGGGGGCGTCCGGGTGCGTTGCCGGTCATCTGGTGCTCCTTCGGTCGCGTTTGCCCCTGGCCACCTCGGTGTGGAGCGCGTCGAGACGCTGCTCCCAGAGCGACCGGTACGGGGTCAGCCAGTCATCGAGCTGGGCGAGCGGCTCGGGCCGAAGCTCGTACACCCGCCGCTGCGCCTCCCGGCGGACGTCGACGAGCCCCGCCTCCCGCAGCACGCGCAGGTGCCGCGAGACGCCCGGCCGGGCGATCGGCAAGAGCGCGGCCAGCTCGCCGGCGGTCGCCGGGCCGGCCACCAGCGACTCGAGAAGCGTCCTTCGGCCCTCGTCCGCCAGTGCCCGCACGACAGCTTCCATGCCACCAGCGTACCATATCGGTTACGTACCAATCAAGGTACGCACTAGAAGGGCTGCTAGAGCAACGTGTCGCCGACGTAGCCGCCGGCACGGCATCCCGGCGGGATGGCGAAGAGCGCGCTGCCGGTGTGCACCAGGTACTCGCCGAGCAGATCGTGCTCGGCGAGCCGGCGCTGGATCGGGACGAACTGGCGGCGCGGATCGCGCTGGTAGGCGGCGAAGAAGAGGCCGGCGTCGATCGTTCCGCCGGGCATGAGCCCGTCGTCGAAGGAGTAGCCACGGCGCAGGATCCGCTCGGCCTCGCTCCCGGCGAGGCGCGGGTTGGCGAGCATGACGTGGCTGTGTTTCGGCTCGCGCTCGGCCACGACGGGCGCGAACTCCGAGCGCGCGCCGAACGGCGCACCCGAGACCTTGCGCCGGCCGACGTCCGTCTCCTGCTCGTCGAGGTCGCTCGCGTCCCAGCGCTCGATGCGGATCCGGATCCGGCGCGTGACGAGGTATGTGCCGCCGCGCATCCAGGCGGGGTCGTCCCGCTGCCCCACCCAGACGTTGCGCCGCATCGCCGCGGCGTCGGATCCGTCGAGGTTGTTGGTGCCGTCCTTGAAGCCCATCAGGTTCCGGCCCGTGCGCCCGTCCGGTGCGGAGTCGAACCCCGACTGCGACCAGCGCGCCGTCGCGACTCCGCGGCCGATCCGGGCGAGCGTGCGGACGGCGTGGAAGGCGACCAGCGGATCGTCGGCGCAGGCCTGGACGGCCAGGTCGCCGCCGCTTCGGGCCGCCTCGAGGCGGTCGCCGCGGAAGGCGGGCAGGTCGGCGAGCGCTGCGGGGCGCTGCGGGGCGAGCCCGAAGCGGCCGTCGAAGAGCGAGGGCCCGAGGCCGATCGTGAGGGTGAGCCGCGACGCTGCCAGGCCGTATGCCTCGCCGGTGTCAACCGGCGCCGACGCCGGGTCGCCGCCGATCGGCCCCACGGGATCGCCGGCACACATCCGTGCCGCGGCGGCCGACCAGACGGTCAGGAGATCTGCCAGATCGGCCCGCGACCCGGAGACGTCGAAGGCCGTGAACCGCAGGTGCCCCTGCGGTGGTGTCGTGATGCCGCCCTGGTGGCTGCCGTGGAACGGAAGCCGGCCGGCCCGGGGCGTCGCCGCGGCGGGGGCCGCTCCGGCAAGCACACCGCCTGCCGCCAATCCGGCGCTCGCGAGCAACCTTCGTCGCGTCGTGCCCCCCACCGGGAGCAAGTCTACGCCATCAGCTGGTGCATGACCATCTGGAGCAGCCCGCCGTCGCGGTAGACCGTGACGTCCGCCGGGGCGTCGAGGCGGGCCAGGCACGTGAACGAGCGCTCGCCGCCGTTCACCTCGACCTGCACGTGCGATCCGACGCCGAGGTCCGCCAGGCCGCGGATCGTGAGCGTCTCGGCGCCGGTGAGCCCGAGCGTCGCGGCGGACTCGCCCTCGGCGAACTGGAGCGGGAGCACGCCCAGCGCGACCAGGTTCGAGCGGTGGATGCGCTCGTAGCTCTCGGCGATCACCGCCCGCACGCCCAGGAGCGCCGAGCCCTTGGCGGCCCAGTCGCGGGAGCTGCCCGAGCCGTACTCGCGGCCGGCGATCACGACCAGCGGAACGCCCTCCTCGCGGTAGCGCTGGGCTGCGTCGTAGATCGTCATCTCGTCGCCCGACGGCATGTGGCGGGTGAAGCCGCCCTCGCGCTCGACGAGCGCGTTCCGCAGCCGGATGTTGGCGAACGTCCCGCGCACCATCACCTCATGGTTCCCGCGCCGGGCGCCGTAGGAGTTGAAGTCGCGCGGCTCGACGCCGTGCTCCACGAGCCACCGGCCGGCGGGCGTGCCGGGCGCGAAGGCGCCCGCGGGCGAGATGTGGTCTGTGGTGACCGAGTCGCCGAGGAGCGCGAGCACGCGCGCGTCGACGATGTCGGACAGGTCGGCGTCGTGGGCGAAGAAGGCGGCCTCGCGGACATAGGTCGAGGCCGGATCCCACGCGTAGAGCTCGCCCTCGGGCACCGGCAGGCTGCGCCACCGCTCGTCGCCCTCGAAGATGCGGCCGTACTCGTCGGTGAAGAGATCGGGCGAGAACGATGCGGCCAGCGCATCGCTCACCTCCTCGGCGGTCGGCCAGACGTCGCGCAGGTAGACGGGCCCGTCGGCGCCCTCGCCCAGCGGCTCGGAGGTGAGGTCGGCGTTCACCGTGCCGGCGAGCGCATAGGCGACGACGAGGGGCGGCGACGCCAGGTAGTTGGCGCGCACCGCCGGATGGATGCGGGCCTCGAAGTTGCGGTTCCCCGAGAGCACGGCGGCGACCTTCAGGTCGTCGCGCTCGATCGCGCTTGCCACCTCGTCGGGCAGCGGCCCCGAGTTCCCGATGCAGGTGGTGCACCCGAAGCCGACAAGGTTGAAGCCCAGCGCCTCGAGCGGCTCCATGAGGGCCGCCCGGCGAAGGTAGCCGATCACCACGCGCGAGCCCGGGGCCAGGCTGGTCTTCACCCACGGCTTCGTCGTGAGGCCGCGCTCGACCGCCTTGCGGGCGACGAGGCCGGCGGCCACCATGAGCGCCGGGTTCGACGTGTTCGTGCACGAGGTGATCGCCGAGATCACGACCGATCCGTCGCCGAGCCCGCCGCCGTTTCGGCCGGCGCCGAACGCGTCGGAGAAGCTCTGTCCCACCCGCGGCAGCGAGACGCGGTCCTGCGGCCGGCGCGGCCCTGCGAGGCTCGGCTCGACGGCCGAGAGGTCGAAGTCGAGCGTCTCGGTGTAGGCCGGCTCGGGCCCGTCGCCCGTGCGGAAGAGGCCCTGCTCCTTGGTGTAGCGCTCGACGAGGTCGACGTGCTCGGACGGGCGGCCGGTGTCGCGCAGGTAGCGCAGCGTCTCGCCGTCGACCGGGAACGTCGAGGCGGTCGCCCCGAATTCCGGCGACATGTTCGAGATGGTGGCCCGGTCGGCCACGGTGAGCGATCCCAGGCCGGGCCCGAAGAACTCGATGAACTTGCCGACGACGCCGTGCGTTCGCAGCCGCTCGGTCATCGTCAGCACGAGGTCCGTGGCCGTGACGCCGCTGCGAAGCTCGCCCTCGAGCCGCACGCCCACCACCTGCGGTGCGGTCATGTAGATCGGCTGGCCGAGCATGACGGCCTCGGCCTCGATGCCGCCGACCCCCCAGCCGAGCACCCCCAGAGCGTTGATCATGGTCGTGTGCGAGTCGGTTCCAACCAGCGTGTCGGGCATGGCGACGCCGTCACGGACGGCCACGACCGTGCCCAGATACTCGAGGTTCACCTGGTGGACGATCCCCATCCCCGGCGGCACGACCCGGAAGTTCCCGAACGCTCCCTGCGCCCAGCGCAGGAGGGCGTAGCGCTCGCCGTTTCGGGCGTACTCGTGCTCGATGTTGCGCTCGTAGGCGGCGCCGTTCCCGAAGGCGTCGACCTGCACCGAGTGGTCGACCACCAGGTCGACGGGCACCTGCGGATCGACCCGCGAGGGGTCGCCTCCGCGGCGCGCGACGGCGGAGCGAAGCGCCGCCAGGTCGACGACGGCGGGGACGCCGGTGAGGTCTTGCATGATCACGCGGGCCGGCATGAACGCGAGCTGGGCCCCCTCCGTCGGAGCCGGCCACCCGGCGAGCGCCTTCACGTCGGCGTCGGTGACGTGCTCGGTGCCGCGGCGGCGCACCAGATTCTCGAGGAGGACGCAGACGGTGTACGGAAGCCGTGACGGATCCGCCACGGAGTCGATGCGATGGATCACCTCGCCCGCCACAGTTGGAGCGTAGCTCGGCCCGGTCGGCGCCTAGCGCAGAGCTCCTCGAAGGGCGGTGCGGGCGGCGTGCCAGCCGCACATGCCGTGGACTCCGCCCCCCGGCGGCGTCGAGGACGAGCACAGGAAGATGCGGGGGTCGGGCGTGGCGTGCGGCGCCGCCCGGAGCGCGGGGCGGGCGAGCAGCTGGCGCAGGTCGGCGAGACCGCCGTTGATGTCGCCCCCGACGTAGTTGGGGTTCTTGGCCTCGACCTCCGCCGGGCCCATCGAGTGCCGGGCTGCGACCACGTCTCGGAACCCCGGGGCGAAGCGCTCGATCTGGCCGTCGATCGCCTCCGTCATGTCGGTGCCGGAGCCGCTCGGGACGTGGCAGTACGCCCACAGGGTGTGGGCGCCGGCCGGTGCGCGCGACGGGTCGAAGAGGCTCTGCTGGGCGACGAGCACATACGGACGGGTGGGAGCACGTCCCGCGGCCACCTGCGCCTCGGAGGCGGCGACCTCGGCGGCCGTCCCGGCGACGTGGACGGTGCCCGCCCGGCGACACGCCTCCGCGGCCCAGGGCACCGGCTCGCGAAGCGCGTAGTCCACCTTGAACACGCCCGGCCCGTACCGGAACCGTTCGAGCGCGCGCCGGTAGCGGCCGGTGAAGCGATCGCCGGTGATCCGAAGGAGCGCCCGCGGCGTCACGTCCAGGAGCACGGCTCGGGTCGGCGGCAGCTCGCGCAACGACGTCACCGGCCGGCCGGTCTCGATCTCGCCGCCGAGCGAGCGAAGGAGCGCCGCCATCGCATCGGCGATCGCGCGCGATCCGCCGGCCGCGACCGGCCAGCCGACGGCGTGGGCGAGCATGATCAGGAGAAGCCCGAAGGCCCCGGTGCCCGGCGCCGTGAGCGGCCGCATGGAGTGGGCAGCATTTCCCGAGAGGAGCGCGCGGGCGGGATCGGCACCGAACCGGCGGCGCGTGAGGCCCGAGACCGAGCGCAGGCCGACGGCCCCGAACCGGGCGGCGATGAGCGGATGCCGCGGCGGCTGGAGCGGCGGCCCGAGCAGGAAGGCGGCGAGCTCCTCCCAGTCGCGCACGAGCGGGCCCAGGAGCCGCTCGTAGGCGCGGCCGTCGGCACCGAGCCCGGCCGCCGTCTCGGCCACCGACCGGTGCAGGGCGAGGGCCCGGCCGCCGTCGAGCGGGTGGGCGAGGGGCAGGTCGGGGTGGATCACCGAGAGGCCGTGCTCGGCAAGCGGCAGCGACGCCAGGAAGGGCGAGCCGAGCAGCAGCGGATGCACCGCCGAGCACACGTCGTGGAGATGGCCGGGGAGCGTGAGCTCCTCGGTGCGGGTGCCGCCGCCGATGGCGGTCTCCCCTTCGATCACCCGCACCGAGCGCCCAGCCTGTGCGAGCGCGATCGCCGCTGCCAGGCCGTTCGGGCCCGCCCCCACCACGATCGCGTCATGCACGCCTGAACGGCCTGGTCATGAGCCTCATAGGTGCCATGGCCGTGTACATACCCGACCGGATGCCGGCGTTGTGCCGCACGTTCCCGGCCTTCCCCCACTGGCGGCGGCGGTCGACGCACACCATCTCGGTGGTCACCTCGCCCTCGACGCCGAACGCCGCGGCGAGCGATCGGAGCGTGTGCGCCCAATGCCGGTCCTCCTGGCGATGGCCGCCGAGCGTCATCCCCATCTCGTACAGCGGGTCGGACGCCCGCATGAGGACGTGGGCCTGCGCGGTGGTCACGCCGCCGTCGTCGAACGCGCTGAACGTGATCCAGCCGGCGAACATGTGCCCCTCCGGCGTCATCAGCGTGAAGGACTCCTCGTCGGCGTAGAGGACGAGCACCCCGGTCGACAGCTTGAGCCCGCCGGGCATGGTCAGGTCGAGCACCGCCACCTCGCCCGGCGCGATCCCCGCGAGCGGCGCGAAGAAGCGGTTGCCCTTCGGCCAGAACGTGGGAAAGTCGCGCTTCCACACGGCGATGACCTCGGCCGGTGTCACGTCGGCCCCGTCGAGCCGGACGCGGTAGGTCTTCTGCCACATCCGGCCGAATCCCTGCACGGGCGACGTGGGGCGGCGCCCGGCCACGTTGATCCCCGACGACCCCGGCTCGACGCCGGCGATCTCGAGGTGTGCGACCGGCTTCGCCCAGGCGTCGCCGTCGCGCTGTGCGCGCTTCTCGGACATCGTGTCGATCCTTTCTGGTCAGGCGGCCGCGGCGATCGCCTCGGGCTCGTTCCCGTGGATGGCGATCGCCTCGTCCAGACGCGTGAGCTGGAAGATCTGGCGGTAGTGCTCGGTCAGGCCGTACGCCAGGAGGCGCTGCTTCTGGCGGTTGGCCCGGACGAGCAGCGTGACGAGCAGGCCGATCCCGCTCGAGTTCATGTACTCCAGGTCGGAGAAGTTGAGGATGACCCAGCGGGTGTGCTCGCCGCTGGCGCGGCCGTAGGCATCCATGAGCGTTTCCTCGCTGGCCGCCGTCACATCGCCGGCGATGTCGATCACGCTCGCGCGGTCGCTCGGCGTCCGCACCGTCATCGAAACCGTGGTCTCGGTCATCTCCTGCTCCCCTCCGGGGCGGGCGCCCCTGCCTCGATGGTCATGAAGTCGGACAGCCGGGTGATCTCGAAGATCTCCCGGTAGTGCTCGGTGAGGCCGCGCGCCGTGACGGGCACGCCGGCTCCGCGGGCCCGGCCCAGAAGCCCGACGATCAGCGCGATGCCGGTCGAGTTGATGTACGGCACGGCCGTGAAGTCGAGCGTCAGCGACGCCGCCCCTGCGGCCGCAGCCTCGGAATAGGCCCGGTCGAGGGCCGCGCCGGCCTCGCGGTCGACATCGCCCGTCATGCGGAGCGTCGCCTCGCCGCCGCCCACGTCCACCTTCACCTCAAGCGCGGTCGTCATCTCGGCCTCCTTCCAGGCGCATCACGAGCCGGGTGGTGTGGTGCTCGTCGTCGCCGGACACGTCCAGCTCGTCCACCATGTTTCTGATCAGGAAGAGGCCCCAGCCGCGCGGCGTCTGCTCGCCGGCGAGCTTGGCCTCGATGTCGGGCTCGGGGGCGTCGGGCATCGGCCGCGCGGAGCCACGGTCGGTGACCTCGACGCGCAGGGCGTCGCCGTCGCGGACGAGCCGGACGTCGACCGGCAGCTCGGGCCGGAACCCGTTGCCGTGCTCCATCGCGTTCATGACGGCCTCGGCCACGGCCGTCTTCATCCGCTCGAGCCGGCCGGCGGAGAGCCCCGCGCCCATGAGCGCGGGCTCGAGCTGCCGGATGGCCTCGCGCTCGTTCCCGGGCTCGCTCGCGACCGAGACCTCGGCGAGCACCGCGGCTGAGCCGGACTCGCGCCGGATCGCGACGAGCGTGATGTCGTCCTCCTGCTCGGCGCCGGGCGCGCAGAAGGCGCCGAGCGCCGCGATGAGCGTCCGCAGCAGGTCGTCACCGCGCCGGGTGCCGCCCTCGGCCATGACCGCGGAGAGACGGCCGCCGCCGAACATCTCGCGGTCGGCGTCGTGGGCCTCGGTGACGCCGTCGGAGTAGAGCAGGAGGTGCGCCCCGGGATCGAGCACGGCCTCGGTCTCCTCATAGGCCATGCCGGTCATGAGCCCGAGCGGCATCCCGCGGGCCATGAGCTCGGTCACGGCTCCGCCGGCGGCGACCATCGGCAGGTTGTGCCCCGCGTTCGCGAAGACGAGCCGGCCCGTGTCGAGCTCGAGGACGCCGTAGAGGCACGTCACGAACATGTTCGGGGGGATGTCGGGGACCAGGTGCTCGTTCACTCGCTCGAGCACCGCTCCCGGCTCGACCAGCCGCTGGGCGGATGCTCGAAGGACGCTCCGCGTCGCGGCCATGACGAGGGCCGCGGGGACGCCCTTGTCGGTCACGTCTCCGACCACGATCCCGAGGCGGCCGTCAGGCAGGTCGATGAAGTCGTAGAAGTCGCCGCCGACCTCGCGGGCGGGCCGGTAGTCCGCCGCGACGCTCCACCCCGCCGCCTCGGGCAGCGAGCGCGGCAGGAAGTTCTGCTGGATGAGCCGGGCGACGGCGAGCTCCTGCTCGAGCCGCTCCCGGCTTCGGATCTCGGCCTCCTGCTCGCGCACGAGCTGGCCCACCCGAACTGCCGGGGCGGCCTGGGCCGCGAGGCTCTCGAGCAGGCGGCGATCGTCGCCCGAGTAGTCCTGGTCGGACAGGCGCGGCCCCAGGTTCAGGAGCCCGATCAGCTCGCCCTGGGTGACGAGTGGGACAACGAGCTTCACGCCCGCCGCCCGCATCGCCGCGAGCGCGGGCGAATCGAGCTCGAGCGCCTCGATGTCGACGGCGCCGGCGGCGCTCTGGAAGTACGGGATGATCGGGTCGTTCGGCGCGATGTCGACCGGCATCGCCGCCGACGCCGGCGCCGGAGCCCGTCCCGGCTCCGCGACCGAGGCCGCGACCGCCGGGGCGGTGCGGCCGCGCGTGACGATGCGGCGAAGGCTGTGGGCAACCGAGCTCATGACACCTCCGTTGTACCGGGCGAGCGTTCCGGGTTCGTTACGGGACGAAGCCACACGTCGGCGTGCGCCGGCTGGACCGTGCCCGTCACGATCTGCAGCAGCTCGCCGCAGAGCGCGTCGAGATCGACCTGCTCGCGCGCACGGGCGCTGAACGCGGCCACGGCGCCCTGCGCGTCGTAGCCCGAGCGGAAGAAGCGGCGATCGACCGTGCGCTGGATCCGGCGCCGGAGCGGCTGGAAGGCACCCGCCACCGCGAGCGTCGAGACGGTGACCGCCACCGCTCCGGACGAGCCGGCGATGCTTCGCAGGAGCGCCCCGACCAGCGTCACGCCGCCCAGGTAGAGGCCGGCCAGCACCGCGACCAGGGCCGCGTACACCAGCGTGCGGCGGATGATCACGTCGACGTCGTAGAGCCGGTAGCGGAGCATGGCGAGGCCGACCGAGAGCGGCAGAAGCGCGTAGTCCAGCGCGTAGAGCGCCTCGTACGGCGCCGCGACGGAGATCACGAAGAAGCCGACGGACGCGGCGCAGGCCGCCGCCACGCATTCTCGGATCTGCACGCGCTGCGTCGCACCGGCCCGGCGATACCGCACGACGGCCGACGCGAGCCCGGCCGCGATGAGCAGGGCGACGACGACGCCGCTCACCACGACGAGCGCCGCCGGCGGCGAGGCGGAGAAGGCGGCGAACCCCGCGACCCAGGCGATCGCAGCGAGATCGGCGTAGAGCACCAGCCTCCAGCGCGGCCCGGGAACGCCTCCGTCCGGGAAGAGCAGCGGCACGAGAAGCGCATAGGCAACCAGCCCGGCGACCCACGGCCAGGACGACACCCAGTCGGCAACCGCCGCGGCGGGCGCGCCCGGGTCGTTGTCGTGCGCCCATTCCGCATACGTGCCCGTCGCCACCGAGATCGCGACCAGGAGCGGAACGGTGCAGAAGATCCACCCGACCGGGTTCCGCGGCTCGCGCCGGGCGACGAGCGCGCCCAGCGTGGCCATGCCCTGCATCACGAGCCCGAACAGCACCGCGTCCAGGACGCCCGCGACCTCCACGTCCACCCCTGAGGCGACGACGAGCCCGCTCGCCAGGAGAAGCGCCGCGGTCATGACCCAGGCAGCGGCGGCAGGCGCCGGCACCGGCACGCGCCTCACCGCCCGGCCTCCGGCTCGCGCAGCCACAGCGACACGTGCGCCGGCTGAAGCGTCTGGCGCACCACATCCAGCACCTCGCCCGACACCGCCTCGATCTCCACGTGCTCACGCAACCTGCCGCTGAACGACTCCAGCGTGCGCACCGCGTCATACCGGCCCCGATAGAAGCGGTGATCCACCGCCCGCTGGATCCGCCGCCGAAGCGGCTGGAACGCCGCCGCCACCGCCAGCGTCGAGACCGTCACGCCGATCGCGCCCGAGCCGCCGGTCGCCGTGCGCAGAACCCCCCCGATCATCGTGACGCCGCCGAGGTACAGCGCCGCCAGCACGGCGACCAGCGCCGTATAGACGAGCGTCCGCCGGATGATCACGTCGATCTCGTACAGGCGGTAGCGCAGGACCGCGAACACGATCGCGACGGGGATCAGGCCGAAGCTGAGGAGCGACACCGACTGGGCGGCCGAGAGCCACGCGGGCGGATGCTGCGACGAGGGGTCGACGAGCGCTCCCAGGGGCACGACGACGGCATACACGAGCGCGACTGCGGCCGCCGCCCCCGCGAGCCACTTGACCTGCTGCCGCTCCGGTCCGCGGGATCGCCGGTAGCGGACGACGAGGCTGGCCGCCGACACGACCATCGTGACCACGAGCGCAATGATCGCCACCCAGCCGACCGCGAGCACCGGACCGAGGGCATCGATCCCCACGGGATTGCGCACCCCCGGGTACCCGTCATCGGTGAGCAGGCCGGGACGGAACATGAGGTCGAAGAGCCCGGCGACCATCGTCACCGCGGCGGCGTGGGCGACGTACCGCCAGCGCCGGCCGGGCAGGTGCCCGTCGGGGAACAGGAGCAGCAGGAACGTCCCCGTCATGCCGATCGCGGGCATCCAGAACGCGCTTCCCACGACGGCGACCAGCGCGCCGCCGGGAAGGTCGTGGTGCAGCTTCAGCGTGTAGTCGGCGTAGCTGCTCGTGGCTCCTGCGCCCCAGCACAGGCCGATCGCGAGCAGCAGCCAGCCGATCGGATTCTCGGGCCTGCGGGCCGCGATCAGCCACCCGGCCGCCGGATAGGTCACCATGGCGACGACGAGCGCGAGCGCGACCCACACGCCTCCGCCGGACCAGCTCCCGGATTGCTTCGCATCGGCCGAGAGCAGGCCGAACACCACCGAGAACGCGAAGAGCGCGGCGCAGAGTGCGAAACACGCCGTGGCGATCGCGGGCCGGCGCCTCATCGCCCGGCTTCCGGCTCACGGAGCCACAGCGACGCATGGGCCGGCTGGAGCGTCTGGCGCACCACCTCCAGCACCTCGCCGGAGACCGCCTCGATGTCGACCTGCTCGCGCAGTCGCCCGCTGAACGTCTCGAGCGTCCGGGCCGCGTCGTAACGGCCGCGATAGAAGCGATGGTCGACCGCCCGCTGGATCCGCGACCGCAGCGGCTGGAACGCTGCCGCCACGAGCAGGGTGGAGGTCGTCACCGCGAGTGTCCCGGACTGGCCGCTCACCGACCGCACGGCGGTCTGGATCGCGTAGACGCCGCCGAGGTAGAGCGCGGCGAGGCATCCGACCAGCGCCGCGTAGACGAGGGTCCGGCGGATGATCACGTCGATCTCGTACAGGCGGTAGCGCAGCACCGCGACCCCGATGGCGATCGGCGTCAGCCCGACGCTGAGCACGAAGGCGTCATCGAGCGCGACCCGCCAGACCGGCTGCGGTCCGGAGCCTCCGAAGAGCAGCGATGCGCACAGGTCGACGAGGTAGATCGAGGCGGACGCCCCGGCGGCGGCGGCCAGCCATTTCACCTGCTCGCGAGCGACACGGCCCGAGCGCCGAAACCGCACTACCAGGCTGACCGCCGATGCGGCCATCGTGACGGCGAGGACCAGGACTGCGTAGTTGAGGACGCCGACCACCGGCCCCATGCCGCCGATGCCGAGCGGATTCGAGGTGTGCGAGTACGGTGTGGACTCGAGCGCGCCGGGATCGAGCGGGCCCGTCGTCGCGCCGAGCACCGTCGTGAGAGCGGCGACGTAGGCGACCCAGCGCCAGCGCGGGCCGGGCAGCCGGCCGTCGGGAAAGAGCAGGAGCAGGAACGTGCCGGTGAGCCCGACGGGCACGGCCCAGACCGAGACGGTCAGCGCCGCGGCGACGTTTGCCGCCGGCACCGAGCCGGGATGGAGCCGGAGCCCGTAGTCGGCATAGCTCGTCACGCCGGCCAGAAGGCCCCACCCCGCCCCGATCGCAAGCAGGATCCAGCCGACCGGGTTCGCGGGCTGACGGACGGCCACCACGACGCCGGCGATCGGGAAGGCCAGGAGCACGACCGCCATCGCGATCCCAACGACGGCGTCCGCGCTCGTGCTTCCGAGGCTCTCCGGGCTCGACAGGTCGCGCGTCAGCCATGTGGTGACGATCGCCAGCACCCAGAGCACGCAGGTGGCCGCGAACACGGCCCACGCCAGGCGCCGAACCGGGGAGCCGTGACTGGTGCTCGAGCCGTTCATCGCAGGTTCAGCATCTTCCATCGCGGTCAGCCTGACAAGGCTTGGAGTCAGGCCGCGACCCGCCGGCGGCTGCGCAGGCCGGCGGCGGCGCCCACCGCTGCGAGCGCTGCGCCGAACCCGGCGGCGGCGCCGACCGCGGCGTCATCCCACTGGAAGCCGGAGCGCGTCTCGAGCAGCGCGGCCCGCTGGGCGACCTGGGCCTGCACCATGCTGGCGTGGATGATCCCGGCGCCCGCGGTGTCGGGAGCGGGCTTGGCCTTGACCGTGCTCGCGTGCATGAGACCGGCACCCGTGGTGTCGCCGTACGACGAGTCGGCGAGCGCCGGCGGCGCGATTGCAAGGGTCGAGGCGAGCGCGGCTGCCAGGGACGCGGTGCGGATGGAGCGCGACATGGTGAACCTCCTCGTGGTGGCGGCCGTCGCCGGCCTGATGTCAGGATCATCCACGCCGGACGTCCCGAAAACGTTACGGCGAGATCGACGCGTGCACGACCGTCACGCTCTGCCATACTCGACGGATGTCGCTTCGCGTCGACGTGCTCGGGACGCCTCGGATCGAGGTGGACGGCGAGCCGCTGCGCGTCGACACGCGCAAGGCCGTGGCGCTGCTCGCGTATCTGGCGGTCACCGGAGGCCCGCAGGCGCGGGAGCTCCTCGTCGACCTGCTGTGGCCCGATACGGATCCCGACCGCGGACGGGCCGCGCTCCGGCGGACGCTGTCGGCCCTGCGCTCGGCGCTCGGAGGGCGCTGGGTGGCCGTCACGCGCGCCGCCGTGGCCCTCGACACCGACCCGGACGCCGTGGACGTCACCCGGTTCCGCGACCTGACCGCCTCCGCGGGCGAGGGACCGTCGGCCGTGGAGCCGCTCACAGCCGCCGTCACGCTCCACCGTGACGACCTGCTGGCGGGCTTCGGCCTGCGCGACAGCGTCCGCTTCGACGACTGGCAGCGCGACGCCGGCGGGATGCTGCGAGCCGAGCTGGAGCGGGCCCTCGACCGGCTCGTCGCGGCGCTCGAGGCGAGCGGCCGGCCGGACGACGCCGTCCCCCACGCCCGCCGGCGGCTGGCGCTCGACCCGCTCCACGAGCCGGCCCACCGCACGCTGATCCGGCTCTACGCGGCGAGCGGGCGGCGGTCGGAGGCGCTCAGCCAGTACCGGGAGTGCGTACGCGTGCTCGACCGCGAGCTCGGCGTGCGGCCGCTGGCGGAGACGACCGAGATCTACAACGCCGTCAACGAGGGGCGCCCGCTTGCAGCGCCGGAGCCGGCCGCCACGCCCGCGCCGCCGGAGGCGGCTCAGGCGGCGCCGCTCGTCGGGCGGGCCGCCGAATGGAAGGCGGTCGTGGCCGAGCACGCCGCGTGCGCCACCGATGGGCGCATCGTGGTGATCGAGGGCGAGGCGGGCGTCGGCAAGACGCGTTTGGGCGAGGAGCTGGCCGCAGCCGTCAGGGACGGTGGCCACGTGGCGGCGGTCGCCCGCTCGCACGAGGGCGAGTCCGGGATCGCGTTCGGCCTCGCGGCCGCCGCGCTCCGGGCCGCGCTCGAATCGGCGGGACCCGAGCCCCTGGCGGACGTGCCCGACCACTGGCGAGCCGAGGCCGCCCGGCTCGTGCCCGAGGTCGGCGGCGGCCGGCCGGCGGCGGGCCCGGACAGCGTGGCGGCCCAGCAGCGGCTCTTCGAGGGCATCGCCCAGGTGCTCGCTGCCCTCGTCTGCTCCCGCTCTCCGGGCCTGCTCTTCCTCGACGACCTCCAGTCGGCCGACCCGGCATCGCTCGCGGCGGCGGGCTACCTCGTCCGCCGGCTCGCCGGCCGGCCGATGCTGGTCGTCGCCGCGTGGCGCTCGGAGGAGATCGGCGCCGACCACGCCGTGCTGCGCAGGACGGCCGATCGCGTGATCCGGCTCGGCCGCCTCACCCGGGCCGAGGTCGCCGAGCTGGCTGCTTCGGCCGGGATGGCGGAGCGGGCGCCGGAGCTCTTTGCGGAGACGGAGGGCCTGCCGCTCTTCGTCGTCGAGTACCTGGCGGCGCTGCACGACCCGGCCGAGGACGGCGGACTCCCCGTGGGAGTGCGCGAGCTCCTCGCCGCGCGGCTGGACGGGATCGGCGAGACGTCCTCGCAGCTTCTCACCGCGGCGGCCGTGATCGGGCGGACGTTCGACGTCGACACCGTGCGCGCCGCCGCCGGCCGGGGTGAGGACGAGACTGCGGGCGCGCTCGAGGAGCTGACGAGGCGCGGGCTCCTGGTCGAGCGCGACGCCGGGTACGAGTTCTCGCACGACAAGCTGCTCGCGGTCGCCTACGAGCGCGCCGGACTGGCCCGCCGCAGGCTGCTGCACCGCCGCGTGGCCGACACCCTCACCGCCGCACATGCCGACCCCGCGCTCGTCGCCCGCCACCTCCTGGCGGCGGGGCTCGAGACGGACGCCGCGGACGCGTACCGGCGGGCCGGCGACCGGGCGCGAAGCGTCTACGCCCACCGCGAGGCGCTCGACGCCTACCGCTCCGCGATCGGGCTGGGGCACGCCGAGCCGGCGCTGCTCCACGAGGCGATCGGCGATCTGCACACGCTCCAGGGCGAGTATGCGTCGGCGCTCTCGGCGTACGAGGCCGCGGCCGCGCTGAGCGCCCCGGACACCGTCGCCGGGATCGAGCACAAGCTCGGGCGGGTGCACGACCGCCGCGGCGACCCCGAGCTCGCCGAGCTTCACCTGCTCGAGGCGCTGCGGCTCGGCGGCGAGTCGGCCCGCGTCCAGGCCGACCGCAGCCTGGCGGCCCACCGCCGCGGCGACGGCGCGGCGGCCGCCGAGCTCGCGGAGCGGTCGCTGGAGCTCGGCGAGGCCGCCGGCGACCCGGAGGCGGTCGCCCAGGCGTGCAACATTCTGGGCATGCTCACCGGGTCGCGCGAACACCTGGAGCGAAGCGTCGAGCTCGCCGAGTCGCTCCCCGATCGCAGCGTGCTCGTGGCCGCACTCAACAACCTCGCGCTGGCCTGCGGGCGAACGGGCGAGACCGACGCGGCCATCGCGCTCACCTCACGGGCGCTCGAGCTCTGCTCCGAGCAGGGCGACCGCCACCGCGAGGCGGCGCTCAACAACAACCTCGCCGACCTGCTGCACCACGCCGGCCGCGAGCCGGAGTCGATGGAGCACCTGAAGCGCGCGGTGACGCTCTTCGCCGAGGTCGGCGACGGCGAGGCGGCGATGCAGCCCGAGGTCTGGAAGCTGGTGGAGTGGTGAACGGGTCGCGCGTGCGGCTTCCGCCGGAGGTGGAGGCGCCGTTCGAGGTGTACGTGAACGGCCTGCTCCAGACGGAAGGGGTGGACTACGAGGCCGATGGGCGCGAGCTGGTGTTCGCGGCGGAGCTCGTCCCGCCGGCCCGGGACACGGCGAAGAGCCTCTTCCGGGGCTTCTTCTACGGCCGCTACAAGACCGAGCACGTGGTCGACGTGGCCTACTCCGCGGGCGGCCGCGGCCACGTGGTGAGCGGGCTCCCGGTCAGGCCGGGCGGCGACCGGCGCTAGACGATGTGCTTGCCCTGCCAGAGCCACGTCTCGAGGATCGCAAAGACGGTGATCAGGCAGACGGCGATGATGTGGCCGCCGCGCGAGCGCGGCGACATGAAGTAGCCGAAGGCGGCGACCAGGAGCGCGATCATCCCCATGTAGATCGGCCGCGTCCACGTCCCGGCGACGGCGATCACGATCGCGGCGGCATTGATGATGGCGACCGCGTCGTCGCGGAATGACTCGTACTCGGGTGTGTACTCTCGCATCGCGGAGGAGTTTACTCATCGCCCAGACGAGAGGCACGACGGAGCTACACGCGGCGGGGATCGAGCACACGCTCATGAGCTACGCCTACCGTCAGGGCGGCGGAGCGGAGCAGGCGGCGGACGACCTGGGCGTCGAGCGAGGCAGGATGTTCAAGAGCCTCGTCGCGCGCGCCGGGGACGAGCTCGTGTTCGCGCTGCTGCCTGCGACGGCCGAGCTCTCGCTGAAGAAGCTCGCCGCCGCCGCGGGCGTGAAGCACGCCGAGATGGCCGATCCCCGCGACGCCGAGCGTGCGACCGGCTACCAGGTCGGCGGGATGAGCCCGCTCGGCTCGCGCAGGCGCATGCGGGTCTATCTCGATCAGAGCGGCGAGGCGTTCGAGCGGATCTGCCTGAACGCCGGCGGTCGCGGCCAGATCGTCGAGGTGCCGACGGCGAAGCTCGTCGAGCTGGTCGGCGCCACGCTCGTCGACCTGGCGGCCGTCAGATCGTGAAGGGCACCGACGCCGAGGTGAACTCGGTGGAGGTCGTGGCGGTGATCTGCGCCGTGTAGGTGCCGTGCGGCGCGGGCAGGCCGTTGTCCTGCATCTCGCCCCACCGCTTCAGGACGAGCCCGGCCGGGTGGTCGGCGTTGTCGAGCTTCTTGATAACGGCGCCGGCCGCGTCACGGATCACGATCTTGACCGCGGCGTCCTTGTTCAGGTCGAAGCTGACCGTGACACACGGCGAGATGGGCGACACCTGCGCGACGAGGTTCGCGACGGTGAGCACATTCGCGGTCACCGGCGCCGTCACCATCGTGCGGACGACGGTGTGGCCGGCGGCGCTCCGCGCCCGCACCGCGACGCGCAGCGTCGAGCCCAGGTCGCTCGGCATGACCACGTAGGTCGAGGCCGTCGAGCCCGTGATGAGCGTGCACCCCAGGCCGATGGCGTTGCAGCGCTGCCACTGGTCGGTGACGAGCGGCGCCGGGACGCCGGCCCACATCCCGTTGTCGACCGAGAGCACCTGCCCGACCTGCGCGAACCCGGTCACCTGCGGCTGGACGTCCGCGGCGGGCGCGATGCCCATGGTCGGCGCGGGCGTCGCGAGCGCGACGGCCAGGTCGGCGCCGACCGGGTTGAACGACTTCGCGGCTGTGAGGAGCGTGAAGGGATCGCTGCCCTGCCCCAGGTTCCAGCGCGCCCACGAGAGGCCGTAGCGGGTCATGACCGAGAGCAGGTGGTGCTGGAAGTCGATGACGCCGCTGTCGGCGGTCTGCGCCCCCCACTCGCCCACGACGAGCGGGATCCCGAGCCGGCGGGTGCGGTTCACCGCCGACTCGAGGTTCCGCACGAGCGCGTCCTCCGTGCCGTGGTAGTCGAGGAAGTTCTGGTTGTGGGTCGCGTCCCACGACGGCACCCACCCCTCCTGGTCGGGCGTGAATCCCGAGCCGTAGAGGCCGTTGTAGTAGTCGTGCAGGTCGAGGACGAGGTTCGTCATCGGCCCGAACGCCGCGAAGTCGGCGTTCTCGAGGCCGTTGTCGCCGCCGCCGCGGAGCATGAAGAAGACGGCGCGTTCGGGGTCGTGCAGCCGGATCGCGTTCACGACCGGCGCCTCCCACGAGATCACGGTCTGCGTCGAGACGTGGTTCTCGCCGAGGTTCCCGACCATCGGCTCGTTGAACACCTCATAGCCGGCGACGTTCGCGTACGAGCTGTAGCGGCCCACCATCATCCGCACGAAGGCGAGGTAGTCCTGGCGGCCGACGGCGTCGGTCCACCAGTCGCTCATCGCCTGCTTCATGCCCGCGTCGGACTTCGGGTAGAGGCCAGGGCGCACATCGTTGTAGAACCAGCCGGGGATCCCGGTCGAGCCGGTGCCGAAGTAGGGCGACCACTTGTACTGGTGGAAGTCGATGAGGACGTTCACGTCGTGGGCCTCGTACCAGGACACCTGCTCGTCGAGGCGCTGGAGATACGCCAGGTTCCAGGTGTGGATGCCGCCGACCGGCGCGGTGTCCTCGATCGTGCTCCACGGAGCCAGGATGCGGACGAAGTTCGAGCCGAGGCTCAGCGCCAGCCCGTT
>DATAEI010000055.1:0-3287 GCA_036258075.1 Gaiellales bacterium
CGCGCCGGCTCGGGCGCACCGCGTCGGAGCTCGACCGGTTCGACGACGACGACCGCGCCTGGCTGGCGTGGGCCGTGCGGAGGCGAGGGGCCGAGCCGCCGGCGGGGCGCTTCAACGCGGGTCAGAAGCTGAACTCCGCGGTGATCGCAGGGCTGGCGGTGGTCTTCACCGTCTCGGGCGTCCTGATCCTGCTCCAGGAGTCCGACGCCGCCTTCCGCGGCGCGACGAGCGCGATCCTCGTGCACGACTGGGCCACCTGGGTCGCGGTGCCGCTCGTCGCCGGCCACATCTACCTGGCGACGCTGAACGCGAGCACCCGCCATTCCCTCCGCGGCATCACGCTCGGCAGCGTCCGGCGCGACTGGGCGCGGCGGCACCATCCCAAGTGGGACGCCGAGTGCGAGTGACGGTGCTGGGCTCCTCGGGAGCCTGGCCCATCCCCCGGCTCGGGTGCGACTGCCCCCAGTGCACGTCGCCCGACCCTCGCGACCGGCGCCTGCGGGCCTCGCTCCTGCTCGACGGCCGGGTGCTGGTGGACGCCGGCCCGGACGCCTACCAGCAGCTCATCGCCGCCGAGGCCGTCCCCGACCAGGTGCTGCTCACGCACCATCATCACGACCACGTGCTCGGCCTGCACGCGCTCGCCAAGCTGGGCCGCATTCCGCTCCACTGCACCAAGGAATGCGAGCAGGGCGTGCGGGTGATCTTCCCGCGGCTCGACTTCCGAGTGATGCAGGTGACCCCCGGCGTGCCGATCGAGCTCGGCCATGGGCTTCGCGCACAGGCGTTCGACGTCGAGCACAGCGGGCGCACGCGCACCGTCGCCTACCGCTTCACCGGGCCTGACGGCGAGTCGCTGGTCTACGCGCCTGACCTGGCCGAGCCGCCGGGGTCGAAGCTGGCCCGCGGCCCCGACCTCCTCATGCTCGGTGCCGCGACCCGCGACCGGCCGGCGAAGGATCACATGCCGATGACCGAGTCGATCGCCGCCGCCCGCAAGCTCAAGCCGGGCCGCACCCTCTTCACGCACATCGGCCACCGGATCGGCACCCACGCCGAGCTGGAGGCGTGGGTGCCGGAGGGCTTCGGGATCGCTTACGACGGCCTGGAGATCCAGCTCGGCTGAAACATTGGTACCTGGTACCGGCGTTTCACGCCCGGCACGACGGCTTGGAGATCCAAGTCGGCTGAAACATTGGTACCTGGTACCGGTGTTTCAGGCCCGGCAGGCCAGGGGCCGCCCTAGAACAGCCGGTCGTCGGCGGGCTCGCCGCTCTCCATGTCGAGCAGCCAGCGCTTCACCTCGAGGCCGCCGCCGTAGCCGCCCAGAGCGCCGCCCGTGCGCAGGACCCGGTGGCTGGGGACGACGATCGGCACGGGGTTTCGCGCCATCGCCTGGCCGGCCGCGCGGACGGCCCGCGGGCTCCCCGCGGCAGCCGCAAGCTCGGCGTAGGTCAGCACCTTCCCGAACGGGATGGCGTAGCAGGCCTCCCGGGCCTTCAGGTGAAAGCCGTGCGAGAGCCGCCAGTCGACCGGCGTCGTGAACTGGTGCCGGTGGCCCTCGAAGTACTCGTCGAGCTCCCGGCGGACGCCGTCCAGCCTGGCCGGCACCTCGAGGACGCGCGGCGACACGCGATCCGCGAGCTCCTGGAGAACGCCGTCGAGCTCCTCGCCCTCGAAGGCGAGCCTGACGATCCCGGCGTCGGTCACCGCGGCGGTCAGGTGGCCGAACGGCGAGTCCACGCCGGCGTAGGCCACGTCGATCAGGCCCTCGGCCGCGGCCCGGCGGGCGAATTCGGCCGTGTTCATCGCACCCACTCCCTTCGCACCGAGGCCAGTCCCGCCCGGACGTTCTGGCGGGCGGCGTCCTCGGAACATTCGATCACTCGTCCAATCGCGGCGTAGTCCAGGTCGGACGCGAACCGCAGGGTCACCGCGGCGCGCTGCTTCCCCGGCAGCCGCCGCACCGCCTGCCACAGCTCGGGGTCGGGACGCTCCGCGGGCGGCGCGGGCCGCTCGGGAACCTCCTCGACCGGCACCGGCCGGCGGCGGGACGCGCGGAAGGCGTCAAGGGCCTTCCGCTCGGCGATGCGAAGCAACCAGCCTCGCAGGTTCGTCTGGTGGCGCAGGCCGGGATACGCCCGGAGCGCCGAGAGCATCGTCTCCTGCCAGCAGTCGTCCGCCTCGACCGGCCCCACGCGGGCGGCCAGATAGCGGTGGACGTCGGAGCCATGCTCGTCGAGGAGCATCTGGAACGGTGGCAGCTTCATGCCAGAAGAACGCCGCGACGGGGCGCCGCGTGAGACGGCCTAGGCAGGCTGGAGCTCCGGCGCGTGCCGGCGCTCCCACGCCTCGGCGTCCGGGCTGAAGTAGACGAGCCGGGTCTTCTTCCACTCCTTCGTGGAGTAGAGGACGATCCGCTCGTCGAGGCCCGTCTCCTCGGCGATCGCGTCGAGCACCGCCTCGCACTCGTCCCGGTCGCGGCCGTGCGTCATCGAGAACAGGTTGTACGGCCAGTCGGGGTAGGTCGGCCGCTGGTAGCAGTGCGAGACCCCGCGGTAGGCGGCCATGAGCCGGCCCATCTCGTCGACCCGCTCCTCGGGCACCTTCCACACGCCCATGCCGTTCGCGGTGAACCCGGCCGAGCGGTGGTAGAGGACGGCGGCGAAGCGGCGCATCTGGCCCGTCTCCTGGAGCTCGGCGGCCTTGGCCAGGAGCTCCGGGACGTCGAATCCGTGACGGGCCGCGGGGCCGGCGAACGGCTCCGAGAGCGGCCGCAGGTCGGTCTGGAGGGCCCGCACGGCGGCGATGTCGCGCTCGTCCAGCGACTCCGGCGCGGGCGCCTCGCGCACCGGCTCGGCGCGGACGCGCTTTGCGGCCGGGTCGCGCCCGCCCACCATGTCGAGGTCGACGCCGATCTTGAAGAACCGAAGCGCCGGCAGCGGCCGGATCGCGTCGACCTCGGCCATCTCGCCCAGGAGCTCGACGGTGCGTTCGAGCCCGAGCCGCGACGTCGGCGGGACGCCCAGGGTGAACCAGATGTTGAAGTCGTGCTTGCGCTCGTAGTTGTGCGTGACGCCGGGATGGGTCGAGATCACCGCGGCCGCCTCGTCGGCGCGCTCCTCGGGGACGCGAGCGGCGACGAGCATCGATCGGTACCCGAGCTTGCGGGTGTCGAATATCGCCGAGACCTGCCGGATGATGCGCTCGCTGCGTAGGCGCGTCACGCGCTCCAGCACCTCGTCCTCGCTCGTGCCGAGCCGCTCTCCGATCGCGGCGTAGGGCCG
>DATAEI010000056.1:0-5626 GCA_036258075.1 Gaiellales bacterium
GAAGATGCGCTCCCCGACGAGCCGGGCGAGCGTCCGGCCCGAGAGCGGGCCCTGCACCTGGCACGGGTGCACGTCCGGGTAGGAGACCTCGGCGTCGAGGCCGGACTGCGACAGGACGCCGAGCGCGTAGAGCCCGGCGTCTGAGTCGGCGAGCTGCATCCACCACACGTTCTCCTCGGGGTGCACGAGGACGGGGTCGTTCACGATGCCGCCGTGAGGCGCGGTCACCAGCATGTACTTGCATTGCTTGACGGCGCAGAGGGTGAGGTCGCGGCAGGTGATCGAGTCGACCAGCCGGTCGGCGTCCGGGCCACTGATCTGCACCGTTCGCTCCACACCCACGTCCCACAGGGTGACTCCCTCCTGGAGCGCCCGGTACTCGACCGCCGGATCGTCGTACTCGGCCGGCAGGTACATCTTGTTGTAGATGTCGTAGGCCTTGCACCCCGCGCGCTGGGTGCCGTCGAAGAACGGCGAGCGCCGGTACCAGGGGCCGAAGTAGAGCGTCGTGGTGGTCGGGTAGGTCTTCATGCAGCCCTCCGCTGGCTGGTCATCGCGCCGAGCGCCAGGGCCGCGCCACGGAGCCCGGACTCGATCGCGCCGTCGATGAACCCCGACCAGCCGTTGGCGATGTCGGAGCCTGCGAACACGACCCGGCCCTCCGGCCGGCGCGCGTTCGCGTGATGGTTCGTGTACCACCCGGGCCGGTGGATGGCCCACGTGCCGCGCGAGAACTCCTGGCCCAGCCAGTCGTTGGCGGTGGCGGCGACGGCCTCGTAGCCCGGGATGATGTCGTCCAGCTGGCGCTGAACCGACGCGAGGTCGGCGGTGTCGCATGCGGCGCCGTCGATCCCGAAGCCGATCATCACCTGGTCGCCGCCGTCGAGCAGATGCTCCGTTGCGAGGTAGCCGAACGGGTGGCCGGGGCGGATGGCGTTCTGCTGCACCGCCGGCCCGCGCGCGCGGATGAAGACCTTGATGCCGGTGGACGCCTGGCCGGCCGCGATCGCGGCGCGCTTGTCCTCCGGGAGCGGCGGGTCGAACTCGACCGCGCCGAGCGCGTTCAGCGGGAGCGCCACGATGGCCGCGCTGCCGGCGACCGACCCGCCGCCGCGGAGATGCACCTCGACGCCCGTGTCGGAGTGTGCGACCGCGGCGACCGGCGACTCGAGCCGCACCTCGAACTCGGCGCCGGCGGCGATCGCGGCCAGGAGCGCGCCGGTGCCCCCGGCGAGCGTGACCCGGCCGCCGGCGTACTGGGTGAGCGCGAGGCTGTAGCCCGACAGAGCGTGCCAGCGCAGCACGCTCACGGCGCCCGACTCGTCGAGCGGGCCGCTCGCCAGCGACTCGAGCTCGGCGGTCAGGACGTCGCGCTCCTCGGCGGTCAGGTCGAGCTCGGCCATGCGGTCGGCGATCGACATGCCGTCGAGCCGGGCGAGCCGGTCGATCGTCGCGAGCGGGTCGTGCGGCAGCGGCAGGAGCCGCTCAACCCCGTCGACGAACGCGTTCCAGCCGCGCTCGGCGATGGCGTCGCGCTCGGCGATCGTGCCGGTGCGGCGCTCGTCGCCCACGTACCAGGCGGCCACCTCGGTCTCCTCGCCGATCTCGACCTCGAGCCCCGCGCGCACGATCTCCGTCCAGGTGTGCGGCTGGTGCCAGTGCACCCAGCCGCCGCCCATCTCGATGTCGAGCCCCTCCCAGGGCGACGTCCAGGTGCGGCCGCCGAGCCGGTCGCGCGCCTCGACGAGGACCGTTCGCGCGCCCCGAAGCGCGGTCTCACGCGCGGCGGTGACCCCCGCGAACCCCCCGCCGACCACGACGACATCGACCACCCGCCACACCTCCTGAGATCCTGACTGATGCGTCAGTCAGGCGAGTGCGAGTATATCGGACAACCGTGGGGTCAGACCCTGAACTTCCTGCGTGACACATCTGCCACGGTCGTGTGGCACCGGCCGGCGCCCGCCGGCCGGAACGCGTCACGCCGGCATCACGGCCGTGCAACGGCAAGCGTTCGGGGTCTGACCCCGCCCTAGTCCGAGCGCTGCACGTCGTCGACCAGGCGGTCGAAGTCGGGGCCGTCGAATTCGGCGACTGCGCGGTCGTACTTCTCCATCCCCCACGTCCAGAAGTCGAAATCGATCTGCGACACGCCGTCCTGGATCGAGGCCCAGAGCGTCCAGCCGTATTTCGACATGAGCCCCCACAGGCGGGCGCGGGCCACCTTGTTGGCCAGGTGCTCGCCGTAGTAGCGGCCGACGAGCTCCTCGAGCTGCGGCAGCGACAGGTTCGACTCGCTCCAGACGTTCCCGAGCTCGAAGCAGGCGTCGTTCATGCCCGAGTACTCGTAGTCGATGAGCCGGAACCGGTCGCCGACGTCGATGAAGTTCTCGGCGAGAAGGTCGTTGTTGCACGGAACGGTGCCCTCGTCGCGCACCGCCATCGCCGCCTCGATCCGGCGCACCTGGGGCTCGAATTCGAGATACCGCTCGGGCAGCCGGAAGCCGCGCTCCTGCACCAGCCGCAGGTAGCGGCGCTGGATCTCGAACATGTTGAACGTATCGCGGAACGCCCGCGCGCCGTGCAGGCGCCGGCAGGCCTCGGCGACCCAGTCGAGCTTGTCGCCGCGCCGCAGGTCCGCGGACGTCTGGGTCGTGCCCTCGATGAACTCGAGCACGAGGAGCGACTGCTCCGGGACGTAGTCGACCACCGCAGCGCCCACGCCGGCGTCGGCCGCCGCCACCGTGTTCAGATACTCGTTCTCGCGGTCGATGGCCAGGAGCCCGGCATCCTTGGCCGACACCCGCACCACGAACGCGCCCTCCGGCGTCACCACCTTGTAGTTCGTATTGGTGAGGCCGCCGGCCAGCTCTTCCACGGATTGCCTGTCGCGCAGGGCCGGGACCAGATCGAGGAGACCGTCGAGGTCCGTCATGGCCGCGCCACTATAGTCACCGGCTTCGGAGTGGTCCAGACCGGTTGATCGAGCGGGGCGCACATGGAGGGTGACCGAGCCCGAGTCGTCGTGGTCGGCGGCGGCGTCACGGGGTGCAGTGTCGCCTACCACCTCGCGAAGGCCGGTTGGACGGACGTCGTCCTGGTCGAGAAGGGCGAGCTGACCAGCGGCTCGACCTGCCACGCCGCCGGCCTCGTCACGCAGTTCAACCCGTCGCCGACGATGATGCGGTTTCGCCGCTACAGCGTCGAGCTCTACGAGGAGCTGGGCGTCTTCGAGCGGCTCGGCAGCCTCCGCATCGCCTCCAGCAAGGAGAGCCTCATGGAGCTCCGCCGCGGCGCGAGCCGGGCGCGCGGCATCGGGCTCGACGTCGACGTCGTCGGCCCCAAGCAGGCGGTCCAGCTCATGCCGCAGGCAAGTACCGAGTCGCTGCACGGTGCGGTCTGGGTGGCCGGCGACGGCTGCGTCGACCCGCACACGGCCACCTACGCCCTGGCCGACGCGGCCCGCGCGCTGGGAGTCGAGATACGCACCCGGACGCGCGTGACCGCGATCCGGCTCGGCCGAAACCGCGAGGTTCAGGCGGTCGAGACGAGTGCCGGCCCGATCGAGACGGAGGCCGTCGTGAACGCCTGCGGGATCTGGGCGCCGCAGGTCTCGGCGATGGTCGGAGCGTTCACGCCGTCGGTGCCGGTCGACCACCAGCACATCGCCCTCGAAGCCGTCGCGGGCAGCGAGCTCCCGCACGACATGCCCTGCTTCCGCGACACCGACAACCTGGTCTACGGGCGGGCCGAGGCCGGCGGCGCCCTCTTCGGCGGCTACGAGCCCGACCCGGTCGCGCGGTGGGTCGACGGCGTGCCCTGGGAGCACGGTGCCCGCGTGCTTCCTCCCGACCACGAGCGCTTCGCCCAGCTGATGGCGGGCGCCGTGCGCCGCTTCCCGTTTCTCGACGACGCCGGTGTCGTCGCGCTCGTCTGTCATCCCGACGCGATGACGCCCGACGGCAACCCCCTCCTCGGCCCGCTTCCGGGCACGCCCGGGTTCTGGATGGCGGCCGGCCTCTCGTTGAACGGCTTCGGCGGCGCAGGCGGGATCGGCAAGACCATCGCCGAGTGGATGACGGGCGGCGAGACCGAGCTCGACGTCACCGGCTACCGCGCCTGGCGCTTCGGCGCCGCGCACCGCACGCCGGGCCAGGTCGAGGCGGCCGGCCGCGAGGTGTACAAGTACTACTACCGCCAGCGCTACCCGCTCGACACCGACGAGTGGGGCCGCCCCAACCGGCTCTCACCCCTGCACGGCCGTCTCCAGGACGCGGGCGCGGCGTTCGGCGCGAAGAACGGCTGGGAACGGGCCGACCACTTCGAGCCCGGGAAGCCGTGGCGGCGGTCGGGCGCCGACCAGCGCAAGTTCGGCTGGGTGAGTCCGCCGTGGTTCCGGCTCGTCGCGGAGGAGCACAGGGCGATCCGCGAGCGGGCCGGCATGATCGACATGACCTCGTTCGGGAAGATCGAGGTGCAGGGCCCCGGCGCGCTGGCGCTCCTCGAGAGGGTCGCGTGCAACCAGATCGACCGGCCGCCGGGAAGCGTCATCTACACCCAGCTCTTGAACGCGCGCGGCGGCATCGTCGCCGACGTCACCGTGACGAGGCTCGGCGACGACCGCTTCCGGGTGATCACCGGCGCCGGCGTCGTCGACTCCGACCTCGGCTGGCTGCGGGCGAACATCGAGCCCGGCGACGAGCCGGTGACGCTGCGCGACGCCAGCACGGAGCTGGCCGTGATCGGCATGTGGGGGCCGGCCGCGCGCGACGTGCTGGAGGGCGCGACCGAGGACGACGTCTCGGCAGAAGGGTTTCCGTTCCGCACCGCCCGCGCGCTCGTGGTGGCCGGCGCCGACGTCACGGCTCAGCGCATCACGTACGTCGGCGAGCTGGGCTTCGAGCTCTACCTGGCGCCGGAGTCGGCGGTGCAGGTGTGGGACGCGCTCGCCCGCGCCGGCGCGGACCACGGGATCGCGCCGGTCGGGTACCGGGCGCTCGACTCGCTGCGAATCGAGAAGGGCTACCGCTACATGGGCACGGACCTGACGGCGGCCGACACGCCGTACGAGGCCGGGCTCGGCTTCTGCGTCGCCATCGACAAGGGCCCGTTCACCGGCCGCGACGCGCTGGCGGCCGCCAACGCCGTTCCCGAGCGGCGCATCCGCACCCTGCTGGTCGGCGGCCGCCGCTACCTGAACCTGTTCGGCGGCGAGGCGGTCCACGCGGGCGGCGAGGTGGTCGGGCGCGTGCGCAGCTGCGCCTTCGGCCACACCGTCGAGCGCAACGTGGCCTACGCGTACCTGCCGTCAGAGATCGCGCCCGGAGCGACGGGGATCGAGGTCGAGGTGCTCGGCCAGCTGGTCGGCGCCGAGGTGGCCGAGGACGTGCTCTACGACCCCGAGCACATGCGCGTGCGCTCCTAGCGGACGTACCAGCGGTAGGCGAGCGCCCGGTAGCGACCGTCCGTGACCGCCCCGACACGACAGGTGCCGGCCCGGTGAAACCCGGACGGCGGAGCGTCCGCGGCGGGCGCCAGGATCCGCGTCACCTCGGCGGGCGCCGGCCGGCCGACGCCGATGGCGCGGGGGGCCGAGAACCGCGGCTGCTGGGGCCCGATGTGCAGG
>DATAEI010000057.1:0-13318 GCA_036258075.1 Gaiellales bacterium
CTCGTCCGCCCCGGTCCGAAGCGCGAACGCCACGCCGTGGACGGCGCCGGCGACGCAGATCAGCCCGAACCCGGGCGCGTAGACGTAGCCGAGCTCGGCCGCGGCGGTGAAGAACCCGGCCGCGACCAGCAGGCGGCGCCGCCCGAGCGCGTCGGCGAGCGCCCCGGTCGGCACCTGGGCGATCAGCATCCCCACGTGGAGCGACGCCTCGACGAACCCGAACTGGGTCAGCGTCAGGCCGCGCGAGAGCAGGAACACCGCCCAGATGGGGCCGGTGAAGATGATGCCGTTGAAGAACTGGTAGAGCCGAAAGACGGTGAGCGTGCGGGCGTTCATGGGACCTCACGGACGAGGATCGACGGACGGCGGTGGGCCGGGCGAGGCCGCCTGAGGGCGCACCTCTCCCGTGGTCGGGGCCGTCTCAGCCCTGCTCGTGCGCGATGACATGCCGCAGCAGCCGCAGGACGGCGGCGATCGAATAGTCTTCGACGCTGTGGGCACGCATGGCGGCGGAAATCGTAGCAGGGCGCTCCTCGCGGGCGTCCTCGCCGCTGCGGCGTGGCTCGCGACCGCCGTGACGCCGGCGTACGCCCTCACCCAGGACCGTCAGCTCGAGCTCCTGAAGACCTACCAGCCGGTCACCTGGTTCTCGGCCGCCGAGCTCTTCACGCCGACCAACGTGGGCGCGTTCGAGGGCAACGTGCGGCTGCGGTGGCAGAGCGCCCCAGGCACGTTCTCGACGACGCCGCCGGGGTCGACGAGCCCGACCCCCGAGGAGATCGCCGGCGCGCGCAACACGCAGTGCGACCCGGGCCTTCGCGACCCGTGCTGGCTCATCGACGAGTCGAGCTGCAACGCGGCGGGCGGGGTCGCGCCGGCCACCCTGGCCTGCTACCAGAACGCCTGGCAGGCGGCGGGGCCGCAACGGGTCGTCTACGGCCGCGTCTTCCGAAGCCGCAAAGGCTGGGCCCTCCAGTACTGGTACTTCTACTACGACCACGAGTTCGAGCCCCAGCTCACCACGCCGGGCACCGCGACGCTCACGATCCAGCACGAGGGCGACTGGCAGTCGGTCACCGTCGTCCTCTCGCCCGACAAGACGCCGCGCTGGGTCGGCGTGTCGGGTCACTGCCTGGGCCTGCGGCGCGACTGGTCGGCCGCGCCGAGGATCGGCAAGCACCCCGTCGCCCACGTCGCCCGCGGGAGCCATGCCGGCTGGTTCGGGCAGGGCTCGAAGCGCATCCCGCGCGCGGCCGACTGCCTCTCGCAGGCCGAGAACGCCGCCCTCGACGGCGGCAGCGTGACGGTGGCCGACACCGTGAACGAGGGATCGGTGTCGGGCCCGCCGAACCTCCCCGGCCTGGGGACGTACACGCCCACCGGTGTGATCCTGCTCTCGCCGGCCCAGACGTTCACCGCCTACCCGGGTGCGTGGGGGGAGCGCGAATTCGCCAGCATCGTCGTGAACGGGACGACCGTCGCGTCGGGACAGCACGGCTTCTCGCCGCCCGGACCGGCGCACATGGGCCGGATCTGGACGCACCCCATCGGCGCGACGCACCGCTGGCCGACGTCGTACCAGAGCTTCCGCTAACCCAGGAGCTGCTCGACGGCAGCGGCGAGGTCGGGCGCGTCGATGTCGACGTCTCCCGCTCCCGGCGAGAACGTCCCGCCCTTGCCGGTGCGCACGAGCACGATCCGCATGCCGAGCGCACTCGCCGGCCGCAGGTCGGAGTCGAGGTCGTCTCCGACCATCGCCGCCTCGCCGGGCTCCACCCCGGCGCGCTCGCAGGCCACGGCGAAGATCTCGGGCGCCGGCTTCCCGACCACCGCCGCCTCGATGCCGGCCGCGTACTCGAGCCCCGCCACGAAGGCCCCGGCGTCGAGTGAGGGCCCGTCGACCGTCGGCCACCAGCGGTTGCGCTGCATCGCGACGAGCGGCACGCCGTCGAGAAGGCGGCGGAAGGCGGTGTTGAGGCGCGCGTACGTCCAGCCGTCGTCGGGGCCTCCGAGCAGGATCACCTCGGCCGCATCCGCGTCCGTCACCAGCTCGACGCCCTCGAGCTCGGCGGCGATCTCGGACTCGACGAGCGCGTGCACGCGCGCGCCGGGGTGGTGCCGGCGGAGATGCTCTCCCGCCGCGAATGCCGCGGTGACGATGCGGTCTGCCGCAACCGGCATGCCCATCGCCGCCAGCCGCTCGGCGATGGCGGCCCGCGTGCGCCCCGTGGTGTTCGTGAGCACGGACACGCCCACGCCGGCAGCCGCAAGCCGCGCGAGAGCGGCCGCCGATCCGTCGATGGGCTGCCAGTCGACGTGGAGCACGCCCTCCATGTCGAGGACGACGCCGCGCGGCGCGCTCATCCGGCGAGCGCCGACTCGAGCACCTGGCGGGCGATCGGGGCCGCGACGTCGCCGCCCACGCCGCCGTTCACGATCAGGACCGCGATCGCGACCCGGGGCGCCTGGGCGGGCGCGAACGCGATGAACCAGGCGTCCGACGGCCGGTCGGGCCCGACCTCGGCGGTGCCGGTCTTGCCGGCCACCGTGATCCCCGGGATCGCGGCGCTCGTCCCCGTGCCGTAGCTGACGACCGCCTCCATCAGCTGCGTGACCTCACCTGCCACGCCGCGCCCGACCGCCTTCACAGGCGGCTGCCTGTCCTTGAACCGCTTGGGGCTGTGCACGATGAACGGCGGGTGGCGAATCCCGTCCGCCGCGATCGTCTGGGCGACCGACGCCATCTGGAGCGGGCTTGCGACAACGCCGCCCTGGCCGATCCCGGCGACGCCGAGCGACAGGTCAGACGGCATCTGGGCGGGCTTTCGGGTGGTGCTCTCCGGCGCCGGGTAGGCGATCGTCGGCTGATGGTTGAAGCCGAACGCGTTCGCCATCGCGACGAGGCCCTTCGCGCCCACCTGGTCGGCGACCGGCGCGAAGACGGAGTTGCAGCTGTCGGCGAATGCCTGCACGAACGACCCGCCACACAGCTCATGGTGGAAGTTGCGAAGCCGCCAGCCGTTCAGGATCACGTACTTCTCGTACGGATAGGTGCTCGTGAGCGACACCTTGCCCGCGGCGAGCGCGGCGGAGGCGGTCACCGTCTTGAACGAGGAGCCCGGCGGCTGGGTGGCATCCATCCCGAGGCCGGCGTCGGCACGGACAGCGCCCGAGCGCGGATCGAGCACCACGATCCCGCCGTACCGGGAGCCGAGCGCCGTCGCCGCCGCGGCCTGGAGACCGGGGTCGATGGTGGTGACGACATCCTTCGGCTTTCGGCCGGCCTTCCGCGCCAGGATGCGGCCCGGGCTTCCCGGCGCCGACGGGGCTGCGACGAGCCGTACGCGCGGCAGGCCGCCGAGCGCCGCGTCGAGCGACTCCTCGAGCCCGCCCTGGCCGTACCTGCGCCCGGCCGGCCAGCCGGCCTTCCGGCGGGCCGCGATCGCGTCGGCCTCCGGCGGTTTCGTGAAGCCCGTCATGAGCGCGAACGCCGTCCCCGCCGGATAGGTGCGGTTGCCGGGCGGGCCCTCGGCCAGCACGGTGCCGTCGCGGGCCAGGATCCGGCCCCGGCCCTCTGGGGCGTGCACCCGCGCCTGCAGGGTCTCGCCCGGGCGAAGGCCGGGGAACGTGAGCGCGGGGGTCCACGCGACCATGTAGCGGCGCCGCAGCCGCACAAGCGGGAGCTCGAGCTGCTCCGAGAGCCGCCCGAACAGCGCCGTCGCCACCGACACGGGGATCGTGGCCTCGGCCGGCGTCGCGTGGAGGCGACCTTCCGCGCGCAGGCCGGTCATGCTCGCGGTCCGGGCGACCTGCTTGTACTCGTGCGCGAACTTGCGGCGCGAGATCGAGGCCTGCACGTCGGGCGCGACCAGGTCGTACATGGCCGAGTAGTCACCCGCGTGCCAGGCGGCGAGGAAGGCGGTCGCCGGGGCAGCCGGATCGGGCTGCGAACGCGGCCCCGCAGCGTCACCACGTGTCGAGACGGCGATCGCGGCGACCGCTCCTACGACAGCGACGAGGCCGACGAGGGCGGCTCCGCGAATCATCCACCGCCGTCCCCTCCTGCTCCCCATTGGGCGGATTGTGCACTAATGCACGGGCACTCCGCGAACGGCAACCCGCCCCCGGGCCCGGTCGATCGACTCGACCGCCACCGTGACCGGGTCGCCCAGCCGCAGACGGCCGCCCCCGCGTGCGACCAGGCTGACCCCGAGCGGATCGAGCTGCGCGCGGCCGGCGCCCCAGAGCCGGGCAGGCAGGAGGCCCTCGAAGACGTCGCCGAACCGGACGAACGCCCCGGCCTCGATCAGGCCGACGACCTCGCCCTCGAACGCCGCGTCCCAGCCCGTGTCGTACAGGCGCCGCTCGAGCAGGAACGCCAGGCAGATCGCCGTCCCGCGCCGCTCGAGCCGCTCCGCGTCGCGCTCGGCCCGCGAGCAGTGCTCGGCGAGGCTCCCGAGGCCCGCCGCCTCCACCTCGTCTTTGCCGAGGCCGAGCGCCGCGAGGAGCGCCCGGTGGCAGACGAGGTCGGGATAGCGGCGGATCGGCGAGGTGAAGTGGCAGTAGTGGGCGGCGGCGATGCCGGTGTGGCCGAGCGGCGCCGGGTCGTAGCGCGCCTTGCGCATGGCCCGCAGCACCATCGACGGCCACGCCTCGACGCCGCGGTGCTCGGCGGCCGCGTAGCGCGTGACGGCGGCGCTCAGAATCCCGGCGTAGCGTGCCGTCTCCGGCCCGCCGTGGAGCGCCGGGGCGGGCGGGGTCGGCACCCCGAGGGCCTCGAGCCGCTCGAGCAGCACCTCGACCGCGCCCGCCTCGGGCGGCTCGTGGACACGGTGGAGCGCGGGCCGCTTTTGGGCGACGAGCACCTCGGCCACCCGGCGGTTGGCCAGGATCATGAGCTCCTCGATCAGCCCGTGGGCGGGCAGATGCTCCCTCGGGCGGGCCTCGATCCCGTCCGGCGCGAGCCTGATCTCGATCTCGCGGGTCTCGATCTCGAGCGCCCCGCGGGCCATCCTCGCCGACCGCAGGCCGTCGGCGAACGCAGCCGCCCGGCGCAGAGCCGCGCCGGTGGCGGCGTCGGCCGCCCCGCCGTCGAGGATCGCCTGCGCCTCCGGGTAGGTGAGCGTGCGGTCGCTTCGGATCACGCTGCGGCGCACCTCGACCTCGTCGCCCGGACCGAGGGCGAGGCTGACCGCGAGGCGGTCCTGCCCCGCCCGCAGGCTGCACCGATCCGCCGAGAGCACGGCCGGCAGCATGGCGTCGACGCGCCCGGGGAGATAGACCGACGTCCCCCGCCGGGCCGCCTCGGCGTCCAGGCCGGAGCCGGCCGGGACGTGCGCCGAGACGTCGGCGATGTGCACCCAGATGCGCTCGCCGTCGACGGAGAGCGCATCGTCGTGATCCTTCGCGCCCTCGGGGTCGATCGTGAGCGTCCGGAGGCCGCGCAGGTCGAGCCGCTCGGCGCCGGCGGCGGGAGCCGGCCCGACCGCGGCATCCGGGGGCCACGGGCCGCCGGCGCCCTCCTCGACCGCGAGCGCGTGCATGACGGCGGCGGGATCCGCGGGGCTTCCGATGACGGCGTCGAGCCGGCCCCGGCCGCGGCCGTCCGGGACGACCGCGACGAGCTGCCCCGGCTCCACGTCGAGGCTCGCGCGGCTCCCGAGTGTGAGCGGCGGGCCGGGCTCGAAGTACGGCTCGGCGACGACCACCTTCCCGCGCCGCGCCACCTCGCCGACGACCCGGGCGGGGCGCGGCTCGCTCAAGCGGCCGTCAGCGCCCGAACGGCCTCGCGCAGGAACGCCGATGTCCCGTGCCGGCCCGCGGGCAGGCGGACATCGGGGACGATGCCGCGCCCGTCCACGGGCACGTGGCCGGCGAGCAGGAACCGCGCGACCGTCAGCTTGAGCGCGCCGCCGCCTACCAGCGGCTCGATCGCCTGCACGGTGCCCTTGCCGAAGCTGCGCTCGCCCACGACGATGGCGCCGTCCCCGATGCGGAGCGCTCCGGCCGTCACCTCGGCCGCGCTCGCGGTCGAGCTGTCGATCAGGACGACGACGGGCAGCTTGCCGACCTCCGCCGTGCCGTTGGCGTAGAACGACTGCGGCGGCTCGTGCAGCCCCTCCGTGCTGACGACGACGCCGCTGTCGACGAAGATCCGCGAGACCGCGACGGCTTGCGACAGGAGGCCGCCGGGATTCCCGCGCAGGTCGAGGATCAGGCCGTCGGCGTGGCGGGCCACGGCCGCCCGGGCCAGCCGGCGCACCGAGCGGGCGGCGGAGGCGGGGAAGCCGAAGAGGCGCAGGTACTGATAGCTCGCGCCGCGCCGGTGGATCATCCGCGACGCCACGACCGGCTCGGCGATCGAGCGGCGCACGAGCGTCACGCGCACGACCGGGCCGCCGTCGGACGGCCGCACCCGCAGGCTGACCGGCGTGCCCTCGTCGCCGGCCATGAGGTCGAGCGCCCGCCGGTAGGAGAGCGTCGCGAGCGAGGTGCCGTCGACCGTGGTGATCAGATCACCCCGCTGAAGGCCGGCCCGTCGGGCCGGGAGGCGCGGGATCGACGACGTGACGAGCAGGCCGCCCGGCGCATGCAGCACCGTAACGCCGATCCCGGTGTAGGCGCCGTCCTCGGCGTCGCGCAGCAGGCGGTAGTCGCCCGGCGAGAGATAACGCGTGTAGGGATCGCCGAGCCGGTGGATCATCCCGGAGATGGACCGGGCCCCGAGCACCCGCGGCGAGAGCGGCGCGTAGTAGTGCGCGCGCAGCACCGCCGCCACCTCGCTTCGCAGCGACAGATGGGGCACCGGCGGCGGGGCCGGCGGATGGGCCAGCGAGCGCGATCGGAGCTCGAACCCTGTCGCGAACGAGGCTGCCAATCCGAGGGCAATCGCAACGACGAGATATGGTCGGTGCCCCATCACCGGTCGACCGCAAGTGTACTACGGCACAACGCCGGAGAGGTGTGCTCGGAGGGCGTCAGACGCGCAGGAAGCGGCGCAGCGTGAGGCCGGAGCCGGCGGCGCCGAGCACCAGCCCGAAGCCGGCCAGCATGGCCATCAGCTCGGGGATCCCGACGAGCCGCACCGGGTCGGTGAGGCCGTCGTTGTAGCCGTTCAGCGCGAAGTAGACGATCCCGAGCAGGAGCACCGCTCCCAGCGCTCCCAGGAGGCCGGTCAGCATGCCTTCGAGCATGAACGGCAGGCGCACGAAGCTGTTGGTCGCGCCGACGAGCTTCATCACCTCGATCTCGCGCCGCCGGGAGAAGATCGAGAGCCGGATCGTGTTCTGGATGAGCACGATGGCCGCGATCCCGAGCAGGAGCGCCAGGCCGCCCACGAAGATCAGGATGTACTTGAGCGTCGTCAGCACCTGGTCGGTGATGCGCTTGCCGTAGGTCACGCACTTGCCCGGCGTCCCGCAGTTCTTGATCGGGCCGATCTTGAGCGCCGCCGCCGCCGTCGCCGACGCCTTCTCCGGGTCGGTCAGCTTCACGTAGAACGCCGGCGGCAGAGGGTTGAACCCGAGCGCCTTGATCGCCGCGCGCGCCGAGGGCGAGAGCGACTGGGCGGCCTTGTCGGGCGACACGTACTCGAAGCTCTTCACGTAGGGCAGGTCGCGCACCTGGTTTGCGATCTCGCCCCGCTTGTCTGCCGAGCCCGCGTACTCCGGCGGCAGGTACAGCTTGACCGTCACCTCGTTTCGCTTCTCGACGGCGTAGTGGTAGACCCACCAGCCGGTCGTCACGAAGATGCCCATGAGGAAGGTGACGATGAGGACCGTGACGGTGGCCGCGAGGGTCGTCGCCGCGTTCCCGCGGATCGAGTTCAGCGCCTCCGAGACGAAGAAGCGCCACCTCATCCCTCGTACCCGCCCCGGCGGTCGTCGCGGACGACCTTGCCGTCCTCGAGCTGGATCACGCGGCGGCGCATTTTGTCGACCATCTCGCGGTCGTGCGTCGCCATGACGACCGTGGTGCCGGCGCGGTTGATGCGGTAGAGGAGCTGCATGATGCCGACCGACGTGTCGGGGTCGAGGTTCCCGGTCGGCTCGTCGGCGATCAGGAGCGGCGGATGGTTCACGAACGCGCGCGCCACCGACACGCGCTGCTGCTCACCGCCCGAGAGCTCGTGGGGGAAGCGGTCGGTCTTGTCGGCAAGCCCGACGAGGCCGATGATGTCGGGCACCTTCTTGCGGATCTCGGTACGCGACTTGCCCTGCACCTGGAGCGCGTAGGCGACGTTCTGGTAGACGGTGCGGTTCGGGAGCAGCTTGAAGTCCTGGAACACGCAGCCGATGTTGCGGCGAAGCGTGGGCACCTTCGACCGTTTCAGCTTCGGGAGCGACTTGCCGCCGACGATCAGGTTGCCCGAGGTCACCTCGATCTCCTTCAGGAGCAGCTTGATGAAGGTCGACTTGCCGGAGCCCGAGGGGCCGACGAGGAACACGAACTCGCCCTTGTCGATCTGCACCGAGACGTCGTCGAGGCCGACGATGGCCGGCTCGTAGGTCTTGGTGACGCCGTCGAGGATGATCATCGCCTGCGCGGCCGGGGCGGCGTCGGCGTGACCGCGCGGCCGGCGGGCCGGCTCGGCATCGATGGTGGGCGTGGGCACAGCCACGACGGCCTGCTGGAGTTCAGTCTCGTCGCTCATGGGCGGGTTGGGGGGCAGAGACAGGCTGATCCCCGCGTTTCAGGGTAACTGCCGGGTCGGAGAGGTGCAAACGACATCGGGCCTAGTTCGCCGCCGCGCGGCGCAGGAGCTCGGCGTGGATCAGCTCGTCCAGGTCGCCGTCGAGGACGCCCTGGGCGTTTCCGATCTTCAGGTTCGTGCGATGGTCGTTCACCATCGTGTACGGGTGGAGGACATACGAACGGATTTGCGATCCGAACGAGATGTCCTGCGACTCACCGCGTTCGGCGGCGAGCGTCTTCTCGCGCTCCTCGCGCTCGCGCTCGATGAGGCGCGAGGTCAGGATGCGCATCGCCTGGGCCTTGTTCTGAAGCTGCGAGCGCTCGTTCTGGCACTGGACGACGATCCCGGTGGGCAGGTGGGTGATCCGCACGGCCGAGTCGGTCTTGTTCACGTGCTGGCCGCCCGCGCCCTGCGAGCGATACGTGTCGATCCGGAGATCCGCCTCGTCGATCTCAACCGGGACATCGTCGTCGACGAGCGGCGAGACCTCGACCTGCGCGAAGGACGTGTGCCGGCGGTGGGCAGAGTCGAACGGCGAGAGCCGTACGAGCCGGTGGACGCCCTTCTCGGCCTGGAGGATCCCGTAGGCGTTCTCGCCGGCCAGCGTGAACGTCGCGCTCTTCAGGCCGGCCTCCTCCCCCGGCGTCGCCTCCAGGAGCTGCGCCTTCAGCCCGCGCCCCTCGGCCCAGCGCAGATACATCCGAAGCAGCATCTCGGCCCAGTCCTGGCTGTCGGTGCCCCCCGCGCCGGCGTGCACGCCCACGACCGCCGGGCCGGCGTCGTACTCGCCGGTGAAGAGCGCCTCCTCCTGGAGCTTTCGCAGGTCGCGATCGAGGCTCGTGAGGGCGCGCTCGAGCTCCGAGCGCCACTCCGCGTCCTCGGCGGCCATCTCGAGCATCGTGTCGAGCTCGCCCGCCTCGGCGCTCAGGCGGTCGTAGGTGTCGAGCTTGGCCTGCGTCCGGTGGAGCTCGGCGGACGTGCGGGCCGCCCGGCGCTGGTCGTCCCAGAAGCCCTCGGCGAGCGTCTCGCGCTCCAGCTCGGCCCGGCGCTCGCTCAGCTGAGCGGGGTCAAAGGTAATCACGGACCCAGTGCAGCTGGGCCCTCAACTCCTCGACCGCCGCACGCAGATCGTCGAGCGATCGCGGCTCGGTGCTCTCGACGCTATGCGCCATGGCACCGCTTGTACTTCTTGCCCGAGCCGCACCAGCACGGGTCGTTGCGGCCGACCGCGCGCTCCGGGTCGACGTGGCGCTGCTCGACGACGGGGAAGCCGTTCGGCTCGGGCTCCTCGATGTCGTCGCCGCCCTGGCCGGCCGCGATCGCCTCGAGGGTCGCCGCGTCGGCGTGCAGGTAGTCGAAGTTCTGCTGGCGCTGCTCGTGCTCGAGCTGGGGCGCCTCCTCGACCTGCACCTCCGCGTGCATGAGGAACCGCACGACCTCCTGCTTCACGAGCATGTCCATCTCGCCGAACATCGTCTCCGCCTCGATCTTGTACTCGACGAGCGGATCCTTCTGCGCGTAGCCGCGCAGGCCGATGCCCTGGCGGAGGTAGTCGACGTTGTCGAGGTGCTCGCGCCAGCGGGCGTCGAGCACCTGGAGCGTGATGAACCGCTCGACGCTCCGCGCCAGCTCGGGCCCCCACTCCTTCTCGCGCTCCTCGTAATAGGCGGCGGCATCGTCGAAGATCCTGTCGAGCAGGTCCTCGCGGGTGATCTTGGCGTGGTCGATCTCGTTCAGCCCGATGCGCATCGGGTAGATCGAGTGGAGCGCGACCCACATGCCCTCCCAGTCCCAGTCCTCCGCGAACTCGGCCCCGGTGGTGTGGGCATCCACCGCCGCCTCGATGACCTGCTCGATCCACCCGGCCTGCTCCTCGGAGCCCTCGACGATGATGTCGCGCAGGTCGCCGCCCTCGAGGATGTCGCGCCGGGTCGCGTAGACCTGCTTTCGCTGCTCGTTCATCACGTCGTCGTACTTGACGACGTTCTTGCGGTTCACGAAGTGGAACTCCTCGACCTTCTTCTGGGCGCCCTCGATGCGGCTCGTGAGCATCTTGGCCTCGATGGGCTCGCCGTCGGGCGGCCCGAACCGGGAGTCGAGGATCTTGTAGATGCGCTCACCGGCAAAGAGCCGGATCACCTCGTCCTGGGCCGACAGGTAGAAGCGCGACTCGCCGGGGTCGCCCTGGCGGCCCGAGCGCCCGCGCAGCTGGTTGTCGATCCGGCGCGACTCGTGCCGCTCGGTGCCGAGCACGTACAGGCCGCCGAGATCCGCGACGCCGTCGGCCAGCTTGATGTCGACGCCGCGGCCCGCCATGTTGGTCGCGATCGTGACGGCGCCGCGCTCGCCGGCGTTCTGGATGATCATGGCCTCGCGCTCGTGGTTCTTGGCGTTCAGCACCTCGTGGGCGACGCCCTTGCGGTCGAGCAGCCTCGAGAGGTGCTCGGAGACCTCGACCGAGATGGTGCCGACGAGCACCGGCTGGCCGGTCTGGTGGCGGTCGACGATGTCCTCGACGACCGCGGCGAACTTCTCGTCCTTCGTCCGGTAGATCTGGTCATTCTGGTCGATCCGCACCATCGGCCGGTGGGTCGGGATCGGCACGACCTCGAGCCGGTAGATGTCGTGGAACTCGTTGGCCTCGGTGAGCGCCGTGCCCGTCATGCCCGCCAGCTTCTCGTACATCCGGAAGTAGTTCTGGATGGTGATCGTGGCGACGGTGACGTTCTCCTCCTGGATCCGCACGCCCTCCTTGGCCTCGACGGCCTGGTGGAGGCCCTCCGACCAGCGCCGGCCCTCCATGATGCGGCCGGTGAACTCGTCGACGATCTTGACCTCGCCGTCGATCACCACGTACTCGTCGTCGCGCTTGTAGAGATCCTTGGCCTTGAGCGCCTGGATCAGGTGGTTCACAAGCTGGCCGTTCTCGGGCGCGTAGAGGTTCTCGACCCCGATCGCCTTCTCGACCTTGTCGACGCCCTCCTCGGTGGGGGCCGCGGTGTGGAACTTCTCGTCGACCTCGTAGTCGACGCCATGCTCGAGGTCGCGCACGGCGTCGGCGAACTTGTAGTAGGTCTCGGCGGCCTGCTCGGGATGCCCCGAGATGATGAGCGGCGTCCGGGCCTCGTCGATCAGGATCGAGTCGACCTCGTCGACGATGGCGAACCAGTGGCCGCGCTGCACGGTCTGGGTGAGCTCCACGGCCATGTTGTCGCGCAGGTAGTCGAAGCCGAACTCGGAGTTCGTGCCGTAGGTGATGTCGCAGGTGTAGGCGGCGCGGCGGTTCGTCTGCTCGAAGTCGTCGGCCATCTCGGCCTGGATCACGCCGACCGTCATGCCGAGCGCCTCGTAGACAGGCCCCATCCACTCGGCGTCACGCTTGGCGAGGTAGTCGTTCACCGTCACGAGGTGGACGTTCACGCCGGCGAGCGCGTTCAGGTAGAGCGGCAGCGTCGCGACGAGCGTCTTGCCCTCGCCGGTCTTCATCTCGGCGATGCGGCCCTCGTGGAGCACCATGCCGCCGATCAGCTGGACGTCGAAGTGGCGCATGCCGAGGGTGCGCTTGGACGCCTCGCGGACGCAGGCGAAGGCCTCGGGCAGCAGATCGTCCAGATCCTCGCCCTCGTCGAACCGGCGCCGGAACTCCTCGGTCTTGGCGCGCAGCGCCTCGTCGGACAGGGCCGCGATCTCGTTCTCGAGGGCGTTGATCTCCTCGACGCGCTCGTGCAGCCGCTTGAGGGTGCGCCCCTCGCCCGCGCGCAGGATCTTCTGGAAGACGCTCATGGCGATTGGATGGTATCGAACGAGGCTCGCGGGCTACGGTGGGCGGCCCAGCCAGCGCCGCTCGGCGCACCAGCGCCGCATCGTGCGGACGCTCGGCGCCCGGGCCGTATCGGCCGCGTGGCGGGCGCGGAGCGCGGCGATCACGGCATGCGGCTGGGCGCCGGCCGCGAAGTGGTATTCCGCTTCCTCACGGAGCGTGGGCCAGCTGTAGCTGCCGGGCCTGGGACGCGCGTTCCGGCCCTCGAGCGCGGCCAGGTGCGCCCGGAGCGCCTTGTGCCGGGCCGCCGTGAGGCAGCCGTGCGACCGCCACAGCCGCTGGAGCGTCAGCACCAGGTCCCGCCCGCTGCGCTGCGTCTGAAACTCGCGCGACGCGTGGCCCGCGCACAGCCACACGATGACGCCGTAGCCCATGTTCAGCTCCTGCGTCCTGCCCCGCGTCCGGTCGGCGCAGATCGCGCAGACGACCTGCTTGGTGGGCACCTTGCGGGCCTTGTAGAGCGTCGGCAGGTAGGGCTGGGTAGAGGACACCGGGCGAGTGTGGCAGGCAGAGTGTGGCGAGTGGGTCACGGGGTGTTGCGGGTGTGTGGAGGAAGGGAATTGACACCGCGCACGAGGGCCAAGTGGCTCGCCCTGAACGACCCACGAACCACCCAACCCTCCGCCCGCCCGCCCACCACGCCGGCCCGCCGCCGACCCTTGCCCCCCACCCTCCCGACCTCTACAACGGGAGAGGAATGCGCGCGCCCAGAAAAGCCCGGGCCTGCCTCCTCCTGCTGCTGGCGGCGCCGGCCGCCGCGTGTGGCTCGATCGGCGCCGGAGCGGTGCCGAAGCGGATCGAGC
>DATAEI010000058.1:0-17897 GCA_036258075.1 Gaiellales bacterium
GCTCGTTCTCGAGATCGGCCAGCGGCGCCCCTCGCCAGAGCGCGAGTGCGTCCCGAAGCGACCGTTCCGCGGCGAGTGCATCGCCGGCCGCAAGGGCGTTCCGAGCCGAGGCGAGCAGGATCATGAAGCGTTCGACGTCGATCTGATCCGGCTCGGTTCGAAGCACATACCCGGGCTCTTCGGTGACGAGGACGCTGGGCGACGCGCGAGCCTGCCGCTGAGGCTCCAGCAATTTTCGAAGCTGCGAGACATACCCGTGCAACGCGGTCGCCGCCGTCTCAGGGGGCGATGCTCCCCACAACGCATCGATCAGGCGATCGGCCGAGACGACCTCGTTGGGGTTGAGCAGCAGGATCGCCAGGAGCGCACGCTGTTTGCGTCCGCCGAGCGCGAGGCGCTCGCCCCCGTACCACACCTCCAGGGAGCCAAGGATGCGGAAATCCAGGCGGGGCGTCACAGCGCGACGTTAGCGAGAAATTAGGCGGTTCGTAGGGACGATCGCGACATTGCCCGCGTCCTGCACGAACCGACGAAGGGAGTCCCTCATGTCCACCCACATCCAACGTCCGCGCCGATTCGGCTGGCCGCTTTGGACGCTCGTCGCCGCATGCCTCGCCGGGCTTGTCGTGGCCTGCGGCGTCGCGCTTGCGTCGACACACGGGTCATCTCATGTCCGTGGTCGAACCTTGCACTTTCTCCTCCGGGAGACCCCACAGGTACTCGACCGCGCGCCCGCCGGCCCGAGCAACGGCGACGTCGTGCTGCTCCGTGGCGTGCTCCTGAACCCCCGGAGCAGAGCCGCCGTTGGGACCGAGATCGGCATGTACGTCATGGTCGACAGCGGAGCCGACAACCGCAGCATCGCGAACGTCGTCTTCACCCCCAACGCCCGCACGAGGCTCGCGAGCGCTGACCAGATCGTCTTCCAGACCGTCTTCGACTCCGTCCCGGGCAGCCAGGTCGCACCGATCACCGGCGGCAGCGGCCGCTACAGCGGCGCGGTGGGCGAGGTCGTCTCGACGGACGGCCCCGACGGCCTTGTGGACGTCGTCATTCATCTGCGGACGCCCGGAACGTGAGGCGCATGCCCATGCAACCGCTGCGATCCCTCGTGTGCATCGGCACGCTGGCCGCGCTCCTCGCGCCGGGTTGTGGCTCGTCGGGAGCGGCGGAGCCGGACGCATCGCAGCCGGCCGCGTCCCCAAGCGTCGCCACGGTGGGTGCCCCGCACGGCTTCCTCGGCACCTATGAACGCACGGTGAGCCCGGCCGACATCGCGCGGACGGCGAAGTTCCGCCATGAGGGCCCGGGGCAGGAGCCGCCCAGCCCCGGCCGGGCACGCCTCATCATCACCCGTTCGAGCGTGACCTTTGTCGTCCTGACCGAGCCGCCGCTCTCCATCCAGGAGGACTACTCCGCAACGGCGGACGGGCGCCTGGTCATCAACGGCTACACCCACCCCGATGTGGGGAGCTTCTGTGGGCCTGAGATCCCCCAGAACGCGTCGTACACCTGGTCGCGGACGGGCGACGAGATCCGGATTCAGTCGGTCAGCGACCGCTGCGCCGATCGCGACTCGAGCCTGACCGGCATGTGGACTCGGATGGAGTGACGCGGGCCTGACGCAACATCGGGGTCTGACCCCGATGTTGCGTCAGGCGAGCGCGGCCAGGACCTCCGAGACGCTCTCGAAGAGGGCCCTCAGGTCGTAGCCACCCTCCAGGATCAGCACCGGGCCGGCGCCGATCTCGCGCACCGCGCGGGTCAGGTCGCCGAACGCGGCCGACGACAGGCCGAGGTTGCAGAGCGGGTCGTCGCGGTGGGCGTCGAAGCCGGCCGAGACGATCAGAAGCCCGGGGTCGAACTCCCGAAGCGCCGGCAGCGCCTCGTAGTGGAAGGCGTCACTGAACCCGCGCTCCGACGTACCGGCGGCGAGCGGGATGTTGACCGTAGCCCCCTCGCCGGCGCCTCCGCCCCGCTCCGCCCGGCTGCCCGTCCCCGGGTAGAAGGGGTACTGGTGAAGCGACACGTAGAGCACCGTCGGGTCGTCCCAGAAGATCGCCTGGGTGCCGTTGCCGTGGTGGGCGTCCCAGTCGAGCACCGCCACGCGCTCGACACCGGCGGCGCGCGCGTGGCCCGCCGCCACCGCTGCATGGTTCACCAGACAGAAGCCCATCGCTCGGGCCGCCTCAGCGTGGTGGCCGGGCGGCCGGCCCAGGCAGAATGCCGCGCCCGCGTCGCCCGCGAGCACGGCGTCGACCGCTGCCGTGGCCGCGCCCGAGGCGACGACCGCAGCGGCGTAGCTGCGCTCGCTCACGACCGTGTCCATGTCGATCGCGCCGCCGCCCGCCTCGCACAGCTCCCGGATCGCCGTGAGGAACCCGGGCGGATGGACGCGCTCCAGGTCCTCGGTCGCCGCCGGCACGGCCTCCTCGACGGGCGCCTGCGCCGCCCGGACGGCGTGCATCACGGCGTCCATCCGCGCCGGCCGCTCGGGGTGCGGGCCGGGATCGTGCTCCCGGAAGAGCTCCGACACGTAACAGATGAACGGGAGCGTTTGTGACACCGCTGGATGCCGACGAATCGCCGGTCTTCTGCGCCGTTCTCCGGAAAAAACCCCGAGATTAACCTGCGCTTAACAATCCTGGTGGCTAAATGAACGTGGAATCGGGCATACTAACCGGGCCGTCCCCACCCCCTTGTGACACCGAGCTGGAGGTCGCATGTATCGGTTCAGCCGCGCCATCTTCGTCGAGATCAAGGATCTCGTCGACCCGCATCCTGACACCCTCTCCGCCCAGGAGGCCCGGCGCCGGGTGCTTCAGTGCTGCGAGGCGACGATCGAGCGGCTGGCGCGGGATCCGCACTACTTCGCGAAGCCGAGCCAGAGCCTCTTCTCGGAGATCCGGCATCTCTTCTCGATCTCTGACCAGGTGCGCGTCTACCGGTCGATCGACCGCCACATCGAGGCCGCGGTCGTCCACATCCTCGACGAGCTCGAGCGCGCGGGCGAGGGCCAGGCCCACCAGTGCAAGGCGACGACCCGCAAGGGCAAGCCGTGCCAGCGCACGCCGCTCCCCGACCGGGAGTACTGCCCCTCGCACCAGCACCTCGAGGAGCGCCTGCCCGTCACGGCGTAGGCGCCGCTCGCGGAGGCCGTGGTTCACGTCGAGCCCTGGGGCACGGGCGATCTGCACCTGCTCCAGGCCTGCCTGGCCGACCCGGTCATGATGGAGCATCTCGGCGGCCCCGAGCCGGCCGAGAAGATCGCGGAGCGCCAGGCCCGGTACGAGCGGCCCGGCTCGAGGCAGTACAAGGCCGTCGACGAGGCGACCGGCGAGGGCGCCGGCTGGGTCGGCTACTGGGAGCGCGACTGGCAGGGCGAGCCCGTCTTCGAGATCGGCTGGGCGGTGATCCCGCGCTTCCAGGGCCGCGGCATCGCCGGTGAGGCGACCCGGCAGGTGATCGAGATCGCGCGGGCCGAGCGAGCGCGCCGGTTCCTGCACGCCTACCCGGGCGTCGGCAACGAGCCCTCGAACGCCGTCTGCCGCAAGCTCGGGTTCACGTTCCGCGGGCCGCACGAGTTCGAGTACCCCGCCGGGAGCCTGATGGTCTGCAACGACTGGCGCCTCGACCTCTTCACAGACGCCTAGCCCTGCTCCGCCTCTACGGGGAGCGACAGCTGGCGATGGCGGTCGAGGCCCGACACCCCGACGCCCACCAGGCGGATCGGGCCCGGCCGCGACCGCAGGGCGCGGTCGAGCAGGGTGCAGGCGAGATCGCCGATCGAGGCGGCGTCGTCGATGCCGACGACCAGGCTGTGCGACCGCGTCGCGATCGCGAAGTCCGGATAGCGCACCTTCGTCGTCACCGTCCGCGCACTCATGCCGCGCCGCTCGAGTGCGGCCGCGAGCCCCTCTGACATCCGCCGCAGGTACCCGTAGAGCTCGTCGCGGTCGCGCACGTCGACGTCGAAGGTCTCCTCGTTCGAGATCGAGATGGCCTCGGCGGGCTCGGCGCTCACAGGTCGGGGGTCGATCCCCTGGGCGCGCAGCCTGAGCTCGACCCCCACCCGCCCGGGCAGGAGCTCCGAGAGCCGGGCGTCGTCGAGCTCGGCCAGGCCTCCGATCGTCGCGACGCCGGCCGCGACCAGGCGCACCTCGGCCTTCGGCCCGACCCCGGGGAGCGTCCGCACAGGAAGCCGGGCCAGGAAGGCCGCCTCGCCGCCGGGCGGGACGACCGTGATCCCGCCGGGCTTTCGGGCGTCGGAGGCCACCTTGGCGACGACCTTGCAGGTCGCGACCCCGAGCGAGCACGAGAGCCGCATCCGGGCGCGCACGGCGAGCTGGATCAGCTCCGCCTGCTCGCGCGGGTCTCCGTCGGGCAGCACCAGGTACCCCTCGTCGATCCCGACCTGCTCGACGACCGGCGCCATCTCCTGCACGAGCGACCACATTCGGACCGACCACTCCCGGTAGGTGCGGTGGTCGGGGCGGATGAAGATGACCTCCGGGCAGCGGCGCCTGGCCTCGGCACTCGACATAGCCGAGCGGATGCCGAACCTGCGCGCCTCGTAGCTCGCCGTCGCCACCACGCCGCGCCCGTCGGGGTTGCCTCCGACGACCACCGGCCTCCCGCTGAGCGACGGGTTCCGGTGGAGCTCGACGGCCGCGAAGAACGCGTCAAGGTCGAGGTGCGCGATCACGGGTGCAATTTGGCACGCTCAGGCGTCCGTTCGGAGCGCGGCCGGAAGCCGGCGGCCGGTAGACTACGCGTGGTCTTGACCCACGACGCCGACAAGCTCATCCGCCAGCTCTCGCTCGTGGCGTACCTCATGGCGGAACAGCGGCCCGTCACGGCGCGCGACGTCAAGACCCACGTCGAGGGCTACTCCGACATGGGCGACGAAGCGTTCGCCCGGCGCTACTACGCCGACCGCCGCGAGCTCCAGGATCTGGGAATCCCGATCGCGTCGAGCCGCGACGAGTTCACGTCGGAGGAGCTCTACAGCCTGCGTGAGGAGCAGTACTTCCTGCCGCCGATCGAGCTGACCGACGACGAGCTGGCGGCGCTCCAGACCAGCTTCTACCTGCTGGAGGGCCAGTTCGCCTACGCCGAGCCGCTGCGCCTGGCGCTCCAGAACCTGGCGCTCGGGCGCGCGTGGCCCGGCACCGACCCCGGCCCGAAGACCGCACCCGTCGAGCTGCTCGCGCCGCTCTACACCGACGAGATCGCCGCCCGCCTGGCCAAGCTCGAGCAGGCGATCTCCAAGCAGCGCACCGTCAAGTTCCGGTACTGGACGATCAGCTCCGACAGCGAGGCCGAGCGCACAGTGAACCCGTACGGCCTGTGGGAGATGAACGGCATCTGGTACGTGGTCGGCGACGACCTCGACCGCGAGCCCGACGACGGCCGCCGCCGCACGTTCCGCGTCTCGCGGATCCGCGGCGAGATCAAGTTCGCCACCCGCCGCGAGCGCGACTTCCGCATTCCCGACGACTTCAACGTGACGGCCTACCGCGACCGGCCGCCCTGGAAGCTCTCGGCCGACGAGGCCGGGACGGCCGTGATCGAGGTGAGCGCCGACGCCACCTGGCTCGTCGAGCGCCGCTACGGCGCCTACGGCGAGGTCGAGGAGCTGAGCGACGGATCGGCGCGGTTCACCACGCCCTACTCCGACCTGCCCGCCCTCTCGGCCTGGATCCTCGCGCTCGGCGGCCGCGCTCACCCCGTCGAGCCTGAGGCCGTCGTCGAGGCCGTGAGCGCCGATCTGCGCGCCGTGATCGAGGCCCACACCGGCGACCCGCGCGCCGTGCCGGCCGCTGCGGCGCCGGCGGCCGACGCCGAGCCCGGCCCCGCCCCGGTGCGCTCCCCGGGCCCGGTGGCGCCCGAGCGCTTCGCGCTCCTCCAGGCGCTCCTGGCGTTCCTGCTCGCCCGCTGTGGCGACGCCGCATCGGCCAGGGTGGAGTCGGACGAGATCCAGACGCGGTTCCGGCTCACCCCCCAGGAGCTTCAGGAGAGTCTCGACCTGCTGAACCTGGTCAACTTCGGCGGCGGCTGCTACGCGGTCTACTGCTCCACCGAGAACGGCCACGTGATGGTCGACAAGGAGCTCTACGGCGATACGTTCCGCCGCCCGGCGCGGCTCTCGCCGCTCGAGGCGAAGGCGCTCCTGCGGGCGCTCGACGTCATCTCCCCCCTCGTCGCGGCCGAGGCGCACACCACGCTCGCCACCGTCCGCGCGAAGGTCGAGGCCGCGTTCGGAAGCTACGCGCTCGCCGACACGCCCGCGCCCCACGAGACCGACGCCGCCGAGCACGCCGTGACCGTCCTCTCGGCGGGCGTCCGTGACCGGCGGCTGGTCGAGATCACCTACCTGTCGCGCTCGTCGAACGAGTTCTCGACGCGCACGGTCGAGCCCTATCTCCTGCGCCGCGACGACCGCGGCTGGTACGTCGAGACCTGGGATCGCAGCCGGGAGGGCCGGCGCACGTTCCGGGTCGAGTACATCAAGGAGGCCAACCTCTCCCGGGCCGCCTACGAGCCGCGGCCGCAGATGTCCGACCTGGACCACTCGCTGGGCGGGGAGGTCGGGATCGCCCGGATCTGGTTCACGCCGGAGCGGGCACGGTGGGAGCTCGAGGGCCGGCCCGGCGCCCAGCCCGCGCGCGGCGGCGCCGCCGTCGCCGACGTGACGTACGGCTCGCGCGAGTGGCTGGTCTCCGAGATCCTGCGCTACCGCGGCCAGGCCGAGGTGATCGAGCCCGACGTCGTCCGCACCCAGGTGCGGCGCTCGGCCGAGCAGCTCCTGCGCGAGATCAGCCCGATCGCCGTCCGCTGAGGTTGGCGAGGGCCGCGCGGGCGTTCCGCGCCAGGTGGCGTCCGTCGCGGTCGGGGATGTAGAGCCGCCGGTACCGCTCCGCCAGCTCGTCGGGGTCGGCGTCGATCCAGTCAGCGAGCGGCGGGAAGGCGTCGTCGACCGCGTCCGGCTCGAGCCCGGCGGCGCGCCGGCCCGCGCCCGTGTTCCACGGGCACACGTCCTGGCAGATGTCGCACCCGTAGACGCGATCCCCCAGCTCCGCGGGGAACGGCAGCTCGTCCACCCGTGACTGGGTGTGGTAGCTCAGACAGAGGCGGGCGTCGAGGACGCTGTCGGCGACGATCGCACCCGTGGGGCAGGCGTCGATGCATGCCCGGCACGAGCCGCAGGCATCCCAGGCGGGCTCCTCCGGCGCAGCGCTCGTGGGCTCGAGCTCGGCATCGGTCACGAGCACGCCGAGCACGACCCACGATCCGTGACGGCGGGTGATGGCGAGGGTGTTCTTGCCGTAGACGGCGATGCCGGCCCGGGCCGCCGCCTCGCGGTCGACGTGGTGGTTCGCGTCGACGAACACGGCCGACCTGGCTCCGGGGGCCAGGTCGGCGAGGTGCCTCCCGAGCGCCGCGAGCTGGTCGCGCAGGACCGCGTAGTCGTCGCGGCGCGTGTAGCGGGGCAGGCGCCCCCGCGGGACGTCGCCGGGCTTCGCGGGCTCCGGCCGCGCGTAGCTCCGCGCCGCGGCGACGACGGAGCGGGCGCCTCGCAGCAGCGTCTCGGGATGGCACGAGCGCTCCGGGTGGGCCATGGTGAAGCGCATGTCCGCGAAGAGCCCGGCCTCGCGCCGCTCCACGATCAGCGCCTCGGTACGCCGATAGGGCTCGGCGCGGCACACGCCGCAGGCGTCGATCCCGAGCCGGGCCGCCTCGTCGAGGACCGCGCGCGTGAGCTGGCCGGAGTCCACGACCGTATTCTGGCGTCGGCGCGGGATCGCCTGGTAGGGTCAGCGACCGCGTCCCGTCCCGAACGCCTGCCAAGGAGGCATCTCGAATGCACGACCGCGTGATCTCCCGCGCCCATCCCGGCGCGATGAGCGTGCTCCTGACCGTCGTCGGCGCCGCGGTCCTGACGGCGCTCTCCGCGCAGGTGTCGTTCGGGTACCCGGTGCCCACCACGCTTCAGACGTTCGTCGTGCTCGGCTCAGCCGCGTTCCTCGGGGCGCGGAAGGGCGCCGCCGCGCAGCTGCTCTACATCGGGGCCGGCGCGGCCGGGATGCCGGTCTTCGCCGACGGTGACGGCGGCATCGCCTGGCTCACGCAGGCCAACCCGCTGCACGCGAGCGGCGGCTACCTGTGGGCCTACCCGCTCACGGCGCTCCTCGTCGGCTGGTTGTGCGAGCGCTACGGCCGCAGCTTCTACGTCACCGTTCCCGCGATGCTCGCGGGCAGCGTCTGCATCTACGCCACCGGCCTCGTCTGGCTGCACCAGGCGATCCCGACACCGTGGACGGGCGCGGGCGCCACGACGCTCCACTACGGCCTCTGGCCGTTCGTGCTGGGCGACGTCGCGAAGATCCTCGCGGCGGCGGCGATCATCGATCCCGCCGCGCCGTGGGGACGGCTGCTCGGCCGCCTCCGCTACGAGTAGTCCAGCGGGCGCGGAGCGGGGTCAGACCCTGAACTTCTGCCGCCACACCGGCGACGCGCTTCCGTGACGCTCGGCGGGTGACGGCCACCCGGGAACGTGCCGCGGACGTCACGGGAGCGCAACACGAACCGTTCGGGGTCTGACCCCGGCCCGGAATTGCGTCGCCCCCGGCCGGCGGGTGCCGAGACCGGGGGCGCCGGTGAGCGCTGCGTGCCCTAGAGCGTCGCGATCACGTTGTTCAGCAGGCCCTGGATGGCCGTGCTGAGCAGGCCGAGCGTGACGACCACGGCGATCGTGATCACACCGAGGACGACGGCGTACTCCGCCATCGTCTGGCCGGCCTCATCCCGAAGCTGGGTGAGAAAATCGAGCATGTCTGCCTCCCGGAAAAAACACCAGTACAGAAGGACAGATCGGCAGAATTCGCCGCCCGGAAAAGGGTGAAATTTCGCGCGCCCGAGCGGGTCAGAAGCCGAGGACGAACTTGGCGTCGTCGGACATCCGCTCCGGCGACCACGGCGGGTCGAACGTGAGCTCGGTGGTGACCTCGCCGACGCCGGCCATGCTGCCGACGGAGTCGCGGATGTCCTGCTCGATCTGGGCGCCGGCCGGGCACCCCATCGAGGTGAGCGAATAGGTGATCGCGACCGCGTCCCCGGAGATCGCCACGTCGTAGACGAGGCCGAGGTCGACGACGTCCATGCCGAGCTCCGGGTCCTCGACGACGCGTAGGGCGTCCCAAACGGCTTCGGTCGTGAGCTCGCTCATTCCGGAAGCGTAGATGATGCGCCCGCCGTCCGGGCGTCCCACAGCGCGGCGAACGCGGCGGAGTGGGCCTCGCGCGGCGTGTCGGGCCGCAGCAGCCGCTTCGTCGCCATGACCGCGACCCGGTCGGCGCGCTCGATCCGCGTGAGGAGGGCCTCGACCCGGCCGAGCAGGCGGTGCGGCGAGGCGAGGTCGTCGACGAGGCCCATGCCGCGCGCCTCCTGCATCGAGACCAGCGCGCACGTGGCGAAGAGCCGCAGCGCCACGGGCGCCGAGACCAGGCGGGCGATCCGCCCGGCCGCGCCCCACGGCGGCGAGTAGCCGAGCTCGTTATGGATGAACCGCAGGCGGGCGCCCTCGGCGGCGATCCGCCAGTCGCACGCCAGGGCGAGGTCGATCCCGCCGCCCACGGCGTGCCCGTTCAGCGCGGCGACCGTCGGGACGTCGACCGCCTCGATGCGGTCGAGGGCCGCCGAGCCGCGCTCGGTCACCTCGGCGCCGGAGAGGCCGGCGATGGCGCTCAGGTCGGCGCCGGCCGAGAAGATCCGCCCGCCCGCCCCGGTGATCGCCACGAGCCGCACGGCCTCGTCGGCCGCAAGCTCCTCGGCGGCCGTCGCCAGCTCCTCGAGGGTCTCGAGCGCCAGGGTGTTCTCGGGCGTCCCCCCGCGCAGGGTGAGCAGTCCGAGCCCTCCGCGGACCACCCGCTCGACGGTCGTCGGCCCGCCGGTGTGGCCGCCGCCGACGACCTCCAGAAGCTCCGTCTTCGTCATGCGCCGGTAGCCGTCGACGCCGCGCTCGCGGGCCATGTCGTGCAGCTCGTAGAGGAGCGGCTCCATCACAGGCGGATCGCCTCGTGGCGGTCGTGCGAGAAGAGGTGGATCGAGTCGATGAAGCGCACCCGGTTGCAGCGCGTGCACAGGACGAGGGAGTGCGTGCGCGCGCCCTCGGCAAAATAGTGCACGCCGCGGAGCAGGTCGCCGCCGGAGATGCCGGTCGCAACCACGGTGTGATGGCCGTTCACCAGGTCGTCGATCTCGAAGATCCGCTCGATGTCGTCGATCCCGTGCGAGGCGGCGTCGGCGATCTCGGTCCTCGTGAGCGGCCACAGCTGGCCCTGCACCTCGCCGCCGAGGCAGCGCAGCGCGGCGGCGGCGATCACGCCGTCCATCGCCCCGCCGATCCCGATCGCGAGGTGGTCGTTCGTCCCACGGATCGCAGCGCTGATCGCCGCCGTCACGTCCCCGTCGTCGATCAGCTTGATGCGGGCGCCGGCCTCGCGGATCTCGGCCACCAGGTCGTCGTGGCGCGGCCGTTCCAGCACGATCGCGGTGACGTCGCCGACGCGGCGGCCGAAGGCGTCCGCGATCGCCTCGAGGTTCTCGCCGACGGGCCTTCGCAGGTCGATCCGGCCCTTCGCGACCGGCCCGACGGCCATCTTGCGCATGTACATCCGTGGGAGCGGCGTGAGCCCGCCGGGATCCGACGCCGCCAGGATCGAGATCGCGCCCTGCCGCCCGCCGGCCACGGCGGCCCCGTTCCCGACCGGGTCGCAGGCGAGGTCGAGCCGTGGGCCGCCCTCGCCCAGCTCGCGCCCCTCGGCCAGCGGGTGGCTCTCATCCTCGCGGCCGATGACGAGCCGGCCCGACACCGGCACGTGCTCGAGCGCGGACACCATCGCCTCGGACGCCGCGAGGTCGGCCGCGGCCGCGTCGCCGCGGCCCAGGTGCCGGCCGGCGGCGAGGACGCACCGCTCGGTCACGGCGGTCAGCTCCGTGCAGCGGCACGGCTCGGCGGCGGCCGAGTCGCCCTTCCCCGCGGTCACGACGTCGGCGTCAACGTGCACACGGTCAGGGTACCGCCGCCTGGCGGGCCGTGGCGCGCTCCAGGATGAGGTCCATGACGGCGATCAGCGCCTGGTCGGGATCGCCGGCCTCGATGACGGGCCAGCTCTCCTTCTCGGCGCGGCCGATCAGATAGTCCTGGATGCGGCGGATCTCGCCGAAGCTGCGCAGGTACCGGTCCATCGCCCGGACGCCGCCGCTCGCCACGTCGCGGAAGAAGAAGTGCCCCTGGTGGGTCTCCTCGTCGGTGATGGCGAGCATGGCCTGGACGACGACGGCGCCCGCGTGCTGGTGGGCCGAGACCAGGCCCGGGACGAGGTGCACGCCCTCGACCACCGTCGAGAGCCCCTCGAGCACGGCTCGCTCGACGACGGCGTTCGCCCCGACGGCCACCTGCCCGGACTGCTGGAGGAAGCCGTAGAGCGCGCGGTCCTCCGAGTCGGGGTCGGGCATCGGCACCTTGAGGCCCTGCGCCGCCTCGAACGACGAGAAATGCAGCTCGGGCATGAGCTCGGCGGCGAAGAAGGCGCGCATGACCTGGCGGACGGCGTCGGTGGAGGTGATCCGGCTGATGCCGAGCCGGTAGGCGATCTCGCTCGCGAGCGTGCTCTTCCCGGTGCCGGTCGCGCCGCCGAGCAGGATGATGAGCGGGCGGTCGAGCCTGAGCACCTCGTGCCAGCCGTGGTAGCGCGACACGATCTGGGGCCCCTCCTCCGCGGCCAGGACCTCCTCCACCACGCCGTGCAGCTGCTCGATCGGGATCTCGTCCTCGGCAATCCGCGACACCTCCCACTGGATGCGCAGCGCGAGCTGGTAGGCGCGGTCCGGCTCCGCCCCGGCGAGGACGAGCGCCTGGGCCATCCGGCCCTTCGAGAACGGCATCGGCGCCCCGCGGCTGCGAATCCGCGGCTCGCGCCCCGGGACGGCGGCCGGCGTCGCCCGCTCGGGCTCGGCCCCGCGGCGCAGGATGCGGCCCCAGTCAGGCATGCGCCGCCACCGCCTCGTCGGCCATCCGGCGCAGCGCCGCGTCGAGGTCTGGCGAGCCGTCCGTGGAGTGCGGCCGGTTGTCGCAGAAGACGAGGCGGGCACCCCGGGCCTCCGCCGCCTCCGCGACGACGTCGATCGCCGCCGCCTTGATCTCGGTCAGGTAAGCCCCCGCCGCGGCGACCTCCGGCCGCTCGAGGTCGGCGCGGAGCGCGGCGCGGTCGGAGAGCGACCCCGAGACCGCGACGACATCCGCCCCGTGGTCGGAGTGGAGCGACTTCCGCAGCGCCGGATGGACGGCGGCCGGCGCCGTCGTGAAGAGCGCCACGCGCTCGCCCTCGACCGCCTCGGCCGGGTGCGGCCGGAAGACCGTCGTCACGACCGGCAGGTCCGGGCGCACCGAGGCCACGGCCGCGCGCACCCCGTCCACGTCCTCCGGCGTCGCCAGCGGCGGCTCGCACATGGTCACGACCAGCATGTCGGACACAAGTATCCGGTACGGCCCCATCCCTGTCACCAGGCTTTCCGACGGGCGAGCGGCTGAGGTTACCAGCACGGTGCGGTCCGCCGCCACCGGCGGAAGGGCGGCGCCCGATCCCTCCAGCAGCACGAGGTCCGGATCGAGCGCGCGCGCCGCGGCGACGGCCTCCGGCACGTTCGAGAGAAACGGCGTCCCGGCGAGGCCCGAGCCGCACCTGCGCGCCCCGACCGTGGCGACCCCTGCGAGCGCCGCGTCCTCGAGGTAGTCCGAGGCGGCGTGCTCGCCCGCGCGGGCCCGCGCGAGCAGGTCGGCGACCCCGAGCCGGGCCGCGGCGCCGTCGACCACCTCGGGTGCGGCGGGCCCGCCCCGGCCCATCGCGACCACCACGACGCGGCGGTCGGCGGAGAGCAGCCGGGCCGCGTGCCCGCTCACCGCGGTCTTCCCGATCCGCTTGGCCGTGCCCACGACCGCGAGCGCGGGGATGCCCGCCGGCTCCCGCGGCGGCGGGCGGAACTCGAAGTCCGCGCCGGCGTACTCCAGCCCGGCCGCGAGCGCGTGGGCGGCGAGCCGGAAGCGGGCCCGCTCGTCGAGCACCGGCTCGTCGCTCAGGTCGAGGATCCGCCCGGCCCCGTGCCGGTGCGCTGCCGCCACGAGCGCGGCCGCGGGATCGCCCTCGACGCGCTCGAGCGGCACGCCGTAGTCGGGCACGCCGTCGAGCTTCTCGACGCCGCCGAGGAGCAGCGCCGCCACCACAGGGCCGCTCCGGGCCGCGAGCGCGATCGCCGCCCGGACGACGGGCGGGTAGTGCTCGCCGTCGACGAGTGCCAGCGCCGGGCGCATCTGGATATCACCCATCTACGTGCCCGTCGGCACCGTGTGCTTCTCGTAGGCCAGGGTGACGGGCGAGAAGCGGATGATCGTCTCGCGGCCGTGGAACGGGTACTTGCGGTACACCGCCACCTCCTCGGACGCGATCTCGACGACGTTGTAGCAGGGGCGCGTGTTCCCGCGCAGGCGCATCGACGACACGGTGCCCGCGTTCACGACGAACAGGTCCTCCAGCCGCCAGGCGTACGGCACGTGCTTGTGGCCCGAGAGCACCAGGTTCACGCCCGCCCGCTGGAGCACCTCGAGCGCGTCGCCGGCGTCGTGGACGACGTTTCGCTCGCGCCCGGTGCCCGGGATCGGGAGCAGGTGATGGTGCAGGATGAACACGCGGAAGTCGGCCGGCGGCGCAAACTGCTCCTCGATCCAGCCGTAGCGGCCTCGGCCGACGACGCCGTGGTCGAGGTCGGGCTCCGAGGAGTCGACGGCCACGAACGTGATCCCGCCCTTCCGCAGCACGGTGGAGCGCGGCCCGATCAGGTTCTCGAAGTGGACGTGGCCCACGTTTCGGGAGTCGTGGTTCCCGGGGATCGTGATGACGTCCGGACAGACCAGGCGCTCGAGGTACTCGCGCGCCTGCCGGTACTCCTGCTTGTATCCGAACGTCGTCAGATCGCCCGAGCAGACGACCACGTCCGGACCGAGGTCGTTGATCTCCATGATCGCCCGCTGGAGCAGGTTCTCGACGAAGTAGGGCGAGCCGCAATGCAGGTCGGAGAGGTGCGCGATGACGAACGGGCGAGGCTGGCTCGGCACGGGCGCCATCGTACCGCCGTCCGGGCCGATCGGTACCCTTGCGAGGCGGGATGCATGAAGAGCCGCGGTTTCAGAACGACGCCGAGCGAGAGTGCGCCCGCCTGTTCGACTACCACGGCGTGGCGTGGGAGTACGAGCCGCACACGTTCCCGCTCGAGGTGAGCGAGGAAGGTGGCGTGCTCGAGGCGTTCACGCCCGACTTCTACCTCCCGGAGCAGGACCTGTACGTCGAGGTGACCACCATGAAGCAGTCGCTCGTCACGAAGAAGAACCGCAAGGTCCGGCGGCTGCGCGAGCTCTACCCCGACGTCCGCATCCGCATCTTCTACCGCCGCGACATCGACGCTCTCGCCGACCGGCACGGCCTGCGGCTGCCGGCGTGACCGGCACGGCCGGGGCCGTCTATCTGCCGGCCGAGGCGATCGCCGAGCGCGTGGGCGAGCTCGCGGCGGCCATCGACCGCGACCACCGCGGGGCGGAGCTCACGCTGGTTGCGGTGCTCAAGGGGGCCGTCGTCCTGTGCGCCGACCTGTCCCGCGCGCTCTCGATCCCGCACCGCATCGACACGCTCCAGCTCACCCCCTACTCGGGCGGCGGGGGCGACCGGATCCGGCTGGCCAAGGACCTCGACCGGCCCGTCCGCGGTGAGCACGTGATCGTGGTCGAGGACGTGATCGACACCGGCCTCACGCTGCTCAACGTCGTGCGCGCCCTCTCGGCCCGCGGAGCGGCGCGGGTCGACGTCTGCGCCCTGCTCGACCGCCCGCACCGGCGGCTCGTCGAGCTGGACGTGCGCTACCTCGGCTACACCGCCGCCGAGCGGCCCGTCGTGGGGTACGGCCTCGGGCACCGCGACCGGCACCGGTCGCTGCCCGACATCCGGTTCCTGGCGGCGTAGGCCGCGCACTGCCGACCGAGGTTTCCAGTTCCTGCAGGCGGGGCACCTCACCGGCATGCACGAGAACGTCCATTCGACTCACGGCCACCGCGTCCGCATCGGGGTGCTCGCTGCACTGACGGTTCTGGTGCTGCTCCTGGCCAGCGCCCAGCCCGCCCGGGCGGCGTCCGGTGACCCGACCGCATCCGACGATCAGTACGGCGCCGTCCTCGGACAGCAGGGCGGCGGCCAGGGCGGCAGCCTGCCGTTCACCGGCCTCGACCTCATCGTCGTGCTCGCGGCCGGCACCGGGCTGACCGCGGCAGGCATCGCGGCGCGCCGCATCGCCCGCAGCACGTAGTCGCGGCGCCCGTTCGGCCTGGGACGCCCGCGGCTACGATATGCGCATGGCACGACGCCGAACGCTCGACCGGGATCCCGGCCTGATCGCCCGCATGACGACCACGGTCTTCCTGCTCGGGCTGATCTACGTCGTCTTCTTCGTGGTGCTCGCCCAGGCGTTCAACCTGGGCCTCATCCCGATCGTCCTGCTCGGCGGCGGCATGCTGCTCGTGCAGTACTGGACGAGCGACAAGATCGCGCTTCGGTCGTCCGGAGCGAGGATCGTGAGCCAGGCGGAGGCGCCCGAGCTGCACGCGGTCGTGCAGCGGCTGTGCATGACGGCAGGGCTTCCGATGCCGCGCGTCGCCATCGTGCCGACCGACATGCCGAATGCGTTCGCGACCGGCCGCAGCCCCAAGCACGCGGCCGTGGCCGTCACGCAGGGCCTGCTCGACCGGCTCGAGCCCGACGAGCTCGAGGGCGTGATCGCCCACGAGCTGAGCCACGTTGCCCACCGCGACGTCGCCGTCATGACGCTCGCCAGCTTCTTCGCGATGGTCGCCGGGTTCATCACCCGCTGGGGCTTTTTCTTCGGAGGCGGCTTCGGCGGCGGCGACGACGACAACAACTCCGGCAACGCCTTCGTCGTCGTGCTCCTGGTCTCGATCGTCGTCTATGCCCTGTCGTTTGTCCTCATCCGCACCCTCTCGCGCTACCGCGAGTTCGCCGCCGACCGCGGCGCCGCGATCCTCACCAAGTCGCCGTCCAGCCTCGCGTCGGCGCTGGTCAAGATCTCGGGCGCCATGGGCCGGATCCCGCAGCGCGACATGCGGATGGCCGAAGGCCTGAACCAGTTCTTCATCATCCCGGCCGGCCTGAAGAACGGGCTCTCGAACATCTTCGCCGACCATCCGCCGCTCGAGGCCCGGCTCGAGCAGCTGCGCCGCCTCGAGCGCGGCCTCGAGGGCCTGTAAGACTCTTCCAAAGCAGCCCGCGGGCTGCAATTCGGGTAGATTTTCCGACCCCATGGGGCTATTCGACAGCCTGCTGGGCCGGACGAAGGTCGAGAAGCCGACGCTCGAGCGGTTGTTCGCCATCTCGACCGCCCAGGTGACGCTCGACACTGAGCTCGACCTGCACCCATCGCAGAAGGCCGCGATCTGCTTCAAGCCGATGGCGTCGTCGCGGTTCCGTGAGAGCGGCAAGGACATCGAGGAGATGGTGCGGATGGCCTTCAGCGATTCCGGCACCAAGATGGAGCGCACCGTCGACGAGTACAAGTACGAGTGGTTCACCCTCACCGACGCCGACTTCGAGGATCTGGTGACGACGATCCACGTCACCGCGCAGTCGATGACCGACGACGGATTCGGCGAGCAGCTGCTGTGCGCGCTCTTCGGGTTCGAGCCGGGGAACGTCCGTTTCGTCTACAACTTCAAGCGCGGCTCGTTTTACCCGTTCGTGCCGCAGGGCAAGAACCACCGTGACACCGAGCGCGAGCTCCAGCTTCAGGCCCGGATGGAGAACGAGCTGCCGATCGAACCTGAGCTCGAGCGCTGGTACCCCCTATGGGACGCTCCGATCTAGAGGACATCGAAAGACGGCTCAAGGCCTATCGCGGCGATCCGCGCTGGGTGCAGCGGCAGGTTGCCAGGGAACGGGCGATCCGCCAGCGACGCATCGCGCTCGCGTCGTTCGTCTCGCTGGCCGTGATCTTCGCCGCCGCGGGCGCGTGGACGCGAATCGGCGGCTCGTCGCCGCCCGCCAAGGGCGCCGCGTCGGCCGCGACCACCACGGCGAAGCGGCCGCCGGCGCTTCCCGACGGCGGCCGCACCATCCTCCCCCGCACCCGGGTCGTGGCGTTCTACGGTGCGCCCGAGGACGCCGGGCTCGGGACGCTCGGCATCGGCACGCCCGACCAGGCCGGCCGCCGCCTCGACAAGATGGCGGCCAAGTACAAGGCCGACCGGCCGGTGCTTCCCGCGATGGAGCTGATCGCGACGGTCGCCCAGGCGTCACCCGGCGCGGACGGCACCTACCGCGCGCGCCAGCCGGCCGACCTGATCGACCGCTACCTGGCCGCCGCCCGCAAGGCGCACGCGCTCCTCATCCTCGACATCCAGCCGGGCCGATCGCCGTTCATGCGCGAGGTGCACGCCTACGCCCGCTGGCTGCGCGAGCCCGACGTCGGTATCGCGCTCGACCCCGAGTGGAGCATGGCGCCCGGCCAGGTGCCCGGCTCGGTGATCGGCTCGACCGACGCCTCGATCGTGAACCACGTGCAGGCGTACATGGCGAAGATCGTGAAGGCGCACAACCTGCCGCAGAAGCTCCTGATCGTGCACCGGTTCACCACCGAGATGATCCAGCACGCGCGCACGCTCAAGCAGTACCCGGGCGTCGCGCTCACGGTCAACGTCGACGGGTTCGGCGACCGTGAGAACAAGGTCTCGAAGTACGACCTGTTCTCGACCCGGAAGCCGGGCCGCTACAACGGCTTCAAGC
>DATAEI010000059.1:0-1846 GCA_036258075.1 Gaiellales bacterium
TCGCCACGCACATCACCGAGCTCGTCGAGCGGATCGGCCTGCCCACCCGGCTCTCGCAGGCGGGCGTGCCCGAGTCGGGCATCCCCGCCCTGGTCGAGGGCGCGATGGGCGACGGTACGACCCTGCTCAACCCCCGCGAGATGGGCGAGGAGGACTACGCGGAGCTGTACCGCAGGGCGCTCTGAGCCTGCCTCAGCGGTCCGTCGCCTCGGCGCGCTCGGCCTCGACCATCTCCCGAAGGACGGCGATGGACGTGTGCTTGGGGCGCCAGCCGAGCTCCTTCCTCGCGTGCTCCGTCTTCATCAGGACCGGCCTCCTGAGCGCGTGGATCCAGGCCACCGAGTCGGGCAGGAGCGGCAGGCGAGTCACCATTTCCGCGGTCGTTTCGGTGATCGGCTTCGGGACTGGCAGGGAGTACCAGTCGAGGGCGTCGGCCACCTCGCCCAAGGTCAGCGTGCCGCTGCCGGCCAGGTTGTACGGGCCGGGCTCGCCGCGGCCGCGCACCGCGGCGGCGAAAGCGCTCGCAACGTCCTCCTCGTGCACGAGCTGGAAGGGCACGCCGGGGTCGGGAATCACCGGCTTGAGCACCGGCATCATCTGGAGCAGCCGCTTCGCGGCGTCGGGCATCGCTTCTCCGAGGCGGAAGTACGGCATCTCGTGGAGCATCGTCCGTGCGCCCGGCCCGGCGACTATGCAGGGGCGAAACACGTAGGCGACCGTCCGCCTGCGCCGCCGCAGGACATCGGCCAGCACCTGCTCGACCTCGGCCTTCTGTTGCGAGTACGGAAACTCGGGTGACCCGCGCGCCGGCACGTCCTCGGTCAGCCAGTCGGGATTGTCCTCGTGGAAGCCGTAGGCGGCCACGCTCGACGCGTAGACGATGCGCTCGGCGCCGGCCTTGGCGGCCTCCTCGAACACGAGCCGCGAGCCCTCGACGTTCAGGTTGCGCGACGCCTCCCCGGCTCGCACGATCACGAAGGCGAGGTGCACCACGACGTCGGCGCCCTTGACGAGGTCGCGCACGCTCTCGCGGTCGGTAACGTCGCCCTGGCGGTACTCGGCCTTCTTCCAGCCGCGGTCCGCCGGGTCGAAGGGGCGCCGCGCCATCCCGATGATCCTGCTCACCGACCGGGAGCGCTGGAGAGCGTCGACGATCGCGATCCCGAGATCGCCGGTCGGGCCCGTCACTGCCACGGTCAACCCGGTGGCCGGCATGGAGCGGTTTCTACCGCATCGTTGCGGGGGTGCGGCGGGCCAGGCGGCCGCTGGACTCGCAGTCGCTGACGAGGTCGAACGTGTCGGCCGCGACCTTGTCCTGCCCCTCACCGCACTCGATCCGGTCACGGACACCGTCACGGGCCTTCACGGTGTCGTCGCCGGCGCCGGCCTCGATGGCATCGCTGCCGCCGCCCCCGGAGATGCGGTCGGCCGCCTCGCCCGTGCGGATGCGGTCGCGCCCGGGGCCGCCCTGCACGTCGATCGCGCCGCCGCTCCCCGTGACCGTGTCGTCGCCGCCGCCGGCCAGGATCGTCGCGGAGCCGCCCTCCGCGCTGACGCGATCGGCCCCCGATCCCGCGTCGACGAAGTCGCCGCCCAGGCTCGCGTAGACACGGTCGCGGCCGGCGCCGCCGAAGAGCCGATCGCCCTCGGACTGCCCGAACAGCGTGTCGTCGCCCTGCCCGCCGAGCACGAGATCCGCGCCCGCGCCCGCGTACACGACGTCGTTCCCCGTGCCGGCGTCGATCCGGTCGTTGCCCGTACCCGCGATCAGGAGGTCGACGCCGTCGCCGCCGTCGACGCTGTCGTCCCCGGAGCCGGCCTCGAGGTAATCCCCCGCACCCGCGCC
>DATAEI010000060.1:0-6639 GCA_036258075.1 Gaiellales bacterium
CCCCCGTGGGCCCCCTCCTTAAGGGCTGCCGTCGCGTTGGGGCGCTCCGGCGAAGAGCGCGGTCTTCGCCGGAGCCGCATCGGTGGCGGCAATTCGTCGTTCGCTCGGTACCGGGCCGCGGAGGTGTGCCAAGAGCGTCACGGCGACGGACCGGGGTCTGACCCCGCCATCCCGCCGATTGCGCCAATTCGGTGACGTTTGTCACGGGAGGTGTGCGAAACCGTTCCGTCTCGCACACGCGGGCCGGGCGCGGGCCCCATGAGTAGTTCACCACATCACCCGTTCGGTGGTTCTCCTGCCCGAGATCGGCGCCGCCGCCGATGCTCGCGCGGCTCCGAGCGCCCACGATGCGGGGGACAGCAAGGAGCTGGAAATGATCTCCTCTGAACGTACGGCCTCACCCCCTGCGGCCTCCACGGCCGCCGCGGCCCGTCTCGGCGTCGACTCGGAGGTCGGCGTCCTGAGGCGGGTCGTTCTTCATCGTCCCGGCCGCGAGCTCGAGCGGCTGACACCGACCAACAAGGACGAGCTGCTCTTCGACGACGTGCTGTGGGTCACGCGCGCCCGTCAGGAGCACGACGCGTTCACGTACACGCTGCGCGGCCGCGGCGTCGAGGTGCTGCATCTTCAGGATCTCCTGGCCGAGGCGCTCGAGGACCCGGCCGTGTGCGCCTCGCTCGTCGCAAAGACGATCGAGCACTCCGAGCTGGGAAAGCGGCTCGGCGAGCGCATCTACGACTGGCTCTGGCGGCTGCCCCCGCCCGAGGTCGCGGGCGCGCTGATCGGCGGCGTCTCGTTCGGCGAGCTGCCGTTCGCGTCGACCGGGCTCGTCGTGCAGACGGCGACGCCTGACGACTTCGCGATCGCTCCGCTTCCCAACCACCTCTTCACGCGCGACACGTCGGCGTGGATCTACGGCGGCGTCACCATCAACACGATGGCGAAGCCGGCTCGGAAGCGCGAGACGCTGAACCTCGAGACGATCATCCGCCACCACCGGCTGTTCCACCGCGAGGACTTCCAGATCTGGAGCGACGGGCTCGACGTCCCGGCGATGCTCGAGGGCGGCGACATCCTCGTGATCGGCAACGGCTGCGTCCTCGTCGGGATGGGGGAGCGCACCCGTCCGGTCGCCGTCGAGCAGATCGCCCAGCGGCTCTTCGCCGCCGGCGCTGCGACGTCGGTCATCGCGGTCGTCATGCCGAAGCTGCGCTCCGCCATGCACCTCGACACGGTGATGACCATGGTTGACCGCGACGCATTCACCGTCTACCCGGGGCTGAAGCGGGCGCTCGTCGGCTACCGGCTGGAGCCGGGCGCCTCCCGGCCGAAGGTCGAGCGCGAGCCCGACCTCTACGCGGCCGTCGCCCGCGCCCTCGGCCTGCCCGCCCTGCGGCTCATCGAGACCGGCGGCGACCACTACGAGGCCGAGCGCGAGCAGTGGGACGACGGCAACAACGTCCTCGCGATCGCGCCGGGCGTCGTCCTGGCGTACGAGCGCAACGTCGACACGAACCAGCGGCTCGCCGAGGCCGGAGTCGAGGTGATTCCGATCACCGGCTCCGAGCTCGGCCGCGGCCGCGGCGGCCCGCGCTGCATGTCGTGCCCCATCGAACGTGATCCGGTCATGCCGGAGGAAGGAAGCCTGCAGTGATCACCCCGCATGAGACACCCACTCCCATCTCCGCGCCGAGCGACCTGCTGCGGATCTCCGACCTCGACGCGCGCCACCTCTACGTGCTGCTCGACCTGGCCGCCGAGATGAAGGCGGCTCCTCACGGGTGGGAGACCGCGCTTCACGGCGACACGGTCGCCATGTTCTTCGAGAAGCCGTCAACGCGGACGCGCGTCTCCTTCGCGGCGGCCTGCCAGCACCTCGGTGCCCTGCCGCTGGGCCTGCGCCCCGACGAGCTCCAGCTCGGCCGCGGCGAGCCGATCTCCGACACGGCCCGCGTGCTCTCCGGCTACGCGAGCGCGATCGTCGTCCGGACATTCGCCCAGTCCGTCCTCGACGAGATGGCTGCGGCCGCGGAGAAGCCCGTCATCAACGCGCTCACCGACGACCACCATCCCTGCCAGGCGCTTGCCGACCTGCTCACGATCCGCGAGCGGTTCGGGAGCCTCCAGGGGGTGCGCGTCGCCTACATTGGCGACGGCAACAACGTGGCCCACTCGCTGATGCAGGCCGGCGCGCTCGCCGGCATGCACGTCGTCGTCGGCACGCCTCATGGCTTCGAGCCCGATCCGGCGATCACCGACGCCGCGTCCGCGACCGCGCTCGCGCACGGCGGCAGCATCGCGGTCGTCCACGACCCCGCGGAGGCCGTCGCCGGCGCCAACGCCGTCTACACCGACGTGTGGGTGTCGATGGGCGACGACGAGGCCCAGCGGGCCAAGCGCCAGGAGGTCCTCGCCGCCTATCAGGTCAGCACCGAGCTGATGCGCCACGCCGACCGCGAGGCCGTGTTCCTCCACTGCCTGCCCGCCCACCGGGGCGAGGAGGTCGAGGCCGATGTCATCGACGGGCCAGCGTCGGTCGTCTTCCGCCAGGCCGAGAACCGGCTCTGGACGGAGGAGGCCGTGCTCTACGCGTACATCCGCCGGGCGTGGGGTGACCGATGAAGCCCCTCGCAGTCGTCGCGCTCGGCGGGAATGCGCTCCTGCGCCGCGGGGAGCCGGCCGAGGCGTCCCACCAGCAGGCCAACGTGCGCACCGCGGCGGCGTCGCTCGCCGTCCTGGGCGAGACGCACCGGCTGGTCGTGACGCACGGGAACGGCCCGCAGGTGGGGCTGCTGGCGCTCCAGGCCGAGGCCTATGACGACGTCCGGCCGTACCCGCTCGACGTGCTGGGCGCCGAGACCGAGGGGATGATCGGCTATCTCCTCGACCAGGCGCTCCTGAACGTGCTTCCGGAAGGAAGCCGGGTCGCCACGCTGCTCACGCAGACCGTCGTCGACCCGGCCGACCCGGCCTTCGCCGTCCCGTCGAAGCCGATCGGGCCGGTCTACGAGCCCGCGGAGGGCGAGCGGCTGGCCCGCGAGCGCGGCTGGACGGTGCGGCCGGATGGGCCGTACGTGCGCCGCGTCGTCGCCTCGCCGCAGCCCGCCGACATCGTCGAGATCGAGACGATCCGGCTCCTGCTCGACGCGGGCGTGCTCGTCGTGTGCGCCGGCGGCGGCGGGATCCCGGTCACGAGCTCGGGCGCGGGCCTGGCCGGCGTCGAGGCCGTGGTCGACAAGGATCTCTCGGCGGCGCTGCTCGCCGAGAAGATCGGCGCCGACTTCCTCCTGATGCTGACCGACGTGCCGGAGGTGCAGGCGGGCTGGGGCACCCCCGAGGCGCGCTCGATCCGGCTCGCCTCGCCCCAGGAGCTGCGTGGCATGGACTTCGCCGCCGGCTCGATGGGGCCGAAGGTGGAGGCGGCGTGCCGCTTCGCCGAGCGCACCGGCGGGCGGGCCGGCATCGGCCGGCTCGACCAGGCCGCCGCGATCCTGCGCGGCGAGGCCGGGACGATCGTCGCCGGCGCCGGCTACGAGGGGACGCGGAAGCCCGCGAGCCCGACGAGCATCAGGACCGCGGCGGCGAGCACCGCCCACCAGCCCTGACGTCTGGTCCCGAGGGTCGTCGCCGTGTACCCAGCGAGGATCCCGAGGGGCGCCCACACGAGCGGCTTCGACGCCAGGCACAGGAGCGCGAACGCGACGCCGGTCGCGGCGAGCACCGCTCCGAGGGCCTCGGTCGGCCGCTCGGTCGGGTTCACCGTGTCGTCCGCGTGCACCCGAGCGCCGAGCGACACGCTGACCGACCGCCAGCCGATGGTGCGGGCCAGGTTGTAGAAGAAGATCGCCTGCCCGATCACGATCAGAAGGACGAAGGGCAGCGCGACCTGCGAGAGCGACTCGTACTTCTGCGGCAGGACGGCCCAGCGGCGCGGTGCGCCCTCGAGTCCCTGGAGCATCCAGGGCACGACGCTGCCGTAGCCGCCGACCACCGTCAGGACGAGATGCCAGTCCGCGAGCCGGCGGCTGTGCCAGTCGCGCCCCGTCAGCCTCGGAACGAACGCGTAGACGGATGCGAAGACGACGAGGCCGATGTTGAGGAGCGCCATGTTGTGGAAGTGGCCGACGACCCACAGCGTGTTGTGCGCCAGCGCGTCGAACTGGATCGTCGCGAGGCCCACTCCCTGGAGCCCGGCGACGAGCCATGACACCATGCCGACCGCCAGGAAGCGCGCCGCCGGAGTCCACTGGAAGTCCGAGCGGTAGATCGTGAAGCTGAGCGAGTAGAGCGAGAGCGCCGAGGGGATCGTCACCGCGTACGTGAGCGGCTGCATCCCGATGTTGACCGTCTGCTGGAAGGTGTTCGGGAAGTCGAGGTACATGTGGTGGGCGCCGATCACGACGTTCGCGCAGACGCCGATCAGCCAGCCGATCCCGATGATGTGCCCCGCCACGAGCGGCCGCTTCGCGTATCGCGGGATCAGGTGGTAGTAGACGGCGACGGCCGGGAAGAGGAGCAGGTAGACGACCGGGTGCCCGAACCACCAGAGCATGCTCTTGGCCAGCACCGGGTCGACGGTGACGCCCGACCAGAGCGACTGGATCACCATCTCGACCAGCAGCACCGCGAGCGGGATCGTGGCGATGATCATGTCGATCGCAATCACCGTCAGCGGCAGCACCGGGAACGGCACCGGCCGCTCGGTCGCGAACCGCTTCGGCCAGATGTAGCCGAAGCCGAGCGCACAGCCCAGCCGGTTGTTCCACCGGCGGCTCCTGGCTCCGAGCCCGTCGCCGAGCACGACGGCGATGACGCCGAAGCAGTACGCGAAGATCGAGAGGCCGACCGAAAGGATGGCGAGCGAGAAGATCCCGGTGGCCCGCAGCGACCAGCTGCCGCCGTGGAACGGGAGCGGGTAGAGGAAGACCCACGATCCGGCGAACCCCATGCCGAGCGTGGTGACCACGACGCCGGTCGCACCGACGGTCATCGTCCAGAAGCAGGCGACGGCGAACCGCCAGCCCCAGCCCTGGATCGGCAGGCCGCACTCGGCGAGCACCCACCAGGTGACGCCCATGAGCGCGAACGCCGCCCAGCCGACGAAGGTCGCGAGCCCGTGGGCGGTCATGACCTCGTACCAGAGGTTCGGCGAGATCCGGTCGAGGTCGGCCTGGCTCTGGCGCAAGAGCACGCCGAGCAGGCCGCCTGCGGCGAACAGGATCGTCGAGACGACCAGATAGCGCAGCGTGAGCGCCCGCACCTTGGCGAGGTCGGTCGTGCCCGTCGCCGGCTCGGGGATCTCGAGGCCGCAGGACTCCTCGTACGTCGTCACCGTCATGCGCCGACCACCCTGAACGCGCCGACCATCGCGGCATGGCCGATCCCGCAGTACTCGAAGCAGCGAACGACGTACTTGCCGGGCTTCGTGAACGTGAGCCGCAGCGTCGTGTCGTAGCCCGGCACCATCTGGGCCTGGGCGACGAACGTGCCGCTCGGGTCGAACACCGCGAAGCCGTGGTTCACGTCGAGCGACTTGAGATGGAACTCGACCTGGCGGTCGACGTGCATGGTGGTCGTCGAGAACTTGAAGCCGTACTGAAGCGCCGTCACCGTCACCAGCTGGCGGCCGGCCTTGGCTGAGGCGTTCCAGGGCGTGTGCCCGATGGTGGCCGCCAGCGAGCCGAGCAGGATCACGATCACGATCGCAAACCACGCCACCTCGCGCCCCATCCATCGCTCGACGCTGGCGGGCTTGGCGCGCTGAGCCGGGCGCGTCGACAGGAAGATCGCTGCGAAGAATACGAGGCCCGCGACGACCAGCACGATGTACAGGACGTTGTAGTCCAGCATGAGCCGGTTCATCGGCGCGGGATCCTAGACAACCACCGGGACGGTGTCCACATGTCCGGCTTGTCCCGCGACAACGAGGACGCCGTAGTTTGCCGAACGCCTGATTCCGCGCATCCGCCGACGCGCGCGGCGTGCAGGTGCGCCAAGCTTGCGCCATGATCCGGGCGAAGTGAGCGCAAGGAGGGCGTGACATGAGCCGAATCGCATTCGTTGCCGAGATCCGTCCGGGCCGCAAAGCCGACCTGGAGCGGATCCTGTCGGAGGGCCCGCCGTTCGACCTGGCCGGGGCGGGCTTCGAGCGCCACCGCGTGTTCGTCGGTGACCACGACGCCGTGTTCCTGTTCGAGGGCGTGAACCCGCTGAAGGCCGTCCAGGCGCTCGCCACGCAGCGGTCGCTGACGGTGCAGATCTCGAAGATGATGGGGATCCTGGCGGCGCCGCGGTTCCTGGGCGAGGCCTACGCGTGGGACCGCCCGGCGGCGACCGCGCCCGCGCCCGAGTGATCCGATCCGGGGCGTGGCCGGCCTCGTAGCCGACCTGGCTCGGCGCTGACGGCGGCCGCGATCGCCGGGATCGCCCTCTGCATCGGCGCGATGGCGGTGCTGTAGCTCTAGGCGAGCGCCGCGGCCGCGAAGCTCCGCATGTCCGGGAAGGTCATGTCGGGGCTCGCGTCGGCGGCGGGCGTCGCGCCGCCTCGGCCGGCGTCGCCGCGGCGGTCGATCCAGACGGTCGTCATGCCCAGCTGCTTGGCCGGCACGTGGTCGTGAAAGAGGCTCTGGGCGACGTGCA
>DATAEI010000061.1:0-12259 GCA_036258075.1 Gaiellales bacterium
GGCGTTCCGCCGTGAGATGCGCGTCTACTCCGACGGGTGCCACGTTGCGGCCGACGCCGAGAGCCTGGCGGCGTTCCGCGCGGAGTGCGCGCGCGTGCTGCTGGCGGAGCTCGCGATCGACGCGGAGCCCGAGGCTGCCGAGCGCGTCCTCTCCGACGCCGTCGCGTTCCGCCTCCTGCCGGGAGCCGAGCAGCTCTTCGCCGGGCTCGCCGACGCCGGGGTGCCGGCCGCCGTCGTCTCGAACTGGGACTACTCGCTTCGGCGGACGCTGAGCGGGCTCGGCATCGACCCCGACGCCGTCGTGACGTGCGGCGAGACCGGCGTCCGCAAGCCCGACAGGCGGATCTTCGAGGAGGCGCTGGGCCGGCTCGGCGTCGCCCCGGAGGACGCGCTGCATGTCGGCGACAGCCCCGACACCGACGGGGCGGGGGCCACGGCGGCCGGCATCGACGTCCGCATCCTGGATCGCACCGGCGAGCGCGCCGGCCCGGATACCATCGCCGCGTTGACCGACGTGCTGGAGCTCCTGTGACAGAGCGCCGGATCGGGACGGCCGCCGTCCACGCCGGCCGCGTGCCCCCCCTTCCGGGCGTCCCGGTGGTCGCACCCGTGCACCGGTCGGTCATCTACGAGTTCGACTCGGCTGCCCAGTTCGGCGAGATCATGGACGACGCGGCCCGCGGGTACCTGTACACGCGCATCCGCAACCCGTCCACCGACGAGCTGGCGGCCGCGGTCGCGGAGCTCGAGGGCGCGGAGAGCGCACACTGCTTCGCCTCCGGGATGGGCGCGCTCACCGCCGCGGTGGCGGTCCTCGCCCCGCCGGGGGCTGGAGTCGTCGCCGCCAAGCAGATCTACGGGCAGACGCACCACATGGTGAGCTCCCGCCCCGACGGCGTGCTCGTCGACGTCGCGGACATCGACGGCCTGCGTGACGCCGCGAAGGGCGCGGCGCTCGTCATCGTCGAGACGCTCTCCAACCCGAACCTGGCGGTCGCCGACCTGCCCGCCGTCTGCGAGGCGGCCCACGCGGGGGGCGCGCGCGTGCTGGTCGACAACACGGTCGCGACACCGATCAACTGTCGGCCGCTCGAGTGGGGCGCGGACATGGTCATGCACTCGGCGACCAAGTACCTGAACGGCCACTCCGACGTCCTGGCCGGCGTCGCCGCGGGGCCCGAGGAGCTGATGGCCCAGGTGCGCACGCTCGAGCTGGAGCTCGGCGCGACGCTCGCGCCCGACTCCGCCTGGCTCGTCCGCCGCGGCATCCGCACGCTCCACCTGCGCGTCGAGCGGGCATGCCAGAACGCCACGCGGATCGCGGAGTTCCTCGAGGGGCACCCGCGCGTGACGCGCGTCGTCTACCCGGGCCTCGCGTCGCACCCGGCTCACGAGGTCGCGCGCCGGATCCTCGACGGGTTCGGGGCGATGCTGGCGTTCGAGGTCGAGGGCGGCCGCCCGGCCGGCGAGGCCGTCATGGACGGCGTGAAGCTGTGCCTGCGGGCGACCAGCCTCGGCGGCACCGAGACGTGTGTGTCGCATCCGGCCTCGACGAGCCATCGCCAGCTCTCCGAGGCGGAGCTCGAAGCCGCCGGGATCCGCCCGGGCGACCTGCGCCTCACCGTGGGGATCGAGGACGCGGACGACCTGATCGAGGACCTCGACCAGGCGCTTCGGTGACCCCCGAGCGGCGGGTGTCGCCGTGGTGGATGCTCCTCCCCGCGATCCTGTTCGTCCTGAACTTCATCGGCGGGCTGGCCGAGGGCGGGGGCAGCCGGTCGAACGCCGTCTACAACATCTCGACCATGGTCGCCTCGGGGGCGATCGAGGCCGCCCTGGCGGGGTACGCGCTCCTGGCCGCCGGGCTCTCGGGCGGGCCGATCGCCGAGACGCTCGCGATCCGGCGGGTGCCGCTCAGGCGGGCGGCCGTGATCGGGGCGGCAGGGCTTGCCGCCATCCTGGCCTCCGAGCTGATCCTCGACCCGATCTTCAACGGCGGAGCACAGCAGGGCATCGAGCCGACGCACTCCCCGGCGACGGCCCATGAGTGGGCCGCGGTCGTCGTCGCCGCGGTGATGCTCGTGCTGGTGGCGCCGGCCGCCGAGGAGCTGATCTTCCGCGGCCTCGGGTTCGCGGCCCTCGGCTCGGTGGCGGTGCCCGTCACGTCGCTGCTCTTCGCCGTCGCCCACGGGCTGCCGTCGCTCCTGGTCGAGGTTGCCGTCGCCGGGCTCGTCCTCGCGGAGATCCGGCGGCGCACGGCATCGGTGCTGCCAGGCATGGCCGTGCACATGGCGTTCAACGCGCTGGCGCTCGTGGTCGCGTTCGTGACGGTGTGACCCCGAGAGCCTTCGCGGCGCCGAACCGCCCACCGTAGACTGTCCCGATGCCGAACGTCGCCCAGGATCCGATCATGGACGACCTCCGAGCCCGCATCACCGCCGCGGACGCCGACATCGTCGCGGCCGTGAACCGGCGTGCGGCGCTCGTCGCAGAGCTGCACGCCCACAAGCGCACCCAGGGCTACGAGGTGTTCGACCCCGCCCGCGAGGAACAGGTCATCTCGGCCGCGCTCCAGGCCAGCGGCGGCCCGCTTTCCGAGGCCGGCCTGCGCGAGCTGTACGCCGTCATCCTGTCCCTCTGTACGCGGGAGGCCGCGAGCTCGTGACCGCCACCGAAACCGCCGTCGTCTCCGCCCGCGACGTCACCCGCCGCTACGGCGAGGGGGATGCCGCCGTCGATGCCCTCCGCGGCGTGACGCTCGACATCGTCCCGGGCCAGTTCGCTGCCGTGATGGGCCCGTCGGGCTCAGGCAAGTCGACGCTCATGCACATCCTCGCCGGCCTCGACAAGCCGACGGAGGGCACCGTCGAGATCGCCGGAACCGACATCACGAACCTCTCCGACAGCCGCCTGACCCTGCTCCGGCGCCACCAGGTGGGGTTCATCTTCCAGTTCTTCAACCTCCTCCCGATGCTCACCGCGGAGGAGAACATCCTGCTGCCCCTGCGGCTTGCCGGCGAGAGCATCGACCGCTCCTGGGCGGATCAGATCATCGACCAGGTCGGGCTGGGCGATCGGCGCAAGCACCGGCCCGCGGAGCTCTCCGGCGGCCAGCAGCAGCGCGTGGCGATCGCCCGGGCGCTGGCGTCGCGCCCGGCCGTCCTTTTTGCCGACGAGCCGACCGGCAACCTCGACTCGACGACGAGCGGCGAGATCCTCCACCTGCTGCGCGAGATGGTGACGACCTACGGCCAGACCATGGTGATGGTGACGCACGACGCGAACGCCGCGGCGATGGCCGACCGAGTGCTGTTCCTCGCCGACGGCCTCATCGTGCGCGACCAGGGCCGCTCCGACGCCTCGGACGTGCTCGCCGCGATGGCCGAGGTGAGCGCGCGATGATGCAGGTCGCCCTCCGCGGGTTGTGGGGGCGCAAGCTGCGGACGGCGCTGACGGCGCTCTCGATCGTCCTCGGCACGGCGATGATCACGGGCACGTTCATCCTCCGCGACCAGATCAACAACGCGTTCTCGGACATCTTCCATGAGGGCAACAAGGGCATCGACGTGGTGCTCTCCAAGAAGACGGCCTTCACGTCCGACAACGGCACCGTCGCCGGGCCGCTTCCCGAGTCGGTGATCGGCACGGCGAAGACGGCGGACGGCGTCGACAAGGTCGAGGGCCAGATCCAGGCCACGGGCTCGATCGTGGTCGGCGGCAAGTACGTCACCGGCAGCGGCGGCGCGCCCAACCTCGTCTTCTCCTACGTCACCGAGCCGTTCTCGAACTCCCAGTTCATCGCCGGCGGCCCGCCCACCGACAACACCGTCGCCATCAACCTGAAGCTCGCGAACGACGAGCACCTGAAGGTCGGCGACCACGTCAAGCTCGCCACCGACACGGGCGAGGTGCCCGTCACCATCTCCGGCATCTTCAAGCTGGCGGGCGTCTCGTCGATCGGCGGCGCGACGCTCGTGGTCCCGACGTTCACGGACGCGCAGCAGTGGTACGACCGCGTCGAGAAGACCTCGGTCGTGTACCTGTCGGCGCAGCCGGGCGTCTCGCCGGCCGAGCTCAAGCGGAACGTCGAGAAGGTGGTGCCGGCCGACGTCAAGGTGCAGACCGGGCAGGAGAACGCCGACCAGCAGACCAGCGACGTCGAGGGCGCGACCAGCTTTCTCACCTACATCCTGCTCGCGTTCGCGGGTGCCGCGGTGTTCGTCGGCCTCTTCATCATCTTCAACACGTACTCGATCACCGTGGCCCAGCGGATGCGCGAGTTCGCGATGCTGCGCACCCTCGGCGCCAGCCGGCGCCAGGTGATGCGATCGGTGCTCCTCGAGGCGGCGGTGATGGGCCTCGTCGCATCGGTGATCGGCATCGGCTTCGGCATCCTGCTGGCGATCGGGCTGAACGCGCTCTTCAAGGCCGTCGGCGTCGACCTCCCGACCGCGGCGCTCTCGATCCCGATCGTGTGGAGCGTCCTGCTCCCGCTCGCCGTCGGCCTCGGCGCCGCGCTCGTGGCGTCGATCGCTCCGGCATTCAAGGCGACGCGCGTGCCGCCGATCGCCGCGCTTCGCGAGGGCTTCACGCTGCCTCGCGGCGTGCTCGCGCCCTACATCCCCTACATCGGGATCGCGGGAGCGGCGCTCGGCGTGGCCATCATCGCCTTCGCCATCCGCGCCGGCGGTGGCGGCAGCCGCGTCCTTCTGACCATGGCGGCCGGAGCGATCATCGCGTTCCTGGGGATGAGCATGCTGTCGCAGCTCCTGATCGTGCCGATCGCCGCTGCGCTCGGCGCGGCCCTCGAGGTGGCCCTGCGGATCTCGAGGGTCATCGGCCGGATCCGGGATCGGATCCCCGTGCTCGGCCCGCTCGTCCGGCGCGTCGCCTACGGGCTCACGCTGGGCTACGTCTGGACCGGGATCATCACGGCGCTCGTCCTCTTCGTGATCCTGCGCGGCGGCATCTCGGCCGGCAGGCTGATCGGTGCCGTGGTCGTGCTGGCGATCGGCGGGCTCATCTTCTTCGTCATGTGGCGGCGGCGCCTGCGGGAGTGGCCGTGGGACGCGTCGTCGCCGACGGCCGGCGTGCTCGCCCGCGAGAACACCTCGCGGAACCCGAACCGCACGGCCGTGACATCGGCCGCGCTCATGATCGGCGTCGCGCTGATCGTGTTCGTCGCCGTGTTCGTGAACGGCTTCAAGGAGTCGTTCCTCGGCGCGATCGACCGCTCGATCACGAGCGACATGATCATCCAGGGCCAGAGCTTCCAGACGATCCCCGCCCCCATCGTGAAGGCCGCGGACCGGGTGCCCGGCGTCGCGACCGCCTCCGGCATCCAGTTCGCCGACGCCAAGATCGGAAACGGCGGCATCGACGTGGTGAACGGCGTCGACCCGGCCACGTTCTCGAACGTCTACCGGTTCGACTGGCTGAAGGGCGGGTCAAACGCCCTGCTCCACAACCTCACGTCGAAGCAGGCGCTCATCGAGGAGCAGTTCGCGAAGTCGCACGACCTCGACCCGGGCAGCACGTTCACGATCACGAGCATCGACGGAAACAAGCTGCACCTGACCGTCGCCGGCGAGTACAAGGACCCGAGCCTGATGACGGGCATCATCATCCCGGCGCAGACGCTCACGGCGTTCTCGCCGGGCAGCAAGGACCCGGGGATCGTGCTCGTGTCGTTCGAGAACACCGCGGCGGGCGCGCAGGCCGAGCGGTCGATCCGGCAGGCGCTGAAGTCGTTCCCGGCGGCCAAGGTGCAGACGAACGCCGAGTACAAGAAGTCCGCCGAGAACTTCGTGAACGGCCTGCTCCAGTTCCTCTACGTCCTGCTGGCGATGTGCCTCATCATCAGCCTGATCGGGATCGTGAACACCCTCGCGCTGTCCGTGTTCGAACGGACCCGCGAGATCGGCATGCTGCGGGCCGTCGGCATGACCAGGCGCCAGCTTCGCCGGGTGATCCGCTACGAGTCGACGATCACCGCGATCATCGGCGGGATCCTGGGGATCGTCGTCGGCCTCGTGTTCGGGTGGATCGTCGCCCAGGGGCTGGCCGACCAGGGGCTCGTGTTCGTGGTGCCCTACGGCCAGCTCGTCGGCTTCCTGATCGTCGCCACGCTGTTCGGCATCCTGGCGGCGATCCTCCCGGCCCGCCGCGCGGCCAAGCTGAACGTGCTCGAAGCGCTCCAGTACGAATAGCCCCGAGCCACCTTCTTAAGGGCTGCCACGCCGTCGCCGCGCGACCGTCCGGTGCAGTGCCGCGGGCGGCGCGATGTGCCACAACATCGTGTCGGATCTCCGCGGAGCCCAACCGGGGTCTGACCCCGGTTCGGCCACCGGTGCGGATTGTGACTGCCGCGTTACGGACGTTGCTGTTTCGCCACCGATTGGCGCCGCGCCGGCCGCTCGCGGTCGCGTTAGCCGCGGATGTGCCCGTCGCCCCAGGCGACGTACTTGGTCGTGGTGAGCTCCTCGAGGCCGATCGGGCCGCGGGCGTGCAGGCGGGACGTCGAGATCCCGATCTCGGCGCCCATCCCGTACTCGCCACCGTCGGTGAAGCGGGTCGAGGCGTTGACGTACACCGCGGCCGCGTCCACCTCGTTCACGAACCGCGCGGCGGCCTCGAAGTCGCCGGTCACGATCGCCTCCGAGTGGCCGGTGCCGTAGCGGTTCACGTGCTCGATCGCCTCGTCGAGCGAGTCGACGGAGCGCACGGCCATCCGCAGGTCGAGGAACTCCGTCTCCCACGCCTCCTCGCCCTCCAGAAGCTCGACGCCGGCCGCCTCGAGCGCGGCGCAGATCCGCTCGCGCAGCTCGGGCCGGTCGCGATGGACGAGCAGCGTCTCGGCGGCGTTGCAGACTCCTGGCCGCTGGGTCTTCGCGTTTACGGCGATCGCGACGGCTGCATCGGCGTCGGCAGATGCGTCGACGTAGACGTGGCAGTTCCCGCCGGCAGCCGCCAGCACCGGGATCCGCGAGTCCCTGAGCAGCCGCTTCTTCAGCTCCTCGCCGCCGCGCGGGATGACGACGTCGGCGGTCGCCGGGTCGGCGAGGAGCTCGTCGAGCGCGTCGTGCCCGCCGGCGACGGCCACCACCGCGTCCGCCGGGATGCCCGAAGCGTGGAGCGAGCCACGGACGATGTCGACCAGCACCGCGTTCGTCCGGGCGGCGAGCCGCGACCCTCTCAGGATGCACGCGTTGCCGGACTTGATGCACAGCGCCGCGGCGTCGACGGCCACGTTCGGACGCGCCTCGAAGACCACCATGACGACCCCGAGCGGCACGCGCAGCTTGCGCATCCGGATCCCGTTCCCGAGCGTGAAGTCGCGCAGGACGGCGCCGATGGGATCCGGCAGGCCGGCGATGGCCACCACCCCTGCGGCCATGCCCGCGACCCGGCCGCGATCGAGCCGCAGCCGGTCGACGATCGCCGGCGTCTGGCCCTCGGCGGCCGCGACGTCTGCGGCGTTCGCCTCGAGCACCTCGCCGGCGCGCCGCTCGAGCGCCGCGGCGATCGCCGTCAGGGCGGCATTCCGGGCGTCCCCGTCGAGCGCGACCAGCGCGCGGGACGCCTCACGCGCCCTGGCTCCGGGCGACCGCACGGCCCCGGTCGTGCTCACACCAGCACCAGGTCGTCGCGGCGCACGGCCTCGGGCAGGCCCCGGCGGCCGGCGAGGCCCGCCAGCTCGCGCGCCTGGTAGCGGCTCACGCCGATCGCAAAACGGCTCCCGTCCGGGCCCACCAGCTCCACGGCGTCGCCCGCGTCGAAGGCCCCGTCCACCGCCACGAGGCCCACGGGAAGCAGGCTCGTGCCGCGCTCGGCGACCGCCCGCCGCGCGCCGTCGTCGACCACGAGCCGCCCGCGCACCGGCGTCCCGTGCCGCAGCCACAGCTTGTACGCCGAGGGCAGCGACGATGCGGCCGGGAACCGCGTGCCGGTTGTGCCGTCGGCGGCCCGCGCCACGGCGCCCGCCTCGAGCCCCGACGCGATGACCGCCTCGACCCCGCCTGCGCCGGCCGTCCGCGCCGCCGCGACCTTGCTCCCGATCCCGCCGGTGCCCCAGCGCGAGCGCCGGCCGGCCGCGTCCGCCCCGTCGACATCGTCGCCGTCGCCGAGGCTCGGGAGGCGGCGCGCACCGGGGAGGGCCGGATCGCGGTCGTACACGCCGTCGATGTCGGAGAGCAGGACGAGGGTCCGCGCCTGGAGCATGATCGCGACCTGCGCGGCGAGCGCGTCGTTGTCGCCGAAGGTGATCTCGTCGGTCGCCGTCGAGTCGTTCTCGTTCACGACGGCCACCACGTCCCATCCGATCAGCCGTCGCAGCGTGCGGCGGGCGTTCACGTACGAGACGCGGCGATGGACGTCCGCCTCCGTGAGGAGCACCTGCGCCGTGCGGACGTCGTGGGCCGCGAACACCGCCCGCCAGTGATCCTGGAGCAGCGTCTGGCCGACGGCCGAGGCCGCCTGGAGGTCGCCGACGCCGCGCCGGCGGGCGCGGCCGTCCAGCTCGCCGATCCCGAGCGCGACCGCGCCCGAGCTGACCAGGACGATCGGCACGCCGCGCGCCTGGAGGCCGGTGCACTCTCCGGCGAGACGGTCGAAGACCTCGGTCCGCGGACGGCCGCCGCCGTCGACGATCGTGCTCGATCCGACCTTGACGACGACGATCCGGCGCAGGCCCGGCCGCCTGCTAGCCATCGCCGAGCGCCGCCCGGGCCCGCGCGAGCTGGAGGTGGAGGGCCTCGGGCTGCTGCCGTGCCGCGGCGGCCTCCTCGGGCGCCGGGCAGACGAAGCGCTCTCCGGCGGCGACCGCCTCGGCGACGGCAGTATGTGCCGCCCGAAACGGCGTGCCGTGGCGCACCATGCCCTCGGCGACGTCGGTGGCGACGCACCAGCCGTCGCCGGCGGCGGCCGCCATCCGCTCGGGGTGGAACGCCAGTCCGCGCACGCACACCGTGAGCGCCCGCAGCGCCCCCGCCAGGTCGTCGACCGCGTCGAACGACGCCCGCTTGTCCTCCTGGAGATCGCGGTTATACGCCAGCGGCAGCCCCTTGAGCGCGGCAAGCAGGCCCGCCAGCCGCCCGGCCGCCGTCCCCGCCCGGCCCCGGACGAGCTCGGCGGCGTCGGGGTTCTTCTTCTGCGGCATCATCGACGAGCCCGTCGCCGCGGCGTCGTCGAGCTCCGCGAACCCGTACTCGGCCGATGTCCACAGCACGAGCTCCTCGGCGATCCGGGACAGATGCGAGAAGGCCAGCGCGCACGCGAACACGAGCTCCACGCAATAGTCGCGGTCGGAAACAGCGTCCATGGGGTTCTCGTGCACGGCCGCGAAGCCGAGCTCCGACGCCACCGCCGCCGGGTCGAGCGGCAGGCTCGACCCGGCTAGCGCGCCGGCTCCTGAGGGGCAGGCATCGGCGCGGCGGTGGACGGCGTGAAAGCGGTCGATGTCGCGGGTGAGCGCCCAGACGTGCGCCGCCAGGTGCTGGCCGAGCCACACCGGCTGGGCACGCTGGCCGTGCGTGTAGCCCGGCAGGACGGCGTCGCCGTCGTGCTCCGCGCGGTCGAGCAGCGCTCCGGCCAGCCCGCGGATGCCCGCCGCCAGCTCGTCGCACGCGTCCTTGACCCACATCCGCATTGCGGTCTGCACCTGGTCGTTTCGGCTGCGGCCGGCGTGCACCCAGCGCCCGAGCTCGCCCAGCTCGCGCTCGATCGCCGAGTGGACGTCCTCGTCGGCCGCGTCGTCGCCGATCTCGACGGCCGCGAGCGCCTCGCAGATCCGCTCCGCCAGCCCGGCGTCGAGGATGCCCTGCGTCGCGAGCATGCGGGCGTGGGCGGCGCTCGCCCGCAGGTCGTACGGCAGCAGGCGGCGGTCGACGGCGAGCGAGGCCGTGAAGGCCTTGACGTCGGGGTCGAGCCCGCCGGGCAGCCGGCCTGACCAGAGTGCGGTCGTCATGCCGGCGCTGTCTCCTTCGCCCGCGCCGCGGCCGACCACGTCTTGGACGGGAGCGACCAGATGTGGATGAACCCGGCGGCCGCCCCGTGCTGGAAGACGTCGCCCTGCTCGTAGGTGGCGAGGCCGTGGTCATAGAGGGCGGCCTCGGCCCGGCGGCCCGTGATCGCGCATGAGCCCTTGAAGAGCTTCACCCGCGCGGTGCCGGTGACGGCTGCCGACGCCTGCGCCATGAACGCGTCCAGCGCGGATCGAAGCGGCGAGAACCACAGGCCGTTGTAGACGAGCGTCGCGTAGCGGGCGGCGAGCTCGGCCTTCATGTGGGCCAGGTCGCGGTCGCAGACGAGCTCCTCGACGCCGGCGTAGGCGGTGAGCAGGAGGGCCGCCGCCGGCGTCTCGTACACCTCGCGCGACTTGATGCCGACCAGTCGGTTCTCGATCATGTCGATCCGGCCGACGCCGTGCGCGCCCGCCAGCGCACCGGCCCGCCCGATCAGCTCGACCAGCCCCAGCTCCTCGCCGTCGACGGCCACCGGCACGCCCGCCGCGAACTCGATCTCGACCTCCTGCGGCGCGTGGAACGCGCGCTCGGGCGAGAGCGTGAGCGCGTAGGCCTCCTCGGGAGGCGCCGTCCACGGATCCTCCAGCGGGCCGGCCTCGATCGAGCGCCCCCACAGGTTCTGGTCGATGGAGTAGGCCGCACCGCTCTTGACCGGCACCTCGATTCCGTGCTGGCCGGCGTAGGCGATCTCCTGCTCGCGCGTCATGCCCCAGTCGCGCACGGGCGCGAGCACCGCCAGGTCGGGAGCGAGGGCGGCGACGGCCGTCTCGAACCGGACCTGGTCGTTGCCCTTGCCGGTGCAGCCGTGGGCGACCGCCGTGGCGCCGTGCTCACGCGCGACGGCGACGAGATGGCGGGCGATCAGCGGGCGCGACAGCGCCGAGACCAGCGGATAGCGGCCCTCGTAGAGCGCGCCGGCCTGGAGGACGGGCAGCACGTACTCGCGCGCGAACTCCTCGCGTGCGTCCGCCACGACGACGTCGGCGGCGCCGGCCGCCAGCGCGCGCCGGGTCACGGCCTCGCGATCGACCCCCTGGCCGACGTCAACGAGCAGCGCCACGACCTCGGCGCCGTACTCCTCGGCGAGCCAGCGAAGCGCGACCGACGTGTCCAGCCCGCCCGAGTAGGCGAGCACGATGGTCTCAGACACCAAGCACCCCCATTGTCATTCCACGATCATGGCCAGGAGCGCCTTCTGGGCATGGAGACGGTTTTCGGCCTCGTCCCAGGCGGCCGAGCTCGGCCCCCACAACACGTCTTCGGTGATCTCCTCGCCGCAGTGGGCGGGGAGGCAGTGCAGGACGACGTGGCCCGGCGCGGCCTGTTCAAGGAGCTCCGCGTTCACCTGGTACGCGGCCAGGTCGCGCAGGCGCCGCTCGCGCTCGCCCTCCTGCCCCATGCTCGTCCAGGTGTCCGTCACCACGGCGTCGGCGCCGCCGACCGCGGCGTGCGGATCGCTCACGACCTCCACCGGCCCCGCCGCCGCGGCCAGCACCTGTGAATCGGGCTCGTAGCCCTCCGGCGCGGCCACCACGATCTCCATCCCCACCATCGCCGCGGCGGTGACGAGCGAGTGGCAGACGTTGTTCAACCCGTCGCCGACCCATGCGAGGCGGCGGCCCTCCAGGTCGCCGAGGCGCTCGCGCAGCACCATCAGGTCGGCCAGCGCCTGGCACGGGTGGTGCTCGTCGGTGAGCCCGTTCACCACGGGGACGGCCGCCGCCGCGGCCAGCTCCTCGACCCGGGCGTGGTCGTGGGTGCGGATCATGATCGCGTCGGCGTAGCGCGACAGCACGGCCCCCGTGTCGGCGATCGGCTCGCCGCGGCCGAGCTGGCTCTCGGCGGTCGCCAGGTGGACGGCGTGGCCGCCGAGCTGCACCATCCCGATCTCGAACGACACGCGCGTGCGCGTCGAGGGCTTCTCGAAGATCATCGCCAGCGTCCGGCCCGCGAGGATCGGGTGCGGCACGCGCTCGCGCTGGAGCGCCTTCAGGCGCTCGGCGAGATCGAGCAGCGCCACGAGCTCGGCGGCCGACAGGTCGTCGATCCGCAGGAGGTCGCGGCCGCAGAGGCCGCCGAGCGCCGGGCGCTCGGCGGCGGGGGCCAGCTCAGGCACGGAGCGCCCCCGACTGGATCTCGGCGCACAGAGCCGCGATGTCGGCGCCGGTGTGCGGCTCGCGGGCCACGACGAGGATCACGTCGTCGCCCGCCACCGTGCCCGCAACCTCGGGGAGATC
>DATAEI010000062.1:0-7252 GCA_036258075.1 Gaiellales bacterium
CGCACGTCCGAGATGGCCGGCGTCGCAGACACGATCAGCGCGGGCGACCTGTCGGCGAGCGTCGACGTCCTGTCGGAGCGCGACCGCTTCGGGCACGCCTTCGTCTCGATGCAGAGCTATCTCAACGAGGTGGCTGCAGCAGCCGCAGCGATCAGCGAGGGCGACGTGTCGCACGCGGTCGAGGTGCGATCCGAGAACGACGCCCTCGGAGCCGCGTTCTCGAGCATGCAGGCGTACCTGCGCGAGATGGTGACCGCCGCCGAGCGGATCGCCGGACGCGACCTCTCGGCCGAGATCGCGCCCCGCTCGGAGCGCGACGCGCTCGGGATTGCGATGCGCCGGATGACCGACAACGTGTCGGCGGTGCTCTTCGAGGTGGCATCGGCGACGGGTCGGCTCACCCAGGCGGCCGAGCTGGTGACGATCTCCTCCGGCGAGGCCGGGCGGGCGGTCGAAGAGATCGCAAATGCCGTCGGCGACGTGGCCGCCGGCGCCGAGCGCCAGGCGCGCATGATCGAGGAGACCCGGTTGTCGGCGGGCGAGACCGCCGGCGCGGCCTCCGAGACGAGCCGTGTCGCAGGCGACGGCGTCGCCGCGGCCGAGGAGGCGACGAGCGCCATCCGCACGCTGGCCGACTCGTCAGCCGACCTGGCGGAGGTGATGGAGGGGCTGACGAGCCGCAGCGAGCGGATCGACACCATCGTCGAGACCATCTCGACCATCGCCGCCCAGACCAACCTCCTGGCGCTGAACGCGGCCGTCGAGGCCGCCCGTGCCGGCGAGCAGGGCCGCGGGTTCGCCGTCGTCGCCGAGGAGGTGCGAAAGCTCGCCGAGGGATCGAAGTCCGCGGCCGAGAACATCGCCGGCCTGATCCGCGAGATCCAGACCGAGACCGCCCGCGCCGCGGCCGCCGTGTCGCAGAGCGCGGCCCGCACCCAGAGCGGGGTCGCGACGGTCGAGCGCGCCCGTGAGGCGTTCGAGTCGATCGGCGCGGCCGTCACCGACATCAGCGGCCGGATCGACGTCATCAGCAAGACGACCGGCGACATCGCCGCGGTCGCCGAGTCGTCCTCGGCATCCGCCGAGCAGGTCTCAGCCTCGACGCAGGAGACGGCCGCGACCGCCCACGAGCTGGCGTCGGCCGCCGAGGGCCTGAACGAGACGGCCGCCGAGCTCGACCGGCTCGTGCACCAGTTCAGGCTGCCGACCCGGTAGGGCCGGCTCAGGCGGCGATGTGGCCGCGGTAGGACTGGCCGTGGGCCAGGGGGTGCGAGAGCAGGTGCGCGGCGGCGAAGCCCTGCCACGGCGCGTAGCGGTCGAGGAGGCGCTCGGTCTCGACAGCGTCCACCCGGCGGCCGCTGAGCGCCGAGCACAGCTTGACGAGGCCGAGGTCGCCGGCCGGCCCGGCGTCGGGGCGGCCGAGGCCCTGACCGCAGATGACGCCCGCCGCCCAGGGGCCGATGCCCGGCTCGGCCATGAGCCGGCGCAGGGCCGCGGGGGTGGGCGCAGCGGCGAGCCGGTCCTCCGGGAGGATGCGCGCGAGCCGAACCAGCGTGCCCGACCGGCGCGGCGAGAGCCCGCACCGCTCCGCCACGGCGGGGCTGAGCCGGCGAAGGTCGGACGCGGCCGGTGGCACGCGAAGGCCGTCGCGGCGCTCGCTCACGGCCGCCAGCACCTGCCGCTCGATGCGGGCAGCCGCGACCGCCGGGACGAGCTGCCCGGCCAGCGCCCGCACGAGCGACTGGGCGAAGCTGCCGCAGCGGGCGGGGCGAAGCGCAGGGCGGCGGCGCACCAGCGGCCCGAGCAGCTCGTCGCCCTCGGCCATCTCGAGGAACGGCGTGTGGTCGACGTCGAGGCTCAGGGCGAAGCGCAGGCGCTCGAGCCCGGTTTCTGGATCGGGAGCCGCGAGCCGGGCGCAGAGCGTGCCGTCGTAGCGCTGCCACACCCGCGCGCGCCCGGCGCCGGCGGCGGTGAGCAGGGCCACGTCGAGCACGCCGCCGGACATGCGCCGCGTCGGGTCGCGGCCGCCGACCGCGTCGACCAGCCGGTACGGGTGCGGCGGCGTGAGCTCGAGCTCGATCACGTGTGCTCGATCACCAGGTGGTCTCCGATCTCGACCCCGGACCGGTCGATCGTGCCCACCGGGAGCTCGAGCGCGACCTTGGCCCCACGGCACGCCGACATCCGCCACGGCTTGATCGCGCGGACGAGCTTCAGCACGCGGCCGTCGCGATCGGCGTAGACGACGTCGATCGGGAACTGCATGAACCACATGTGGATCGACCCGGTGGGCTGGATCCACAGCCCCTCGTCGGGTTCGAGCTCCGACCGGCCGAGCAGCCCCTTCGACCGCGTCCAGGCCGTGACCGCCATCACGCCACGCTCGCAGACGACCGGGCCCCGTTCCAGGCGGATGCGAGGCATCAGTGTCCAGCCTCGTGACGGTGGTTCGGCGCTGGCGAGCGAAAACCAAGCGATGCTCGGACGCAGGGAGCGTCAATACTGAGGAAGTATTGGCGCGACCGAGGACAACGCAGCGCGCCGGTTTGCAGCCGCCAGAACGGGCCAAACGTTGCGGGGCTGGGCACTACGCTGCTCCTTGATGGACGAGCCGCAGGCCGACTACCACTCCGGAGACGACTTCACGGTCGAGTTCCTCGACTACCGCTACCGCTTCGCCCGCACCGACTTCGCCCAGCGGGTGGCCGCGGCGGCCGTGAAGCTCGAGGTCGTCCCCGAGCGCGACCTCGACGGTCGCGAGATGGACGATCTGGTCGCCCTGGCCGCCGACGGGCGCATCGCGAAGCCGCGCTCGCCGCTCGGCGCATACCTCGTGCGCAACGCCGCGGAGCTCGACCGGCTGCACGCCGACCCGCTCGTGTACTGGCTGCGCAAGCTGGTGTTCCGGGGGGCGTGGCTCGATCACCGGCTGAAGGCGGGCATGCTCGACGTCTCGTTCGACGAGAGCTCCGGGGCGTTCGCGTACCGGATGCCCACCGATCAGGCGCCCGTCGTGGACGTCGCCCCCGTGCCCTCGTGGGCCGATCTGCAGTTCACCGACTAGGAACGTAGACCAACAGGTGCGGGCCGATCTGGATCCGGTCGCCCTCCTCGAGCAGCTGCTGCTGCACCAGCTCCCCGTTCACGAAGGTGCCGTTCAGCGAGCCCTCGTCCTCGATCACCGTGCCGACGCCCTCGCGGCGGATGGTGGCGTGGCGGGCCGAGACCGTCGGCCCGGCGAGGACGATGTCGTTCTCCGTGTGGCGCCCCACCCGGGTCGTGCGCTCGGCGAGGTCGAAGCGCTCCTCCTCGCCCAGGCGCGGCCGCCAGACGAGCGCGGGATGCTCGCCGGGAGCCGCGACGGGCGGCGGCGCAGCGCCGTCGCCGGTCTGGATGATGCGCGTAAAGCTTGGCTGGTCGTCGGCCACAGGTCTCCCTCCCCGATCTCGCTGCCGAGCCTACCAGGGAACACGGACGCGGAGTAGACTGGAACCGTGGAGCACGAAGGCAATCCGATCGCCGACGCCGAGGCTCAGCTCTACCGTCGGATCCAGGAGCTCCGCGACCGCGCACGGGCCGAGCGGCGGGCGTCGGTGCCGTCGGCGCCTGTCGAGGGCGGCCCCGGCACGCCCGACCTGCGGACGATCCTGAGCCGCGCCGAGAGCCACGTCGGCGAGCTCCGCCAGACGGCCGAGACCCTACAGAAGACGCTGCCCGAGGCGGTCGAGCGCGCGATCGAGAAGGCGATGGACGACCACTCCACCCCGCGCCGGCTCGGCGAGCTGCGCGACCTGGTCCGGGCGCTGTCCGCCCAGGTGGAGCAGGTGAACCGCGACCTCCTGGCCGAGCGCCTGGGACGGGTCGAGGATCTCGAGCTCCTGGTCGACCTGCTCTCGACCGGGATGGCGGCGATGCGCCAGGACGTCGCCGACCTCGCGGGCTCGGTGAACCGGGTGGGCGCCGGCGTCGACCGCGCCAACGCGAAGCTCGACCAGCCCGTGCAGGTCACCGTCGAGCGCGCCCAGCAGGCCGGCGTGCGCGACCTCTTCCGCCCGACCGAGGCGGAGCCGACCCCGGCGGGGTCGCGGCCCGAAGCCGGCTGACCGAATAGGTCGCTTGACTATATATCGGTGAGCGAGTAGTCTGGGTGCATGACCGAGACCATGCGGGAGCCCACCTACTTCGTGCTCGCCGCCCTGCTCCACGGCCGCCTGCACGGCTACGGCATCATCAAGCGGGCCGCCGAGCTCTCCGATGACCGCGTGCGGATCACGGCAGGGACGCTCTACGGCGCCATCGACCGCCTGATCGACCAGGGCCTCGTGGCGGCCGACGGCGAGGAGACCGTCTCCGGCCGGCTGCGGCGCTACTACCGCATCACGGGCGAGGGCGAGCGCGTCGTCGCCGAGGAGGCCGCCCGCCTTCGGGCCGCCGCCGATGTCGTCGTTCGCCGGCTCCAGCCCGCGGAGGCGTCGTGAGCTTCGCCGAGCGCGTGTACCGCGCGGCCCTCTCCGCCTATCCGGCCGAGTACCGCGCCGAGCGGGGCGACGAGGTGCTGGGCACGCTCCTCGAGGCGACCGAGGGGCGCCGGGGCCCCGACGTGCGCGAGGTCGGCGGGCTCCTCGCGGACGGCTACCGCCGGCGCGTCCTGGCGAGCGTCACGCCCGCCCACGGCGCGCTTCGGGCAGGAGCCGCCTGGGCCGCCCTCGCGCTCGCGACCCTCACCGCGGCAGTGGCGGGCGTTGGGATCGTGCGCGAGGATCACCTGGCCGCCAGCCTGCCGCCCGCGCTCGCACCGCACCTCCACGTCCTGGGGCTTGCGCTCAGCCCCTGGTTCGCGGCGTTCGCGATCACGGCCGTCGGCGCCCTCGCCGCGCTCGCCGCGTCTGCCAGGCGGACGGCGCTCGGGCTGTCCGTCGCGGGGGCGCTCCTCCAGGTGTGGGAGGCCGCGTTCGGCCCGGGCGCCGGATTCCCCGGAGCGCACGGGCACCTCGCCGTGTACGCCTGGACGAACGTCTCGACCCTTCCGCGCGAGCCGTGGCACTGGCTCGTCCCGAGCCTGCTCCTCCCCACCTGCATCCTCCTCGCCGGGTCGCCGACCGCGCCGCGCACGGGAGTGCGCGCCGCGCGGATGGCCGCTGCCCTCGTCCTTGCGGCCGGACTCACGCTCGCGACCGATCACCTGTACGGCGGCGTCGCCGGGCTCGCCATCGTGCTCGTGCCGCTGCTCGCGGTCGCCGTGGCGGTGTCGCCGCTCGACCCGCGTCCCGCCTTCGCGTGCGTGGCGCTTCTCGCGACCGCGCTCCCCCTGGCCTGGACGGTCATCCATGCCGACCCGACGACACCCGCCGCCGGCGACCTGACGGTGCTCGCGGGCATCGGCCTCGGGATCGTCGCGTTCGCCGCGGCCGGCGCCGCATCGGCGCGCGGGCTGCGCGGCCCCGCTCCGCCCCACGGCTCGATGATCGATTCCACGCCGCCGTGATGTTCTGGGCGGCGAGAACCGAGCCCCACCACAGACCGGCACACCCACCGCCAGCGGACGTCCAGACGCGCGACGGCGTGGAATCGATCATCTAGACTCGCAGCGGAGTCAACCGAGGGGGTTCGGCGGCGATGGCGATGGTGTCGATGCGGCAGCTTCTGGATGAGGCGGCGGCGGGCGGCTACGGCGTTGGCGCGTTCAACGTCAACAACATGGAGCAGATCCAGGCGATCATGGAGGCCGCGCGCGAGACGTCCTCGCCGGTCATCATCCAGGCCTCGCGCGGCGCCCGCTCCTACACGAACGACCGCTTCCTCTACCACCTGATGCAGGCGGCCGTCGAGCTCTATCCGGAGATCCCGGTCGCGCTGCACCAGGACCACGGAAACTCGCCGGAGACGTGCTTCTCCGCGATCGACCAGGGGTTCACCAGCGTGATGATGGACGGCTCGCTGCTGGCCGACCACAAGACGCCGTCGGACTTCGACTACAACGTCAGGGTGACCCGCGAGGTCGTCGAGCGGGCGCACGCGGTCGGCGTCACGGTCGAGGGCGAGCTCGGGACGCTCGGCGGGATCGAGGACGGTGTCGGCTCCGGCGAGATCCATCTGACCGACCCCGACCAGGCCGTCGAGTTCGTCGAGGCGACGGGCATCGACGCGCTGGCGGTCGCCATCGGCACGAGCCACGGCGCCTACAAGTTCACGCGCAAGCCCGACGGCAAGGTGCTCGCCATGAACCTGATTCAGGAAATCCACGAGAAGCTGCCGACGACCCACCTCGTCATGCACGGCTCCTCGTCGGTGCCGAAGGACCTGGTCGACCTCATCAACGAGTACGGCGGCCAGATCCGCCAGACCTGGGGCGTGCCCGTCGAGGAGATCCAGCTCGGCATCCAGCACGGCGTCCGCAAGATCAACGTCGACACCGACTCCCGGCTCGCCATCACCGGGGCGATCCGCAAGGCGATGGCCGAGGATCCGGGCGAGTTCGACCCCCGCAGCTACCTGAAGCCGGCCCGGGAGGCGATGCAGAAGGTGATCGCCGAGCGCATGCGCCAGTTCGGCCAGGCCGGACACGCCGGCGACTACGAGGCCCGCTCGCTCGCCGACATGCGCGACTTCTACGCGGGGGCCGCGGCGTAGTGGGCGTCACCAAGGTCATCGAGGTGATCGGCAGCTCACCGACGTCGTCCGACGACGCCGTCCGCGAGGCCGTGGCGGCGGCGTCGAAGTCGATCCGCGGCGTCACCACCGTCGACGTCATCGAGGTGACGTGCGACGTCGAGCAGGGCGTCATCACCGGCTGGAACGCGCTCGTCAAGATCTCGTTCCCGGTCGAGCCGCGCTGAGCTGACTCCCGGGCGTCGAGGGATTTCCCCGACGCCCCCACTCCTCGCTCCTCCGAGCATGGGTCAAGACCCGAACGGAGGTGAGGAGATGAACCGCCACTTGGCCGTGCCCCTGGCCGCCACGATCGCGATCGCCGCGGGGTGCGGCGGCTCGCACGCCGCGACGACGCACACCCACGCCCAGACGAAGCACCAGACAGCGACCGGCTCCGCCGAGCAGGCCGGCGACGAGAGCGACACGACGATCGCCTCGGTGACCGGCGTCAGCCAGGTGCGCGCGTACTTCCGCCACGTGAGCGCCGTCCGCCGGCAGCTGGTCGTCACTCGCCGGTCCACCCACGCGCTGACGGTGGCGATCTCCGCCCGTGACGGATACGCGGCCGCGGCCGCCGCGCGCCGGGCAGCGGCCGGCGTCC
>DATAEI010000063.1:0-5090 GCA_036258075.1 Gaiellales bacterium
AGGGTGATCACGGCGCCGGACCGTAGCAGGCACCTCGGCGGCGAACCATGTAGCATCTGCCGCTTCTCTGGCCGCGGGTAGGTGGCCGGCACATATCGACCGGGGGAGGTCGATCATGTCCATGCGCACATGGCTCATCGGAGCAGTGGCTGTGACAGCGATGGGGGTGAGCGCGCAGCCTGGGCTTGCGGCGACCGTCCGCGTCGTGCACGGACAGGCGGTCTACACCGACTCGACCGGCGCCGTGAACGACGTGCGTCTCTCGCGCCGGGGAGCGGTGCTGCGGTTCGCCGATCTCTCGGCTGCTGTCGTCGCCGGTGGCGGCTGCGCCGCCGCGGGCGGACATGCGGCGACGTGCCCTGCGGCCTCGATCAACTCGGTGCTTGTGAAGCTCGGTGACAAGGCCGACCGGATCATCGTGCGGGCAGAGCTTCGCGCCGGCTCGGTCGAGGTGCTGGGCGGGCGCGGCGCGGACGCCATCCGGTCGGAGGGGCCGGCCGTCCGGGCGCTCGGCGGTCCCGGCGGGGATCGGATCCTCGGCGGCCCTCGCGCCGACTGGCTCCAGGGCGGCCCCGGCGACGATCAGCTGCGATCGCACGGCGGGCGGGACACGATCCTCGGGATGACGGGCGACGACCTCACGGTGGGCGGCTCGGGGGCCGACCTGATCCTCGGCGGCGCCGGCGACGACAAGCTGTTCGGCCGCACCGGCGACGACCTCCTGCGCGGGTCGACGGGCGAGGACATCGTGATCGACCTCCACGGCACCGACAGGCTCTACGGCGGCGCCGACCCCGACTACCTGAACACGAAGGACGGCGTGACCGGCGACTTCGAGAACGCCGGGAAAGGCCCGGACTACGGCTGCGCGGCCTCGCCGTTCCCGGGCGACGTGCTGGTCGGCTGCGACGAGCTCGCCGGGCCGTGCTGCATCCTCCCGAGGAGCCCCGCCCGTGAGCGGATGCTCGCAGTCACCGTCCGCCGAGCGATCGGGGTTGCGATGCCCTACCGGTGATCACAGTGCGCCTTGGGCGGCGGCACGTCGAGCGTCGGATTGCGGTCGAAGAAGCCCCACGGCCGCAGCTCGAACCCGCACCGCACGACCGGCATCACCGGCCAGTCCTCGAGCCGCGGGACGTGGTGCGACCCGAACGTGTACCAGAGGACGACGTCCTCGTTCTCGAGCGGGCGGTCGGCCCTCGTCCAGCGCTCGAGGCCGTCGCCGCCCGGGCTCTGGTTGGGGTACTCCCCGGCCGGATAGCGCTCGTCGGCCGCAAACGGCGTCACCCACAGGTGGTGGTCGAGGAACCGCGCCCGCCGCCGGAACTCGGAGTCGGGCTGCGCCATCGGCTCGATCCCCTCGCCGGGGATGAGCTCGTACGCGGTCGGCTCGCCGGTGCGGTTTCGCCGCTCCCCGCTCTCGATCCGCCAGCGCCGCGCCGCCGCGGAGTGCACCGACCGCCGCGCCGCCGACTCCCGATCCAGCACGCGCCGGTCGGTCGAGAAGGCGTGGCCGTCGGGATTGCGCGGCGAGCGCGGGTCGGTGATCGCCTCGACCTCGACCACGGTGTTTCGCGTCCCGTCGACGTCCATGTCGAGCCGCGCGCAGAAGAAGTGCTGGTGGACGCTCGCCGCCACGCCGGGCGCGATCTCGGTCGCATGCGGGCCGGGCTCGCCCTCCGGCACGCCGGCCGTGTGCAGGACGCCGGTGAGCTTCGCCTCGAACCCGATCCCGCCGTCCTGGCCGAGGTACCAGTAGAAGCCGTACTCGTAGTTTCCGACGGTGGCGATGCACGAGACGACGAGCCGCCGCGCACGGGTCACGTCGGTGCGGCCCGAGCGGTAGTCGAAGTGCTTCCAGAGGATCCCGATGTCCTCCTCGTGGATGCAGATGGCGTTCGGCAGGTGGACGGCGCCGCCGCGGGAGTCGTTGATCCACGCGTCGAGGTAGCTGATCTCGCCCAGGCAGTCGCAGCCGAGCTCGAGGGCGTTCACGAGCGGGCCGAGCCCGTACTCGCCGATGTCGAACGCGTTCTTGAACGCGACCGTCGGGTTGGGGTCGCCGTAGGGAATCACCAGCTCGGCGATCGACGCCCGGTGGCACACCGGCCGGCCGGCGAACGCGAGCCGGTGCAGGACGAGCCCTTCGCGCGGCGTGAAGCCGACGTCGAGCGTCCAGCCCTGCCATGCCAGCTGGTGGCCGTCGAGGGTGAAGCTCGGCCCGTCGGGCTGGGTGATCTCGTACGCGCGGATGTCGGTGCGCGGCGGGGAGATCGCGCCCGGCCGGTAGTCGCCGCCCTCGCCGGAGGGCACCGGCAGCACGCCGTGGTCGTCGATCCGGACGACCTCCATCGTGTTCAGGTCGACCACGCCGATCAGGCCGCCGATCGGGCGCGAGTAGCCGTTGTCGCCGTCAAGGTCGGCGCGCAGCCACGCCAGCCCGCGCGCCAGCCGCCGCTCGCCGTCCTCGAAGCAGCCGATCGACCACGGGTCGACCATCACCATCTCGGGGCTCTCGATGCCGCGCTTCGCAAGCGCTTCCTGGAAGCGGGGGTCGGCGACGATCGCGTTCCCGGCGTCGTCGAACTCGTCGATGTGGATCGCCGGGTGGACGCCGGGCAGGTCGCGCCAGTCGAGCAGGCGGCGCTCGTCGAGCGACACGACCGCCTCGTGCGCCATCCCGTCGTCGTTCGTGAGGATGACCAGGAAGGCCTCCCGCGGCGGGGTGCCGGCGGCCAGCGCCGCCTTCGACGGCTCGCGCAGCTCGACCGACACGAACCGCACCCGCTCGCCCAGATCGCGCGCCTCGCGCACCGCCGTGACGGCGGCGACGATCTCCTCGCCGGTGAGCGGGGAAAGGGGAGTCGTCGTGAGGGGCGGCGCGGCCACGGGGGTACGAGGGTACTAGATTGGCCCGAGGGGATGGATCTTCGACGCACAGCGCTGGTGCTGCTCGCGGCCGCCGCCTGCGGCTGCTCGGGCGGCGGGTCGACCGAGCCAAGCACCACCACGGAGACACTCCGGGTCGCGTCCTCGCCGACGGTTCCCCTGCACGGCCCGACCTCGAACTGGCCGATCTTCGGCGTGACGCCCGACCGTCGCAACGACTTTCGCGGCCACACCGGCATCGACGCGTCGAACGTCACGACGCTCGCGCGCCGGTCAATTGACGTTCCGGGCACGGTCGACTCGTCGCCGATCTCGGTCGGCGGCCGCTTCGTCGTCACGACGAGCTACGGGAAGACGGTCGCGCTCGACCGCCGCGGCCGCATCCTGTGGACGTACACCCCTCCGGGGATCGACGCCTGGGAGGGGTCGGCGCAGATCACGAACGCCTCGCCCGCGGCCGACCCGGACGGCGAGCACGTCTACGCGGTCTCACCCGACGGCGTCGTGCACAAGCTCTCGCTCGCCGACGGGTCGGAGACGACGCGTGGCGGCTGGCCGGTGGCGATCACCCGCGACCCGACCCACGAGAAGGTCGGGACGGCGCTCAACATCTCCGGGAGGCTCGTGCTCGCAACCACCGGCGGCTACATCGGCGACGCGCCGCCCTACCAGGGCCACGTCGTCTCGATCGACCGCGCGAGCGGGGACATCGTCCACGTCTGGAACGCGCTCTGCTCCGACCGGCACGAGCTGATCGAGCCGTCGACATGCCCCGAGTCCGACGCCGCGATCTGGGCGCGGGCGGGCGCGGTGGTCGAGCCCGGGACGGGCCGGATCCTCGTCGCGACCGGGAACGCGCCCTACGACGGGAGGACGGCCTGGGGCGACAGCGTGCTTCGGCTCTCGCCCGATGCAGGCGAGCTCGTCGGGAGCTGGACTCCGCCCAACCAGGCGGAGCTCGAGACCGGCGACGTCGACCTCGGCTCGACGGCGCCCGCCCTCGTGCGCGGGCAGGACGGCCGGCTCTACGGCGTGCAGGGCGGCAAGGACGGCCTCATGCGCCTCATCGACATCGAGCGCATGCGGGTCGTCCAGACGCTTCCGGATCCCGGCTCGACCCAGATGTTCACGGCCCCGGCCGTGCGAGGGCGAAACGTGTACGTGGCGACGGGCGGCGGGACGGCCGCCTACCGGCTCACCGGTAGCGGCACGCCGAAGCTGCTCGAGCTGTGGTCGAACGACAGCGCCGGAACGAGCCCGGTGCTGGCCGGGGAGCTGCTCTACGTGTACGACCCGACCGGCGGCGGGATCAACGTCTACCGGCCGTCCTCACCGAGCCCGGTGACGACGCTCCCAGCGGGCGCCGGCCACTGGCAGAGCCCGATCGCGATCGACGGCTGCGTCCTGATCGGGGAGGGCGACGCGAACCAGGACGAGACGGCCGGGAGGCTCGATCTGTACTGCGTGACGCCGTAACACGAGCGCCACAACTTCGTCACGCGGACCGTACGGGGTCTGACCCCGCTCCGCCCGACCCGGGCGGAGCCCCGATGGTTGGGCGGGAGCGTGTCACGACAGTGCGCCGTCTTCGTCACGCGGTCCGTACGGGGTCTGACCCCACGTCCCAGCCCCACGACGGGCCGACCTCGAGCGGTTCGCCGCGCGCGGCGCTCGCCCGCGCGGCGACCGCCGTCGCGACCGCCCAGCGGTCGTCCTCGAGCGTCGCTCCGGCCAAAGGCTCTCCGCGGCACGCGCGGGCAAAGGCGTCCATCTGGCGCCGGTAGGCGTCGGGGAAGCGGTCGCGGCAGTCGTCAGGAAAGCGGTCGGCGACCGCGGCCGTGAGCAGCGCGCTCTCACCCCCGACGAGGCGCTCGGCGATCCACATCGAGCCCTCCGTGCCGACCACCTCGCAGCGGATGTCCATGCCCACCCGCGACGTCCGCGAGAGGTGCACCGTTCCGGCGGCGTCGCCGAGCGCCAGCGTGACGTAGACGTTGTCGGGCCCGCCCTCGGCGTAGACCGGGGAGTGGGCGTGCGCGAAGGCCGAGGTCGGATCGCGGCCCAGGATCCAGCGCGCCGTGTCGAAGTCGTGCACGCCGACGTCCATGATGAACCCGCCGGCCGCAAGGTCGTCCTCGATGCTGGGCGGGTAGTCCTCGCGGCTTGCCAGATGCACCGCGAACGGCTCGCCGATCGCTCCC
>DATAEI010000064.1:0-30277 GCA_036258075.1 Gaiellales bacterium
CGCGGCCTCCTGGGCTACACGGGCACCCATCAGGGCCGGCCCGTCTCCGTGCAGGCGACCGGGATGGGATGCCCGAGCGCGGCCATCGTCATCGAGGAGCTGATCCAGCTCGGTGCCGAGCGCCTGATCCGGGTCGGCACCTGCGGCGGCCTCTCGAGCGCCGTCGGGATGGGCGAGGTCGTGGTCGGCATCTCGGCGGTGCCCGCCGACGGTACGGCGCTCACCTACACCGGCGGCGAGGTGCACGCCCCGACGGCCGACTTCGGCCTGACGCACGGCATCGTGCACACCGCGAAGGGCATGGACATCCGGCCACACGTCGGGCCCGTGGCGAGCTCCGACACGTTCTACGACCCCGACGCCGAACGGCACCGCCGGTGGGCGTCGCGCGGCGTCCTGGCCGTCGAGATGGAGGCCGCTGTGCTCTTCACGATCGCGGCGCTCCGCGGAGTCGCGGCGGCGTGCGTGCTCGTCGTCTCCGACCTCGTCGGCGGCGAGGAGTTCGTGCGCATCGGCGACGAGGATCTGGCCGCAGCGGTCGAGCGGATGACCCGCCTCGCGCTGGCGGCCGCGGTGGACGACCATTAGCGCCCACGCGGAGGGCGTCATGGTGGTGAACCCGGCGTCCGATCACGGGCGGACGGCGCGGCGGTGGCCGGACATCGCCCGGGCCGCCTCGGCGCGTGGGCTCGACCTGGAGGTGCGGGCGACGGAAGCTGCGGGCCACGCGACCGAGCTGACCCGCGCCGCGCTCCGCGAGGGCGCCCGGCTGATCGTCGCCGTCGGAGGCGACGGCACCGTGTCGGAGGTCGTGAACGGGTTCTTCGACGGCGACACGGCCGTCGGCCCGGAGGCGGAGCTGGCGATCGTGCCGCGCGGTTCGGGCTGCGACTTCGTGAAGACGTTCGCGATCCCCAAGCAGGTCGACGGCGCGGTCGCCGCGGCCGCCCAGGGCGGCGTCCGAACGATCGACCTCGGCCGCGTCCGGTTCACCGACTGGGACGGCCGCCCGGCCGCACGCATGTTCTGCAACGTCGCGAGCGCGGGCCTCACCGGCGCCGCCGCCGACCGGGTCAACCGGTCGAAGAAGCCGCTCGGCGCCACCGTCGCGTTCGCTTGGGGGACGGTCGTGACCTTCCTCGGGCACCGCAACAGCCGCTTCCGGGTGCGGATCGACGAGCGCGAGCTCGACCAGGTCTGCAACAACGTGATCGTCGCGAACTGCCGGTTCTACGCGAGCGGGATGAAGATCATGCCGATGGCCGATCCCGGCGACGGCCTGCTTGACGTGCTCGTGTGGGGCGATGTCGGCAAGGTCGACCTGGCCCGGAACCTCCACAAGCTCTATCGCGGGACGCACATCGGCCACCCGAAGGCCGATATCAGCCGTGCGCGCCGGGTGAGCGTCGAGCCCGACCTGGCGCTGCCGATCGAGGCGGACGGCGAGACGCCGGGGGTCACGCCGGCGACGTTCGAGGTCGTCCCTCGAGCCCTGCGGCTGCGCGCGCCCGGCTAGTCAGACGGCGTGGCCGGCTTCGGAGCGCGCGACCGTGGGCGCGGCTTGCTCTCGGGCAGCCGCTTGCCGAGGTCGTTGAGCGCCGCCTCGATCCGGTCGAGCGACGCCTGGAGGCGGGCGACGTCCTCGCGGGTGGCGAGCTGGAGCTGCGACATCGCCGCCTGCTGGGCGCGCTGGCGCATCGCCGTGGCCCGCTCCTTGGTGGCAGTCACGACGGTGTTCTGTGACATCTCCTGCTGCACTCGCGCAACCGTCTCCTCGGTGGCGCCGGTGATGCGGTCCATGATGCTCTTCCGATCATCCATGAGCTCAATGTACCAGCGGCATCGGACGCGTTTCCAGTACCCTCGCGGGGGTGATTCCCGCCGGCGCCCGCCGCACCGTCGTCCATCTGCGAGTCCGCTTCGGCGAGACCGACGCGATGGGCGTCGCCAACAACGCCGGCTACCTCTCCTGGTTCGAGGTCGGGAGGGTCGAGTACCTCCGCGAGCTGGGCCACAGCTACGCCGACGTCCACGCCGGCGGGATGGACATGGTCGTGGTCGAGGCGCACGCCGAATACCTGCGCGCGCTGCGGTTCGACGACGAGTTCGCCGTCGAGTGCGCGTGCACGGAGGTCCGCGGTGCCACGTTCACGTTCTCCTACGAGATCACGCGCAACGACGCGCTGGTCTGCCGCGGCCACACCCGCCACGCGTGCGTCGACCGGGCCTCGATGCGGCCGGTGCGCGTCCCGGGCTGGCTGCACGACGCGGTCAGCCGGGGAGCTGCCACGTGACGCCGCCGTCGGCCGAGCGCAGGAGCGTGGTTCCCGCGGCGGCGTACGCGACGAGGTAGTTGCGCAGGTCGAAGGCGACGGCCGAGACGTCCGTCACGCGGGCGACCCGGCGGAAGCTGCGGCCGGCGTTCGTCGACAGGTAGAGACCGTCGGGGGCCGCGGCCAGGAGGCGCTCGTGGTCGTCCGTGGTCGTGGCGAGGCCGGTGGCGTCGGGAGCGGCGGCGAGCCGCCGGAACGACGCACCGAAGTCGGTCGACCTCCAGACGCCCTGCGGCCCGCAGCCGACGTACACGCTGTCTGCGGCGAGCGGGTCGCCGCGCACCGCCGACACGGCCGTGCACCCGGCCGGCAGGCCCGCCGCGCGCAGCCGCACCCAGTGGCGGCCGCGGCGCACCGACAGCCACAGCCGCCCCTGCCCGTCGAGCCCGTAGAGCCGGTTGGTGCGGTAGTACGGCGAGGCGACGGCCACGATCGAGCGACCGTCCGGGCGCTCGGCCAGGCGGCTCGCGCCGAATCCGCCGACGCCGACGTGCGCGCCGTCGACCAGGACGACCTCCTTCTCGAGGAAGGCGACACCGACCCCGTCGGTGTGCGCCATCCCGCGCCAGGTGTGGCCTCCGTCCTTCGAGCGGTACACGTGCGGCCCGGCGGCGGCCCAGATGGTGCCGGCGTAGTCGGGGGCGATGGCGAGCGACGTGGCCCGGGCCGGGATGCCGACGGGAGGCTCGCTCGCCTGTCCACATGCACTGGCAGTTGCTGCCAATATTGCAATACACACCGATTTCCGCTTAACCAATTCCCGCATTGTCCCGACAAACCTAGAGGACGGCCCTCGACCCCGGCTCCAGCCTGGCCGTTCCCGCGTCGCACCATGCCCGAGAACCCGTCGACCATCGACCGCCTTCGCGGCCTTCTCGAAGTCACCCGGCTCGTCCGAGCCGAGACCGAGCAGTCCGCCCTGCTCGAGGCCATCGCGGCCTCGATCGCGACCTCGCTCGGGTTCAACACCGTCGTCATCAACCTCTACCGGCCGGCCTGGAACGACTTCCGGGTGACGACCGTGCACGGCTCCGACGACGCCCGCCGCACGCTGCTCGGCGACACCCTCGACTGGGACGCGTGGGAGCCGCTTCTCGACGAGCGCTTCCGGCGGGGCGGCGCCTACCTCATCCCGCACGGCGCCTTCGACTGGGAGGGCGACATCGGCCGCCGCTATGTGCCGGCGTGGGAGCCGAGCGCCGACCCGAACGCGTGGCATCCCGACGACGAGCTCTTCGTGCCGATGCGGCACTCCGACGGCCACATGCTCGGCATCCTCTCCGTGGGCGAGCCGTTCACCGGGGTGCGGCCGTCCCACGAGGAGCTCGAGGTGCTCGTGGCCGTCGCCGACCACGTCGCGCTCGCGCTCCAGAGCTTCCAGGAGGAGGCGGCCGCGGCCCACCACCGCGTGGCGCTGCGCGAGCTGCTCCAGGTGTCCTCGCAGCTGGCCGAGACGACGTCGGTCGACGCCATCCTCCAGGCCACCTGCAACGGCATCTCGCACGCGCTGGGATTCCACAAGGTGGCGATCCAGCTGGCCGAGGCGGGCACGAACGTCTTCGTCACCCGGGCGGCCAGCGGCTGGTCGCTCGACGAGCTGGGCCAGAACGCCCCGCTCTCGATGTGGGAGCTGGCGCCGCTCCTCGACCCGCCGTTCGAGATCGAGGGCTGCTTCCTGCTCTCGCACGAGCAGGCGATGTCGCGCCTGCCGGCCGGCCATCGCATGTACCGCTCGGTGATGAACGGCCGCGGGCCGTGGGCGTGGGACCGGCACTGGCTGGTCGTGCCGCTCATCGACCGCGAGGGCAAGGTGATCGCGGTGGTCTGGGCCGAGGACCCGGATGACCGGCTCGTGCCGTCGCGGCAGCTCATGCAGGCCCTGCGCGTCTTCGCCAACCAGGCGACGGCCGCACTCGAGGCCGCCAAACGGTTCGAGGAGGTGCGGTTCCTGGCCGAGCACGACCCGCTCACCCGGCTCTACAACCGGCACGCGTTCGCGGTCCGGCTCGAGATGGAGATGACGCGGGCGATCCGCTACGGCCGCCCGTTCACGCTGGTGGTGCTCGACGTCGACGGGTTCAAGCTCGTGAACGACCGCCAGGGCCACCTCGCCGGCGACGCGGCGCTCGAGCAGCTGGGCCTGGTGCTGCGCGCCGGGCTGCGCGCGGCCGACACCGCCTATCGGATCGGCGGCGACGAGTTCGCCCTGATCCTGCCCGAGACCTCGGCCGAGGAGGCCCGCGCCGTGCTCGAGCGCATCGCCGAGGACCTCCAGGTGGCCGGCGACCGGTCGGGCACGCCGCTTCGGGCCAGCTTCGGCGTCATCGTCGCCGAGGACGGACTTGCCGATGCCGAGCAGCTGCTGCGGGGAGCCGACGCTGCGATGTACGAGGCCAAGCGCACGGGCGCACACATCCATTTCGTTGCATGATTCGAGGACGCCGGCAATGAGCCCTCACGATCCCGAAGCACTCTCCCGCCTGCGCGGGTTCCTCGAGGTCACGCGCGTCGTGCGCTCGGAGGAGGAGCTGGGGGGCCTCCTGGCCTCGATCGCAAAGTCGATCTCGGAGTCGCTCGGCTTCGCCACCGTCGCCGTGCACCTGCACCGGCCGGCCTGGGACGACTTCGAGGTGACCACCGTGCACGGGAGCCCGGAGGCCGTGGAGGGCCTGATGGGCGACGCCCGCCGGCGCGAGGTGTGGGAGCCGCTGCTCGACGAGCGCTTCGCCCGCCGGGGCGCCTACCACGTCCCGCATGGCGCCTTCGACTGGGAGACGCACGCGCCGGGCTCGTACGTGCCGTCGCTCGAGACGGGTGCGGGCCCCGACGACTGGCACCCGCTCGACGCGCTCTTCGTGCCGCTGCGGCACCCCGACGGCCACCTGGTCGGCATCCTGTCGGTCGACGAGCCCGCCAGCGGCCGGATCCCCACCGACGAGGAGCTCGACGTGCTCGTCGCGATGGCCGACCACGCGGCGATCGCGGTCCAGAGCACGCAGGAGGCCGAGCAGGCGGCGCGCCACCGGTCGGCGCTCGAGCAGCTGCTCCAGGTGTCGTCGCGCCTCACCGAGACCTTCTCGATCGACGAGATCCTGCGGTCGGTCTGCGACGGCATCCACACCGCCCTCGGGTTCGAGAACGTGTGCATCGACCTGCCGGATCCCGACACCGGCGTCTTCCGCACGCGGGCGGCGCACGGATGGGACATCGACGACGAGGCCGTGAACACCGCGATGACCTTCGCCCAGATCGAGCGGCTGCTCGATGCCGAGTTCGAGGTCGAGGGCTGCTACCTGCTCGACCACGAGCAGGGCCTCGAGCGGGTGGCGCCCGAGCACCACACCTACCAGTCGGTGCTGAGCGGGCGCGGGCAGCTGGCCTGGCGAAACCACTGGCTGATCGTGCCGCTGTGGAGCCGCACCGGCGAGCTGATGGGCGCGATCTGGGCCGACGACCCGGTCGACCGGCTGGTGCCGTCGGAGCGCAAGCTCCAGGCGCTGCGCGTGTTCGCAAACCAGGCCACGACGGCGCTCGACACGGCCGCGCAGTACGAGCAGATGCAGTTTCTGGCCGAGCACGATCCGCTCACGCGGCTCTTCAACCGGCGGGCGTTCAACGAGCGGCTCGAGCAGGAGGTGGCGCGGTCGGTGCGCTACGACCACCCGATGGCCCTCGTCCTCTGCGACCTGAACGGCTTCAAGGCCCTGAACGACCGCAACGGGCACGCGGCCGGCGACGAGGCGCTCGAGGTCGTGGGCGGCGTCCTCCAGAGCGCGCTCCGCACGGCCGACGCCGCGTTCCGCATCGGCGGCGACGAGTTCGCATTGATCCTCCCCGAGACCGACGAGGACGAGGCCCGCGCGGCGGTCGAGCGCGTGGCCGAGGCCATGTCGGCGGCGTTCGCCGGCCGCAACGAGCAGCTGGCGGCCGGCTTCGGCGTGGCCGTCTGCCCACGCGACGGCGACGATCCGCGGCCGCTCTTCCGCGCGGCCGACCGGGCCATGTACGCAGCGAAGCCGCGCGTGCCCCGCTCCGGTTAGGATCCCCGCCGAGAGGGGGGCGAGGAGAACCGTGGATCTCGATCTGAACGACGAGCAACGCTCGATCCAGGAGACCGTGCGTGAGTTCGTCGACCGGCGCATCCTGCCGGTCGCGCAGGAGAACGACATCAACCATCACCTCGACATGGGGATCATCGAGGGGATGGCCGAGCTGGGCCTCCTGGGCGCGCCGATCCCGCCGGAGCACGGCGGAGCCGGGCTCGACTACGTCTGCGAGGCCCTGATCTGCGAGGAGATCGAGCGGGGCGAGTCGGCCTTCCGCACGCTGATCTCGGTGCACGTCGGCCTGAACTCGCTCTCGCTCCTTCGCTTCGGCACGGACGAGCAGCACGCCAAGTACCTCGCGCCGATGGCGCGCGGCGAGAAGCTCGGCTGCTTCGGGCTGACCGAGCCGGCCGCCGGCTCGGACGTGGCCGCGATGCTCACCAACGCGGTGCGCCAGGACGACGGCACCTACCTGCTGAACGGCCAGAAGAACTGGATCTCCTACGCGACCGAGGCGGACTACGCGCTGGTCTTCGCCAAGACCGACCCCTCGGCCGGGCACAGGGGCATCTCGGCCTTCGTCGTCGAGCGCGAGTGGGAGGGGGTCGAGGCCCGCCGGATCCCGAACAAGCTCGGCATCTGGGCCGGCTCGACCGGCGAGCTCTTCTTCTCGAACGTCCAGGTGCCCGCCGAGAACCTGGTCGGCGCCGAGGGCGACGGCTTCAAGGTCGCGATGCACTCGCTCGACCAGGGCCGGTTCACCGTCGCCGCCGGCGCGGTCGGCGTCATCCGGGCGTGCCTCGAGGCGTCGGTCAAGTACGCGAACGAGCGCGCGACGTTCGGCCAGCCGATCGGCAAGCACCAGTTCGTGCAGGACATGATCGCCGACATGGTGCTGGGCTACGAGACGTCGCGGCTCCTCGTCATGCAGGCCGCGCACGCCAAGGACAAGGGCGTCCGCAACACGCGCGAGACGTCGCTCGCCAAGTGGCACGCCACCGAGTCGGCCTTCAAGGCCGCCCACCTGGCGATCCAGGTGCACGGCGCCTACGGCTACTCGGCCGAGTACCCGGTCGAGCGGTACTTCCGAAACGCCCGCGCCCCGATCATCTACGAGGGCACGACGCAGATCCACAAGATGCTGCAGGCAGAGCACGCGCTCGGGTACCGGAAGATGAATGGCTGACCTGCCGGGCGACGCGCGCCTCGTCGAGCTCGAGGACGGCGGCGTGCTCAACATCGTGGAGCTGGGGTCGCCGAAGAGCTACCCGCTCATGCTGCTGCACGGCGGCCCCGGCCTCGACCACCACGAGTTCCGGCCGTGGCTCGATCCACTCGCCGACATGGGCTTCCGGCTGATCTACGTCGACGAGCGCGGCCAGGGCGGCTCGCCGCGGGTCGACCCGGCCTCCCTCACGCTCCAGGTCTTCGCCCACGACATCGACCGCCTCGCGCGGGCGCTCGACCTCGACGCCTACGGCGTCCTCGGGCACTCGTTCGGGGCGTTCATCGCGCTCTCGCACGCGCTCGAGCGCGGCACCGCCGACCAGTACGTCATCTCCTCCGGCGCGGCGTCCACCTCGGCGCTCATGGCCGACGTCGAGCGCTCGATCGACAGCTTCGAGCCGGCCTACCTGCGCGACCAGATCCGAAAGTCATGGGACGACGAGCCGCACCTGAAGACGGTCGAGCAGGCCCGCGAGGTCTCGGCGGCGCAGATGCCGTTTCACTTCTGGGAGCTGGGCGACGCGTACAGCCGCTACATGCAGTCCGACGACACGGTCTACGCGCCCGAGGTGCTGGCCCACTTCGCGGCGAACGGCTACGGCAACTTCGAGTGGCTCGACCATCTGCGCTGGATCTCGAAGCCGATGCTCGTCATCACGGGTCGCGGAGACCGCGTGTGCACGGTCGAGCGCTCCGAGGAGATCCACCGCGAGGTGGAGGGCTCGGAGCTCGTGGTCGTCGAGAAGGCGGCGCACATGACGTTCGTCGAGCAGCCGAAGGTCTACTTCGACGCGGTGCGCAGGTTCTTCATCCGCCAGGGCGCCATCCCCGACCCGAGCGCCCCAGCCGCGTAGCGCCTGAAAAACCGGGGTCAGGACCCCAATTTTTCAGGTCAGCGGCGGAGTGCCCGCCCGGCGCGCACCGACTTCTGGAAGACGCCCAGGATGACCTCGGGGACGCTCGACCCGGTCGCGGTGACCCGCTGCGCGCCCCGGACGGCGACCGCCCGGGTGCCGCCCGCCTGGATGCGCACCTGCCAGCCGGCGAGCCGCATCATGGCCACGAGCAGGAGCCCGCTCTCGGAGGCGTGGGCCGTCATGGGGTCCATGCCGGCGAGTATCTCGAACGCTCGTTAGCGTTATGTGTGAGCGGCGTCTGGGCTTCGGTAAAGATCGGGTCGGATGTGGAGAAGCGCCGGCAGCCGCTCCCGGATCCGAGCCTGCGCGGCCAGGTCGAGGTCGGCCACGATGACGCCGTCGCCCTCCGGCGCCTGCGCCAGCACCGTCCCCCACGGGTCGATGATCATCGAGTGGCCGTAGCTCGGCTTGTCGAGCCCGCCGGGCGTCCCGTGCTGGCCCGTGGCGAGCACGAACGCCTGGTTCTCGATCGCCCGCGCGCGCAGGAGCACCTCCCAGTGCGCCATCCCGGTGTGCAGCGTGAAGTTGGACGGCACCGTCAGGATCCGCGCGCCGCGGTCGAGCGCCAGCGAGCGGTAGAGCTCGGGAAATCGCAGGTCGTAGCAGACGGTGAGCCCGAACGTGACGCCGTCGAGCTCGGCCGTGACGACCTCCGAGCCCGGCGCCGTCCCGTCGGACTCGCGGTAGCTGAACCCGCCGACGTCGACGTCGAAGAGGTGGATCTTGGTGTAGGCCGCGACGCGCTCGCCGGTTCGGTCGAAGACGATCGAGACGTTCTGGACGGCGTCGTCGTCGCCCATGATCGCGATCGAGCCGCCGATGAGGTTGACGTTGTGCTCGCGCGCCCAGCCGGCCATGGCGTCGACCGTCTCGCCGCCGTCGAGCCGCTCCGCCAGCGGGCGGAGGCGCTCCCCGTCCATCCACGCGTTCCACTTCTCGGGCAGGAGCACCACGTCGGCGCCGCGCCCGGCGGCCTCTGCCACGAGCGGCGCCATCTGCGCCACGTTCTCGGACTTGTCGGCCCGGGCCGAGAACTGCACGCAGGCGGCGCGGATGGTGGTCATGTCGGGAAGCCTACCGGCCGCCGCGGGGTCTCGTCCTCGTCCAGCCACTGCATGAAGGCGATCGAGCAGGCCGCGAACAGGATGGCCGCCTGCTCGACCGCCATCGCGATCGCGCCGATCTGCTGGTCCTCGAGCGGCGAGAGGCCCCACAGCCTCGGCGCCCGCTCGTAGAAGTCGTAGAGCGGCTGCGTGAACGCGAGCAGGAACGCGACGGGCGCCGCGGCGATGAACGCGCCGAAGAGGAAGAAGAGCCGCGCCTGCGCGCGCATCCGGCCCGGCGAGATGACCGCCCACCAGAAGGCGAGGCCGGAGCCGAGGAACGCGAGGTGCTCGAGCCCGAGCGCCCAGCGGTGCTCGAGCGCGTAGCCGTAGACCGGAGGAAGGTGCAGGACGTACCAGGCGGCGAGCCAGACGGTCAGCGCGACCGGCGGAGCGGTGACGGCCCGCACCCATGCGCGCCGCTCGGCGGCCCGCATCATCGCCGGCGTGAGGCCGAGCACGAGGAGCGGCGGCGCCCAGTCGGCGAGCATCACGTTCTGGAGCAGGTGGGCGGAGAGGAGCGACGTCAGGGCGATGTGCTCGAGCGGCGAGAGGAGGCCGACCGCGATCAGCGCGAGGCCGGCGGCAAAGCAGGCACGCCGCCACGCCGGTGTCGGGTCGCCGCGGCGGCCGAACGTGCGAACGACCACGACGTAGTCGGCCGCGGCGACGACGACGGCGAGCGCCCACTCGGGGTCGGCCTGGAGCTGCCAGGGGTCGACCGCGGCCACCGGCTCAGGCCGCCGGCGAGAGCGGCGCCATCGTGAGGCCGAAGCCGGCGAGCTGCTCCCAGTAGAGCTCGGCCCGCTCCCGCTCACCGGTCCAGACGACCGCCCTGCCGCTCGTGTGGATGCGGTTTGCCATCTCCATGCCGCGGTCGAAGCTGACGTTGGGCAGGGTGCGCGCCAGGGCGAACGCGACGCCGTCGAACGTGTTGTGGTCGTCGTTCTTCACGATGACGAGCCACGGCCGGCCGGCCCCGGACCCCGGCCCCGACTGGCGCGGCTTCTGCTTTCGAGCGGGCGGCGCCACCGTCGACATGGCTTCGAGTGTACCGGCGCAACATCGGGGTCTGACCCCGTTGTTGCGCCGGCCCTGAAAAATTGGGGTCTGACCCCGTGCTTTTCAGCCCCAGCCGCCGCCGCCCGGGGTGCGGATCTCCACGACGTCGCCCGCCTTCAGGTCGAGGCTGCACTTCGCGGGGAGGCGGCGGCCGTTCAGGCGGTTCTGACCCGGCTTGCCGTCCTCCCCACCGGCCGCGCCGCGCGGGCCGTGGCGGCGGCGCTCCGTCATGAGGCCGAGCCGGCAGTCGGCCAGCACCCGGTAGACGCGCACGACGCCGTCGCCGCCGGGATGACGGCCGCCACCGCCCGTCCGCGGGCGAAGGGCGTAGCGCTCGATCCGCAGCGGATACTCGCGCTCGAGCGCCTCGATCGGTGTGTTCAGCGTGTTCGACATCGCGACGTGGACGGCGCTCGGCCCCGGCCCGGCCGGCCCTCCGCCCTGGCCGCCGCCGAGCGTCTCGTAGTAGCTGAACCCGGGCGTGCCGAACGTCACGTTGTTCATCGTGCCCTGGCCGTGCGCGGGCACGGGAACCGCTCGGCCGAGCGCCGACATGACGACGTCCACGATGCGGCTCGACGTCTCGGTGTTCCCGCCGACGACGGCTGCGGGCGGCCGCGCGTGCACGAGACACCCCTCCGGCGCGACCACCTCGACCGGGACGAAGGCGCCCCCGGAGGCGGGGATGTCGGGGTCGCAGACAGACCGCACGCAGAAGTAGACCGCCGAGCGCGTGACCGCGATCGGGCAGTTGACGTTCCCGCGCTGCTGCTCGGCGGTGCCCGTGAAGTCGGCCCGGATGCTCTCGCCGCGCACCGTCACCCGCACTCGGATCGGTACGTCGCGAACATGGATGCCGTCGCCCTCCATCGCATCTTCGGCCTCGTAGACGCCGTCAGGAATCCGCCGGATCCCGGCCCGGATCCGCCGCTCGCTGTAGTCGTGGAGCTCGGCCATCCCGCCCATCAGCGTCCGCTTCCCGAACCGCTCCGCCAGCTGGCGCAGGCGGTCCGCGCCGACCGCCATGCACGCCTCCTGCGCCCGCAGGTCGGCCAGCCGCTCGGCCGGCTTTCGCATGTTGGCGACGAGCAGGTCACGCACCTCTGCGGTGAGCCGGACGGGCGGGATGACGACGCCCTCCTGGAGAAGCTCGGTCGCACCCGCCGGCATCGAGGCGGGCTGCATCCCGCCCACGTCGGCGTGGTGGGCACGGGAGCACACGATCCCGAGGTCGCCGACGACCGCGACGAGCGTGATGTCGGGCAGGTGCGTGCCGCCGGTGTAGGGGTCGTTGATTGCCCACACCTCGCCCAGAGCGGCGCCGCGAGCGAGCACCGCGGCGACCGCGTCGGGCATCGCGCCGAGGTGCACGGGCAGGTGCTCGGCCTGGGCGATCATCCGTCCGCCCGGGTCGAACAGGGCCGTCGAGCAGTCGCGCCGCTCCTTGATGTTGGCCGAGTGGGCCGAGCGGACGAGCGCCGCGCCCATCTCCTCGGCCACGCCGCGGAGCGCCGCCGCGAGCACCTGGAGGCCGGCGGGATCCATCAGCGCGTGAGCCTCCATGAGCCGTCGTCCGGCCGCCTCCGGGCCATCCACCCCGCGCCGACCCACAGCGTCGCCCCGTCGAGCGGCACCGACGCCGGCCCCCGCACGGGCGGCGTCCGCTTGACCCGCGGAAGCTCCAGCTCGGGGCCCGCCTCGATGGTGGTGACTCGCACGCTCACCGCCTCGATCTCGCCGTCCGGCTCGTCGAACCCGTACCGCTCGCGGTGGCGGGCGTGGAACCGCTCCGCGAGGCTGGCCCGCGGCGCCACGGGCACCGAGAGCTCGTGCGCCTGACCGCGATAGCGAAGCTCGGCCCGAGCCTCGCCGCGCAGCCGTCCCGGGCGCCACTCGGCGAGCGGCCGCATGACGCTCTCGACCCGATCGGTGCGTCGCTCGCCCGCGGCGATCCCGAGCGCCGAGAGGACGCCGCCGGCCGCCGGAACCACGACCGCCCGCATGCCCAGCAGATCGGCCACATCGCAGGCGTGGAGCGGGCCGGCGCCCCCGAACGCCACCAGCTCGAGCCCGCGCGGGTCGTGGCCCTGCTCGACGCTCACCACCCGGATCGCGCGCACCATCTCCTCGTTCGCGACGGCGACGATGCCCGCCGCCGCGGCTCGAAGCGACCGGAACGGGCCCGCCACCTTGCGCACCGCGACCGCCGCCGCCCGGGCATCGAGCCGCAGGCCGGCGGCCAGCGGCACCTTCGGATCGAGCCGCCCCAGGACGACGTTCGCGTCGGTCACGGTCGGGAGCGTGCCGCCGCGCCCGTAGGCGGCAGGCCCCGGCTCGGCCCCGGCGCTGTGCGGCCCCACCCGAAGCGCCCCGCCCGGGTCGAGCCAGGCAATCGAGCCGCCGCCCGCGCCGACCGTGTGGATGTCGACGTGCGGCACTCGCAGCGGCAGCCCCGCGACGGCCCGCTGCGCCGAGATGCCGGCCTCGCCGTCGCGGATCAGGCACACGTCGGTCGACGTCCCGCCCATGTCGAAGCTCACGGCGTCGCCCGTCCCGAGCGCCTTCACAGCGGCCACTCCGCCCGCCGGGCCCGACAGCAGGAGCCGCACTGGGTGCGCGGCTGCCTCGGGCAACGGGCACACTCCCCCGCTCGACTGCATCACGTCGGGCTCGGGCAGGCCGCGCTCCTCCGCCGACCGCCCCAGCCGCTCCAGGTAGCGCCCCGCGACCGGGCCGAGGTAGGCGTCCGCGATCGCCGTCGACGCCCGCTCGTACTCACGAAACTCGGGCGCGACGTCGACCGACGCAACCACGTGGACGCCGGGCAGCGCGCGCCGCAGCCGCCGGGCCGTCTCGCGCTCGTGCCCGGGGTGGGCGTAGGAGTGAAGCAGGCACACGGCCACGGCCTCGACGCCTGCCCGGCGCAGGCGCCGCGCCGCCCGGTCGACCGACTCGGGCCGGAGCCGCCGCAGGACGCCGTCGGGACCGGTGCGCTCGTCCACCTCGGCCGTGACCTGCGCGAGCGGCCGGGGAGGCGCGACATCGAGCCGGTACAGGTGCGGCCGGGTCTGGCGGGCGAGGCTCAGGAGGTCGGCGAAGCCCTCGGTTGCGACCAGCGCCGCGCGCACGCCGCGCCGTTCGAGGAGCGCGTTCGTCGCAACCGTGGTGCCGTGGCCGAGCCGGACGACGTCCGCCGCCTGGAGCCCGGCGCGCTCGAGCGCGAGGGCGACGCCCTCGACGACCCCGCGGGACTGGTTGTCCGGCGTGGTCGGCACCTTGGCGGTCACGAGCCGGCCGCCGGCCACGAGCGCGACGTCGGTGAACGTGCCGCCAACGTCGACTCCGACGATCGCACGCATCGGGCAAGAATATGCTGCCCCTGTGACGCTTCATCGGCACTTCTCGGCAGAGCCGACGCCGGGCGATCGCGGCCGCGGCCTCGGAGCCGCCCAGCGCGACCGGATCGTGCACTCGACCGGTGTCTACTCCCGGCTCTTCGCGCTGAACGGGCTCGGCGACTCCGACGTCGCAGCGCTCGGTGCTCAGGCACTGACCCGCATCGGGGAGTTCGCGCCGGAGCTCGGCACCGAGATCGAGGGCATCGCGGCCGGCGCCGGGCTGCCGGTCGAGACGCTGGCCGCCCTGAACGCCCGCACCGAGATCCTGGCCGCGGCGGCGGGCGAGTGCTCGACCATCGCGTGCCTCGGATCGATGACGGCCTCGGGCTCGGCGCTCGGCATCCAGACGTGGGACTGGCACAACGAGCTCTCCGACGGCTGGATCGTGTGGACGATCGAGCACCCGGACGGCCGCCGCGTCGAGACCATGACCGAGGCCGGCATCGTCGGCAAGATCGGCATGAACGACCGCGGCGTCGCGGTGCTGCTCAACATCCTGGGCCACCGCGACGACGGCCCGCCGGTCGGCATCCCGATCCACGTGCTGTGCCGGGCGGTGCTCGACCGGGCCGACGGCGCCGTCGCCGCGCTCGAGACGATCGCCGCCGCCGACGTGTCGGCTTCGAGCGCGATCACCATCGTGACCGACGAGGACGGGGGTGCCGTGTGCACCGTCGAGGTCTCACCCGCCGGGCCGGGCTTCGTCACCGCGGACGACCGCGGCGTCCTCCTCCACACGAACCACTTCCTCGAGCAGCCGGGCCGCGCCGGCGACACGGGCCTCCGCGACGGCCCGGGCACGATCCTGCGGCTCGACCTGGCCAAGCGGCGGATGGCCGCCATGCGGCCCGGCGAGGTGACGCCGGCGGCGGTGCTGGCGGCGATGGCCTCACACCGGGGCGGGCCGGGCGCGATGTGCTGCCATCCCAACCCCGGCGACGGCCTCGGCGACCGCTGGACGACCCTCGCCACGATCGTCGCCGACCCGGCCGCGCGCGAGCTGACCGTGTACCGCGGCGGGCCGTGTCAGATCGAGGCGGCCTCGACGACGGCGGCGGCCGCCAGGCAGTAGCTCTCCTGCCAGGGGAGCGAGGCGAGCTGGAGCCCCACCGGCATCCCTGCGTCGTCACGGCCGCTCGGGACGCTGATCGCCGGCCAGCCCAGGATGTTGAAGATCTGGGTCAGGCCGCACATCGCAAACGTGACGTCGAACGCCGGCTCCCCGGCGAACGGCACCTCGGTGACGCCGATCTTCGGCGGCGTGAAGGCCTGGGCCGGGGTGGCGACGAGGTCGACGCCTGCGGCGACGAGCGCCTCGTGCATCCGGGCGCGGTACTCGAGCCGGTTCTGCGAGGTGATCGCTGAGTCGACCGCGAGCATCGGCTCGGCCGCCGTGAGGTCGCGGACAACGTCCGGTCCGAAGTCGCCGCGGTGCTCGGGCCAGAACTCCCAGAGCGTGGCCGCCTCCTCGGGCGTGAACGGGTCGGCGATGCCGAGCGCCGTCGGCCACTGCATGTCGACCTCGACGATCCGCGCGCCGGCTTCGCGCAGCGCCTCGATGCCGCGCCGCGCCTGGGCGGCGATGTCGGGCGCGGTGTGCTCGAAGAAGTAGCGCTCGGCGACCCCCACCGTGAGCCCGGCCACGCCGCGCTCGACCGACGCCCGCCACCGCTCGATGGGCACGGGCGGCGTCCGCGGGTCGCGGGGCGACTCGCCGGCCAGCACCTCGAGCTGGAGGGCGCACTCCGCCACCGTGCGCGCCATCGGCCCGCAGTGGTCGAGCGTCGGGCAGAGCATCCGGATCCCGGCCAGGCTGACCCGCCCGAACGTGGGCTTCAGCCCGACGATCCCGCAGCACGAGGCGGGGCAGCGGATCGATCCGCCCGTGTCGGTGCCGGGCGCGGCCGCGACGAGCCCGGCGGCCAGGGCGGCGCCGGAGCCGCCGCTCGACCCGCCGGGGACGCGCGTCGGGTCGTGCGGGTTCCTGCACGAGCCGTAGTGCGGGTTCTGATTGGTCGTGCCCCACGCGAGCTCATGGGTGGCGAGCTTCGCGACGCACACTGCGCCGGCGGCGGCGAACCGCGCCACGACGTCGGCGTCGCGCTCGGGGACATGGTCGCGGAAGAGCGCGCTCCCATAGGTGGTGACGATGCCGCCGGTGTCGATGAGGTCCTTCCAGCCCACCGGGACGCCCGCGAGCGGGCCGGGGTCGCGGCCCTCGGCGACTGCCCGGTCGACCGCCTCAGCCTCGCGCCGGGCGCGCTCCTCGGTGATCCGCCACACGGCACCCAGGTCGTCGGCGGCGAGCTTCTCGAGATGCTCGTCGAGCACCTCTGCCGCAGTCCGCTCGCGCCCGCGGACCTGCTCGGCGATCGCGAGGCTCACGCGGGCGCCAGCCTGGACGCCCGGAAGCGCTCGGCCTCAGGCGGCAGCGGCCGGCCCTGGGCCAGGTCGGCGATGAGCCTCCCCAGCAGGGGGCCGAACTTGAAGGCATGGCCGCTGCAGCCGCCGCAGACGATCACACCGTCGATCCTATCGAGGACGAAGTCGCCGTCGGGCGACATGGTGTACAGGCAGGCCTCCGAGTGCACCGGTCGCGGGTCGAAGCCCGGGAACATGCGCCTCACGTGCTCGGCCAGGCGCGCCTCGAGCTCCCGGTCGACAGGCCGGTCGGGCCGGTCGGGGTCCCAGTAGCCGGGCCGGGCGGCGTCCTCGGCGACCTTGTAGCCGACGCCGGGGGTGACGAGGCCGTAGTAGAGGCGCCTGTCGGGCCCGCCGTGGTCGATCACGCTCGGGCGGTCGTCCGGCGCGCCCGCGAAGTAGGTGACCTGCTCGATCTGCGGCTGGAGCGGCAGATCGAACATCGCGCCGAGCCACGACCCGGGGGCGGCGACGATGACGTCGGCCTCGAGCTCGCGCGGATCGGCGACCACCGTGCCCTCGCACACGTCGAGCCCGCGCGCCAGGGTGGCGAGCGCCTCGTCGGCCATGACGGCTCCGGCCTGTGCGTCCCAGAGCACGGGCTCCGGAAAGCGGGCCTCCGGGAACCGGCGCTCGGCATCGGCCGGCTCGAGCCACTCGTAGGGCTGGCCGACCTCGTCGAAGGCGGCGGCGTGGAGCTCGACGCCCTGGCCGTACTCCAGAAGGCCGTTCTCGCGCAGCGGGCACGGGTCGAGCCGGCGCCACTCCTCGTTGGCGCGCACGGCCAGCCGGATGTAGTCGGCGTGGCGGTACGTACGCCGGAAGATGCGCGACCGGCCGCGCGACGAGCCCTGCGTCGACCCGATCCGGTCGCGCTCGTAGACCGTGACGTCGAAGCCGTCCTGCGCGAGGGCACGCGCGGCCGAGAGGCCGATGACCCCCGCCCCTACGACGGCGGCCCGGTCAGGCAGCCGGCGCCACCATTCGCCCCAGCTCGCCCGTCTCGTAGAGCTCGGAGACGATGTCGGAGCCGCCGACGAGCTCGCCGTCGATGAAGAGCTGCGGAATCGTGGGCCAGCCGGAGTGGGCCGAGAGCTGCTCGCGGATTCGCGGGTCGGGCAGGATGTCGATGGCCGCGAACTCGGCGCCGGCCAGCTGGAGCGCCTGCACCGTGCGAGCCGAAAAGCCGCAGCGGGGGAAGTCAGGCGTGCCCTTCATGAAGAGCATCACGTGGTTCTCGTTGATGGCCTTCGTGATCTCGGTGCGGATCTGCTCGTCTGTCACGATCATGGTGCTGCCTCCGTTTTGATCTGCAGTGCGTGGATGGAACCGTCGTCGAGCAGGTGCTGGACGGGCGCGTACACCAGCTTGTGCTGGTCGATCAGCGAGAGCCCGGAGAACCGCTCGGAGCGGATCCGCGTCGAGAGGTGGTCGTCTCCCGAGAAGGGCCATACCTCCACCTCGCCGCCCGGAAACGCCTCTTCGAGAAGCCCTCGCACCTGGTCTGACAGTTGCACGCTCAAAAGATTAGCGGCGCGTGTGTGCGGGCCATCCGGGGGCCCAGCGTTCACGTAGTCTTCATGTATCCCAACCCCGCCCCGAAGGAGGGGCACCCATGTTCTTCTACATCCTGTTTGCCGTTCCGCCGCTGATCCTGGGCCTCGCCGCGCAGGCGTGGGTGAAGCGGGCGTTCGCCGAGGGCTCGAAGATTCAGGCGGCGTCCGGCCTCACCGGTGCGCAGGTGAGCCGCCAGATGCTCGACTCCGGCGGCCTCCAGAACGTGTCCGTCGAGGGGATCGCCGGGCAGCTCAGCGACCACTACGACCCGCGCTCGAAGACGATGCGCCTGTCGGCCCCGGTCGGCGGCTCCAACTCGGTCGCCGCGGTGGCCGTGGCCGCCCACGAGACGGGTCATGCCTTCCAGGACGCCCGCCACGAGGCGGGGTTCCGGCTGCGGGGCTCGCTGGTGCCCGCCACCGGATTCGCATCACAGGCCTGGTTCCCGATCTTCCTGATCGGGATCTTCATGCAGGCCACGAGCCTCGCGCTCGTCGGCGTCGCGCTCTTCGCCGCGATCGTGCTGTTCCAGGTCGTGACGCTCCCGGTCGAGTTCGGCGCCAGCCGCAAGGCCATGGCGATGCTCACGAACCAGGGCGTCATCAGCCAGCAGCAGGTGCCGGCCGCCCGCAAGGTGCTGACCGCGGCCGCCCTGACCTACGTGGTCGGCGCGCTGGTCGCGATCTGGCAGCTGGCGCTGCTCTTCATGCAGTCGCGCCGGTAGTTTGATCTAGACTCGCGGCCGATGCCGCTTCCGCTCTCGCCCCCGGTCCTGCCGCAGCTCGCGCGGCCGGGGGCGGAGCTACCCGAGGGCGAAGGCTGGCTCTACGAGCCGAAGTGGGACGGGTTCCGGGCGATCGCATTCGTCGACGGCGAGGACGTCCACGTCCAGTCCCGGAACGGCAAGCCGCTCAACCGCTACTTCCCCGAGCTCCGGTTCCCCAAGGGCCGCTACGTGCTCGACGGCGAGCTCGTCATCCGCACGGCCGGCGGCGGCGAGAACTTCGAGGCGCTCCAGGAGCGGATCCACCCGGCGGCGTCGCGGGTCGCCATGCTGGCGGAGAAGACGCCGGCCACCTACGTCGCGTTCGACATCCTGGCGCTCGATGACGAGTCGCTCCTCGAGCGGCCGTTCGCGGAGCGCCGGCGCATGCTCGAGAAGCACGTCTCCGAGCCGGTCGAGCTGACGCCGGCCACCGACTCGCCGAAGGACGCCGAGAAGTGGCTTCACGGCGCCGAGGGCGTGATCGCCAAGCAGACCGCGGCCCCGTATCTCCCCGGCGAGCGCAAGGGCATGATCAAGATCCGGCGCACCCGCACCATCGACTGCGTCGTCCTCGGCTGGCGGCCCGGCAAGGCGGAGGGCACGGTCGGCTCGCTCATCCTCGGCCTCTACGACGGCGACGACCTCTGGCCGGTGGGGCACACGTCGGGCTTCACGGCGAAGCGGGCGCGTGAGCTGGTCGAGGTGGTGACGCCGTACGAGACCGGCGAGACCGGCGCGAACGAGCCCAACCGCTGGAGCGCGGGCAAGGAGGATCGCGAGTGGCGCGGCCTGCGGCCCGAGCTCGTCGTCGAGGTGACGTTCGACCACGTGAGCGGCCGCCGCATCCGGCACGGCACCCGGCTCCTGCGCTTCCGCGACGACAAGCCGCCGAAGGCCTGCCTGATGGAGCAGCTCAACTCCTGAAAACCGCGTCGTGATCGGCGCACTCCTGGGCCGGCGCTCCCGGCGCAACATCGGGGTCTGACCCCGTTGTTGCGCGCTAGGCTTCGGGAAGCGTTTGCCGGGGAGCCCGCAGGGCTGAGAGGGTGCCGCAGAGGCGCCGACCCGCGAACCTGATCTGGGTAATGCCAGCGAAGGGATGCACGCAGTGAGCGAGATCGTCGTCACCGAGGCGACGAAGACGTATGGGAGCGTCGCCGCCCTCGACCGCGTGACCCTGAGCGCCGAGGCCGGGTCGGCCGTGGGGCTCGTCGGCCGCAGCGGCTGTGGGAAGTCGACCCTCCTTCGCCTGATCGCCGGGCTCGACGCCCCCGATCGGGGCCGGATCGCCGTCGCCGGCGCGGAGGACGAGCGCGGGCGCCTGGAGCGGTGCGCGCTCATGCCTCAGGCTGACCTGCTCATGCCGTGGCGCGACGCGCTCGGAAACGCCTCGCTCGCCCTCGAGAACGCCGGCGTCAGCCGGCGCGAAGCCCGCGCCACGGCGGCGGAGCTCTTCGCCGAGCTCGGGCTCGGCGGCTTCGCAGAGGCGCGGTCATGGGAGCTCTCCGGCGGCATGCGCCAGCGGGTCGCCTTCGCGCGCACGCTCCTCGCCGGGAAGCCGGTGCTGCTCCTCGACGAGCCGTTCGGGGCACTCGATGCGATCACCCGCGCGGAGATGCAGGAGTGGCTCGCCGGGGCGCTGCGCGCCCTGCCGCGGACGATCGTGCTCGTGACCCACGACCTCGACGAGGCGCTGCGGCTGTGCGACCGGGTCGTCGTCCTCACCGCCCGACCCGGCCGGGTTGCGTGCGAGCTCGACGGCGGCGGCGCCCCCGGGCCCGCGCGCGAGCGAGCCGTGGAGGCGCTCAGGTGAGCCGGCCCCGGATCGGATGGGCCGTCGCGCTCCTCGCAATCCTGGCCGCCTGGCAGGCTTGGGTGCGGCTGCGCGATGTGCCCGACTACCTCCTCCCCGCCCCGACCGACATCCTGGCGGCGCTCCGCGACGACCGCGACCGGCTGGCCTCGGACGCCGCCCAGACCGCGTGGGAGATGCTGGCCGGGTTCGCGGCGGCGGTCGCGTTCGGGCTCGTGTCCGCGGCGGCGCTCCACTTCTCCGCCACCCTGCGGCGGGCCGTCTATCCGCTGCTCGTGGCGTCGCAGAGCGTGCCGGTCGTCGCCGTCGCGCCGGTGCTCGTCATCTACCTCGGGTTCGGGCCGGCGCCGAAGATCGCGATCGTCGCGCTCGTCTGCTTCTTCCCCGTCACCGTGAACGCGCTCGACGGGCTGCGCTCGGTCGACCCGGAGTACCTGCGGGTGATGCGGACGCTGCGCGGCTCGCGCCTCTCGATCTTCCGCCGCGTGGAGCTCCCGTGGGCGCTCCCGGCAGCGTTCTCGGGCGCCCGCATCGCCGCCTCGTACGCGGCCGTCGCGGCGCTCTTCGCGGAATACGCAGGCGGCTCGTCGGGCCTCGGCGAGACGATGCAGACGGCGACGGCGCAGCTCGACGCGCCGCTCGTCGGCGCCGCCGTGGTGGTGCTCGCGGCGCTGGCGCTCGCGCTCTTCGCAGCGGTCTCGCTCGTCGAGCGGATCGCGATCCCCTGGGCGCGGAGGGCGGCGTGAAGGCGCGTGCTCTGGCTCTGGTCGTGGCGCTCCTGGCCGCAGGGTGCGGCGCGTCGCCGCCGAACGCATCGCCGCGCGACGACGTGAACCTGGTCCTCGACTGGGTGCCGAACCCCGACCACGTCGGCATCTACGCGGCGATCGACCAGGGCGACTTCGCGCGCCGAGGCCTCTCGGTCTCGCCGCACCCACCCTCCGGCGTCTCCGACCCGATCACGCTCGTCGCAGCCGGCCGGGCCGACCTGGGCATCTCGTACGAGCCGGAGCTGTTCTTCGCCCAGGAGCACGACGCACCCGTCGCCGCGGTCGCGACGGTCGTGCCCACCGCCCTGGCCTCGATCATCGCCTCCGGATCGAGCGGCATCCGCACACCCGCCGACCTGCGTGGGAAGACGATCGGCATCGACGGCACCCAGAGCACGGCCGCGTTCGTCGCGAAGGTGCTCTCGAGCGCCGGGCTCGGGACGGGCGACGTCCACCTCGTGAACGTCAAGTTCAACCAGGTTCCCGCGCTCCTCGGCCACAAGGTCGACGCCGTCGCCGGGGTCTTCCAGAACATCGAGGGCGTGCTCTTCGCGATGCGCGGGCTGCACCCCGTCGTCTTCCCCTACGACCGCTACGGCGTGCCCGCCTACGACGAGCTGGTCGTGGTCGCGAACGCCGACCGGCTGCACGACGACGCGCACTATCGCTCGATGGTGCGCAGGTTCGTCGCCGGGCTCAGGGCCGGGACCGACTGGGCCAAGGCGCACCCGGGCGCCGCCGTCGCGGTCATGCGCCGCCACTCCGCCGACGACTACAAGAACGTGCTGGCGAGGAGCGTTCCGGCCACCCTGCGCCTGCTCGGCACCGACCCGCCGCCCGAGGGCGCCTGGGCTCGCTTCGGCTCGTGGATGTACAGCTCGGGCCTCCTGGACAAGAAGCCGGACGCGGCGGCGCTCATCGCCTCCCCGTAGACTTCGAGCATGGAGTCCCTGAAGGGCCAGCTCCTGATCGCGGCTCCCATGCTCGTCGACCCGAACTTCCACCGGACGGTCGTCCTGATCATGGAGCACACCGACGAGGGTGCGCTGGGAGTCGTCCTGAATCGCCCGACCGAGCTTCCGGTCGGCGAAGCGGTGCCCGACCTGGCAGAGTTGGCCGACGGCGACCCGGTGTTCGCGGGCGGCCCGGTGCAGCCGCAGGCGGTCATCGCGCTCGCCGAGCACACCGGCCCTGTCGGCGAAGAGTCGGTCGTCGGCCCCATCGCCCCGATCCAGGTGTCGGACGACATCGAGCAGCTCGGCGGGCGCGTCGCGCGCGTGCGGGTGTTCGCCGGATACGCCGGCTGGAGCGAGGGGCAGCTCGACGACGAGCTGGCCGAGGAGGCCTGGTTCACCGAGCCGGCGCTGCCGGGCGACGTCTTCGCGGGCGAGCCGGACACGCTCTGGAGCCGCGTGCTCGAGCGCAAGGGCGGCGAGTACACGCTCGTCGCCCGCATGCCGCCCGACCCTTCCCAGAACTAGGCGTCCGATACGGGTCGGCGGTTGGCGGCGGGCGCGACGCCCCGGCTACGATCCGCCGTCCGTGGCGACGATCGCCGACACCCAGCAGCTGCACCTGACGTCCCCGGCGATGGACGGGCCGCAGGTCCGCCGGGCCCAGCGCGCGCTCCTGCACAACTCCTTCGGGACGTTCGACCCGGGGCCGCTCGACGGCGTCTACGGCGAGCGCACCGCCGCGGCCGTGCGCCGGGCGAAGTACTGGATGGGCTTCCCCGAGCAGAAGATCGACCAGGTGTGCAACGGCGAGCTGCTCGGGCTCCTGTCCGAGGAGACGCCGCTCTCGTCCTCGCTCAAGTCCATGCGGACGCGGCGCCTGAAGCGCGCCGAGGACGCCCAGCTCTGGAGCATGGCCTACGACGCCGCCGTGTCGTGCGTCGGCGACCGTGAGGAGCCGCCCGGGAGCCACCGCTGTGAGTTCAGCGACTGGTACGGCGTCGCCGGGCCCTGGGGCGTCATGTTCATCTCGTGGTGCTTCGCCCAGGCCGGCTCCGCCGCGTTCGAGCCGGGGAGCCACTACTCCTATGTCCCCCACCTGCTCGGCGACGCCCAGCGTGCGGCCAACCACCTCTCGATCACGCGCACGCCGCTGAACGGCGACCTGGCCGTCTTCGACCTGGACGGCGACGGCGTGCCCGACCACCTCGGCATGTTCGACCGCTGGCTGGACGAGGGCGAGACCCGCTACCAGACGGTCGAGGGCAACGTCTCGCTCTCAGGCGAGCCGAACGGCGGCCGCGTGCTCCAGCGCGAGCGCCACCGCCCCCAGACGTTCGCCTTCATCCACGTCCGCGGATAGCTCCCCAGGGCGACGCCCGGGCTCCGAGCGTCAAGCCACGTGGTGGAAGTAGCTGCGGGCGGCGTGCCCGAGCTTGCGGGTCGACCACAGGTTGTAGCCGGCCGCAAGGCCGACTCCGACCACGGGCAGCTCACGGCCGAGAATCACGTACGCCCGGCGGCGGGCGAGCTTCCCCGCGACCTGCGCGGCCAGGCGGCGCGAGATGCGCTTCGTCAGCTTCGCTCCCGCCTCGCCCGTGAGCTCGCCGTCGCGGTGGGTCGTCCCCATCACCCTGATCGTTCCGTTCCGGCGCAGGTCGACGACGCCGGCCTCGACGCCCATCGCCATCAGCACATCCATCCGGCGGGCGGCGACGTCGTCCACCGGCCGACCGTAGAGATGCGCCAGGAGCACGACCAGCTCGGTCTGGGCGACGGTCAAGAGCGACGCGTCGCCGAGGGCGGCGCCCAGCTCGACCACCGTCCCGGCTCCCGGGAGCGTCGCCGGAAGCGCGCTCACCGCCCCGGTTCCCGCGACCCGGCGGGCGCTGCGCGCGATCGCGAGCCGGGCGAGCTCCGCCGGCGAGCGGCCTGGATGCTCCGCCCGCAGGCGCTCCGCGGCGCGGACGATCGCCGGCCCCCTTTTCTCGACCACGGTCGAGATCGCCCGCTCCGTCGTCCCGGCCAGCCGGTCGGACAGCCGGTCGACGGCAACATTGGAAACGAATCCCACGGCACGCATCTTAGGGACGGCGCGCAGGTACCCTGACGGTGCGGATGCCTCGATGACGGATCACGCGCTCTCGCCGCGCGAGCGGCGCCTGCGCCGCGGCCTCGTCGCGCTGGCGATGGTCTGTGCGCTGCTCGTGCTCGTCATCGTCGCCGTCCTCGTCTACTGGCACATGTACCTGCTCGGCCCGTCGGGCGACCCGTTCACGCGCGGGCCGTTCGTCACCCGGCTCGACACCACCGGGGCGACGCTGGCCTGGAGTGTCGACGGCGGCCAGAAGGTCGAGCTGACCGCGAGCGGACCGGGCGGCACGGTGGCCGCGGCCGGCGGAACGTTCACCGGCCTCGAGCCCGGCACGCGCTACCTGTGGACGGCGTCGGTCGGCGGCATCGGGCGCGCATCCGGATCGTTCCGCACGGCGCCGCTCGACCTGCGCGACGGCGTCCGCTTCGCGGTCATCGGCGACTACGGCTCGGGCAACGACCACGAGTGGGCGGTCGGCCGCATGCTCGCCGCCGAGCGCCCGGACTTCGTCACCACGGCGGGCGACAACAGCTACCTGGTCGGCGCGCCGCAGGTGCTCGACCGCAACATCTTCGAGCCGCTCCACGACGTGATGCTGAACGCCCCGCTGTGGGCGACCGAGGGCGAGCACGACCTGATCTACTCGGGCGGCGCAGCGGTGACCTCGGCGCTTCACCTGCCCGCCCCGAGCGGCCGCTACACGGTGCGCTACGGCCCCGTGCAGCTCGTGCTCCTGGGGCTCGAGGCGGGCGCGTCCGAGATCGCCTTCGCGCGCAGGGCGCTGGCCGAGCCCGGCGCGCTCGTCCGGTTCATCGTCGTCCACCGGCCGATCCAGCCCGGGAACCCGATCCTGCCGATCCTGCACCGCTCCGGGGTCGCGGCCATCCTCGCCGGCCACCTGCACCGCTACGAGCGCCGGATGGTCGGAGGCATCCCCGAGTTCACGGTCGGGACGAGCGGCGAGGGGCCCGGCGCGGCGGAGTTCACGAAGGCGACGCCGGGCGCGGCGATCTCGCTGCTCGACTACGGCGCGCTCATCGTCGACGTGTCGAGCTCGGGCGTCCGCTTCACCTTCGTCGACGAGCGCGGCCGCGTCCTCGACAGCTGGTCAGAGCGATGAGGTGGCCGCGGATCGTGCTCGCCGTCCTCGGCGCGGTCGCCACGCTCGCCGCGCTCACGATCCAGGCACCGCAGGTGTTCGCGTTCACGTTCCTGCCCGGGATCGCCGCCGTCGTCGTCGCCGCCGGGTGCCTCGCGGCGGACGTCATCCCGTACCGTCCCGCTCACGCCGCCGCGTCCGCCGCGACGATCGCCGACGCCGTGCTGCTCGCGGTGGGCGGCCAGCTCGGTGTGCCGGTCCTGATCCCGGCCGCGCTCCTCCTGCTGCTCCAGCTCGCGCCGGCCGCGCACGGCCGCCGGTCAGTCCCGCTGCCCAGCCGGCACGGCTGAGAGCGTGCCGCGCAGCCGCGCGTTCGCCACCAGCCGCCAGGCGGCGTGCACGTGGCGGCTCGAGCCGTCCGCCATCCGGCAGTCGGCGTCGAACCCGAAGCTGCGGACGGCGCTCACGGTGCCGCGGCAGATGTCACCGCTCGGCAGGAGCTCGAGCTGGAAGCTCGTCGCCTCCGAGCTCGAGCCGCCGATCAGGAGGTCGGCCCGGACGAGCGCGTTCTGCGAGCCGGTGGCCGTCCCGCTCATCGAGACGATCGCCCGCGAGAAGGAGCCCTGCTGGAGGATCCGGCCGATCAGGCGGTCGGTGAACTGCTGGGCGTTCCACGGCCGCGTGTGGGTGCGAAACGGGCCGAGCGCGAGCACGCCGACGACGGCCGCCGCGGCGGCGCCGGCGCACGCCAGCGAGACGGGCCGCAGGGCCGCTGCCATGCCGCGCCGCTCGCCGACCCGCCATGTGACCGCGGCGGCGACGGCCGCGGCAGAGACCGCGAACATCGCGATCATCCACGGCGCCCCGCGGTCGGTGCCGCTCCCGAGCCCGTGCAGGGTCGCGGCGATCCAGACGGCGAAGTTCGCGTAGTGGGCCGTGCGCCACCAGCGGCGCGGAATGCGGTCGCGATAGTGGTTCGTGATCGCAAGCGCCAGCAGGAGCTCGGCCGCGACGATGCCGAGCGCGGTCCACAGAGGCCGGTAGTGCGACGTCAGCGGGACGGCGAGCTGCGACAGCGAGAACGGCAGGAACGAGTCGATGGCGATCGTCGCAACGTGGAGGGCGATGAAGGTGCCGACCAGGAGGCCGCCCGCCCGGTGGACGTCCTCGACCGCGAACATCGGCCAGCGCTTCCAGCGCCGCCCCGGCGCCCGGCCGGCCATGGCCACGCCGAGGGCGACGACGCCGGTCAGGAGAAGGTAGGCGGCGATGCCGGCCGCGCGGGCCGCGTACCAGTCGATCGGGTTCGAGGTCAGGTGCACGCCGGCTCTCCGGCGGTCGCCGCCCACGAGCGGTTCACGGCGATCGTGCCGTCTCCGGCGAGGAAGCGCCCCGGGATCCCGCGCCGGTCGAGCCAGTCCGGCCCGTCCTTGCCGGCCAGGAAGGCGGCCCGGGCGGCGACGTCGGCGGCGACGCAGGTGGCGCCCGACGTCGTGACCGCCTCCCATGGTGACACCGCAGACCGGCCGGTCGCCGGGTCGACCAGGTGGTGGTGCACCTCGCCGGCACGATGCCAGCGCCGCTTGGAGGTGCCGCTCGTGGCGATGCCGCCGTGCACAACCGTCACGGCGCCTCCGCCCGGCAGGCTCACCGTGGTCGGTCCGCGCACCGCGAGGTCGCCGCCCGCCGAGACGAACCCGTCGCCGTCGAGGAGCACGACCGCGTCGTCGACGGTCGCCGACTTGACCACGCCGTTCAGGTCGAGCGCACATCCGGCGGGCATGACGAGCAGCCGGCCCGAGAGCTCGACGCTCCGCCAGCCGGGCGCCGGGGCCGGCGGGCCGGCCGGTTCCGGGTCGTCGCCGAGCGCGGCGAGATCTCGGGTGTAGCCGAGCGCAGCCAGCGCCCCGCCGACGGTCGGGTCGACCAGACCGCCCGTCTCGGTGGCGAGGGCGAGCGAGCGCTCGAGCATCTCCGCGAACTCGGCGGAGACGACGGTCGGGCGGCCCGCTGAGGCATTCACCGAGGTGAGCTCGCTGCCGGTGAGGAAGCGGCTGAACACCCGCTCGCGATCCGCGAAGAGGCGCCTGATCGCCGCGCCGGCGCGGCGCCCGGCGCCCGCCACCACGATCTCGCAGCCCATCGCGCGGAAGGTCTCGGTGCTCACGACACCGACGTGGTCGCGCCCGGCGGCGCCTGCGCAGGCGCGAGGAGGCCCGCGCCCAGCGCGTCGCGCCGGACCGCATCCTGGAACCGCTTCGGGGCCGCCAGCGGCCGCGCCTGGCGGCGGGTGTGCCCGGACACGGTGCCGTGGGCGAGCGTCATGCCCAGAGCGAAGAATCCGACTCCCACCGCCGTGAGGCCGATCTTGGCCGACCGCGCCCGCCGCCGCGCGGCGTCCATTCGCATCGCGCCCGATGAGGCGGGAAGGGCCATACGGGCAGGATACGAGCCGGTCGGTGGGAGGACTGTGAGAATCACGCGCCGCAGAGTCCCGGCATGCGGGTCGGTACCTACGGGGATACGCGCTTTCGCCGATGCCGCGCGACCGCAACGGAACTAGCGTGGATGTGATCGAGATCGGGTCGGCGGACGCGCCGGCTGTCTTGGGTGTCCGCCTTCATGAAGGAGGCAGCGATGAGACTCCATCCACGACTGGCGGCCGCGATCGCCACCGCCGCAATGCTCGTCCTGGCGACCGCCGCACAGGCGTCAACTCCAGCGCCCGTGCGAACCACGCATGCGAACGAGATGCTCCCCGCGGGTGGGTACGGGGGACGGGCGGGGTCCGAGTTCCTGACCTGGTCGCGGAGCCGACCCGGCGCGCGGTCGACCTATGACGCCTATCTGCAGCGGAACGGCGGGCCGGTCGTGAAGCTGAACAAGCGGGGCGTCGGATATGCGGGCGACGTGGACGTGTCCGAGCATCTGGCGGTGTACCAGCAGGTGCGCAATCACGACTCGCGGATCATGTTCTACGACTGGAAAGCCAAGACCAGGTATGCGGCTCCCGAGGAGGTAAACACTCCCGAATGGGAGTTCGCACCGCGGATTCAGGGCGACTATCTCCTGTTTGGCCGCGAGACCTGGCGGAACGGCTCCGAAAGGTACGAGCTCCTGCTCTTCAACCGCGCTGACGGGACAGTGACGTCCCTCGACACGATCCCATACGGCTACGACTACGGCGTCGTCGACCCAGGGCAGATGACCGGCGACTGGGTGGTCTGGCGCAAGGCGGTCGAGAACTGGGCAGAGCAGCGCGTGTACCGCCACAACATCGTGACGGGCGTGACGGACGAGGTTCCCTCTGCCGCCGGGCGCAACGATTTCGGAGCGTCGGTGACGGCTGACGGAACCGTCTACTTCGTACGGTCGCCCGGCGGCTGCCAGAGCGTCCGGATCCGGAGCTTTACCGGCGCGGAAGGTACGAGCACGACGCTCGTGTACGCGCTGCGACCGGGACACGAAATCAGCAACACGTACGCCGAAGGGCGGCCCGACGGCTCGACGCACCTGTTGTTCGACCGGCTCGCCTGCAACGCCTCCATGGCGAATTGGAACATCTACCGGCTGCTGGTGGGGGACGGGGCGTTGCCTCCGCAGTCCGCGGTTCGCAGCGCGTCCGCCGGCTCGAGCGTCGCTCCTGCTCCGGCGGCAGATCAGCGGCTTCACCATTGAGTCGCACGCTCCATCGCCTGTGCCGGCCACGAGGCCGGCACAGGCATCCTGGCCGCCGAAGCGCTGATGATCACCGGCCCTGTACTTCCTGGCCATAGCCTCGGCCCGCCGCACCATCCGACGTACCACAGCGTACTTCGCGCCTCGCCCGATGCCGCTCCCGCTCACCGCTCCACCGCCTAGCCGAGGCAGCCGCAACCCTCGGCCGGCGCGAACTCTGACACTGCACAGCCGCCGACACCCAATAGGCCGCCGCGGCGGCTTGGACGAGTTCGAACGCGGACGCCGGCTAACACCACGCTTGGCAAGGCACTCGTCTCCAAGTGTGTCCGGCGTAGGCAACAGCCACCGCCCACTCCGCGGCGCTGAACTTGTGAGGATTCGCAAGCGCCCGGCGAAGCATCGCGTGCGTGATCACGGGAGTGAGGGTGAGCCGGTCGCCGCTGATTCGGTAGCGAAACGCGGCTCCAATCGGAGGGCTCCCGATGTACACCGTGTGGGCATCGAGAACGCGGTACGGCCCGTCGTCGACCTGTCCGCCCAACCAATCCAGGGAGCCGAACTGGCCCGAGCTCGTGAAGAAGTGCGAGTGCTTCCGCGGTATCGCGCCCGCGCACGGATCGGCCTGCGTGGGTTTCGGGCTTCCCGCGCGGAAGCTGCCGACGCCGGTCGACGACGTTTGTCCCGCCCAGGCATACGGCGAGAACGCCGCCAGACCCGCTCGCTTCAAGCCCGCCACCAGCTCCTCGCACCTGTTCACGCGCTGCCACCGTCCAACGATCCCCGCCTGAACCTGCTTGGAAGTCGAGGCAGCGGTCGAGCGCGTCGCCTGCGCGCTACCGGCTCGGGTTCCGCCGCCGCACCCGCTCATCGTCACTACCGCGGCCACGACGCAGAGGAACCACGATCGCCTCATCCGTCACGATCCTACAGCCGCTGAGGCGATAGAGACGGCCCATGCGGGCAGCGGCTGGGCGTCGCTGCCCGCATGATTAGGTCGATTCGTGCTATCGGGGCGCCGAGATTCGAACTCGGGACC
>DATAEI010000065.1:0-10191 GCA_036258075.1 Gaiellales bacterium
CATCCCGGTCGTCGTCGTCTCCTTCGCCGCCCACGATCCCCGCCTCGGCGTCGTCGACATCGACGAGCCCGCGGCAATGCTCGCCGTCGTCGGCCACCTGGCCGAGCTCGGCCACCGCCGGATCGCCTTCGCGCCGGCGACGATGCGCGAGGAGGCGATCGACCGCCGGCCGGAGGCGCTGCGCGCGGCACTCGCCGCGCACGGGCTCGAGGAGGCCGGCATGCTCGACAACCCCACGGCCGTGTGCTGCAACAACGACGTGACGGCGATGGAGCTCCTCGACGCGCTCGAGCGCCGCGGCCGCCCCGTCCCGGCCTCGATGTCGGTCGTCGGCTTCGACGACATCCCGATCGCGGGCCACTCCCGGGTCGGCCTGACGACGGTGCACCAGGACGCCGAGCAGATGGGCGGGCTCGCGACCGAGATGCTGCTCGAGGCGATCGCTGACGGCCGCCACCCCTCGCGGCGGGTGGTGCTGCCCACGGAGCTCGTCGTCCGCACCTCGACCGGCCCGGCGCCGGAGGCATGAGCGTGGAGGTCCGCTTCGACCAGATCTGTAAGACGTTCGGCGGCATCGATGCGGTCTCGAACCTCGACCTGCACGTGCCGGACGGCAGCTTCCTGGCGCTGCTCGGCCCGTCCGGCTGCGGAAAGACGACCGCGCTTCGCATGCTGGCCGGGCTCGAGGAGCCGACCTCTGGCCGGGTCTTCATCGGCGAGCGCGACGTCACGAACCTCCAGCCCAAGGATCGCGACGTGGCGATGGTGTTCCAGAGCTACGCGCTCTACCCGCACAAGAACGTCGCCGAGAACATCGCCTATCCGCTGCGCGTGCGGAAGGTGGCGAAGGAGCAGCGCACGGCCCGCGCCGCCGAGGTGGCGCGGATGCTCGACATCGACGCGCTCCTCGACCGCACGCCCCGCCAGCTCTCGGGCGGCCAGCGCCAGCGGGTGGCGCTCGCCCGGGCGATCGTGCGCGAGCCGCAGGCCTTCCTGATGGACGAGCCGCTGTCGAACCTCGACGCCCAGCTCAGGCTCCAGATGCGGGCCGAGATCAAGCGCCTGCAGAAGGATCTCGGCACGACCACGGTCTACGTCACCCACGACCAGGTCGAGGCGATGACGATGGCAGACCTGGTCGCGGTCATGCGACACGGCCGCCTCCAGCAGCTCGCCCCGCCGGGTGAGGTCTACGCCAGCCCGGCGAACCTGTTCGTCGCCCGCTTCTGCGGCTCGCCGCCGATGAACGTGCTCGACGGTGCGATCGACGGCGGCCGGTTCCGGCACGCGGCGGGCGAGGTGCCGGTGGCCGGGGCGACCCACTCCGGGCCCGTGAAGCTGGGATTCCGGCCCGAGAACGCCGAGATGACGGCGCCCGGAGACGCCGGATCGCTCGACGGCGAGGTCTACGTCGTGGAGCCGCTCGGAAACGAGACGCTCGTCGCCGTGACGATCGGAGACGAGCAGGTCAACCTGCGTGCGCCGGCCGGGTTCGACCCGCCGGTCGGCGAGCGCTGCGGGGTGCGGCCCGACCCGGGCCGGCTCCATCTGTTCGACCCGGAGACCGAGGCAGCGATCTCCACGGCCGCGGGGAGCGTCCCGGCGGCCGCCGACCCCAACCCGGAGGGAGAAGACGGATGACCGAACGAGGGGACATGGACCGGCGATCGGGTGGATACACCCGGCGCCAGGTGATGCGCGGAGCGCTGGCCGGCGGCGCCGCGCTGTCGGTGGGAGGGCTGGCGGCCGCCTGCGGAGGCGGCGGCTCGAGCTCCGGCGGAGGCGGCGGTTCGAGCGGGGGCGGGAGCGGTGGCGGCGAGATCCGGATCGGCAGCTTCTCCGACCCGGCGATGGTGCCGTTCCGCGACGACTTCCTGCCCAAGTTCAAGGCCGATACGGGCATCACTGCCAAGTACAGCGAGACGAACTACGACGCCTGGTACCAGAACTCGAAGACCGACGGCCTCCAGAAGACCGGCGCCTACGACATCTACGTGATGGACGACAACTGGGTGCCGGAGTTCGCAGCCGGCGGGATCGTCCAGAGCCTCGACCAGCTCGGGCTCAAGGTGAACCCCGACATCCTGGAGAAGGGCCTCGACCAGGGGTACTGGCCGCCGAAGTCCGGCCCGCGCCTGAAGGCGTTCGCCGATGCGACTCCCGAGCTCTTCTCGCTCGTGATCATCGACGACGTCCAGATGCTCTACTACCACAAGGACTACTTCTCGAGCCCGCCGGCGACCTGGGACGACGTCTACAACGTCGCCAAGACCAAGTCGAACCCGCCGAAGCTCTACGGATGGAGCCCCCGCGGCGTCGCCGGTAACCCGATCGTGCAGACCTACCTGCCGCTGCTCAACGCCTACGGCGGCAACTTCGCAAACGACGACTGGTCGCCCGGCTTCAACGGGCCCGAGGGCGTCGCCGCGCTCGAGCGGCTGTTCTCCTTCATCCCGTACATGCCGTCGAGCATCGCCGACTACGACACGACCGAGGAGACGGCGCTCCTGCTCCAGGGCCACTGCACCGCCCTTACCGAGTACACCGGCACCGCGCACGCGGTCGACGACCCGCAGCAGTCCAAGGTCGTGGGCAAGATCGACTTCGCCGCAACCCCGAAGCAGGAGATCAGCGGGCCGGCCATCGGCACGTTCATCTGCGGCATCGCCTCGGGCGCGCCGAACGTCGACGGCGCGATCAAGTTCCTCGAGTGGTTCACGTCGGACGCGGTCCAGAAGGACTTCGCCGGCGGCGGCAGCGCCGCGGTGACCGGCTCGGCGCTCCGCGACCCGGCGCTGGGATCGAAGTACCGCTGGCTGCCGGCGATCGCCGACGCGGTCGACGCCTCCATCCCCAAGCCGCGGACCCCGGACGAGCCCAAGATGGAGGACCTGCTCGGCACGGCGCTGAACCAGGCGCTGGTCGAGGCCATCTCGAAGAAGTCCGGCTACACCCAGATCGCCCAGAGCCACCTGAACACCGCTGCGAAGCAGATCTCCGACTACCTGGCCCAGCAGGGCACGTATTGATCACGGGGGAACCCATGGTTCCCCCGTGGGCCCCCTCCTTGGGGGTCCCGAGGCCTACGGCGCGCTCCGGCGAAGAACGCGGTCTTCGCCGGAGCCTGGGCACGGTGGTGCGGCACGGTGGCTGAGGCTGCTGCGGCGCCCACACGAGGACGGGCTCGGCGGGTGCGACTCCCCGCCGGGCCCTATCTGCTGCTGCTTCCGGCCGTCATCGCGCTGGCCGGCGTCTCGCTCTACCCGCTCTTCTACGGCGTCCGCGCCAGCCTGACCCGCTACCTCTACGGCCGCGACTACGGCTACACGGGCCTCGACAACTACCGGCACGCGTTCGCCGACCCGTTCTTCCGCGAGGCGCTCTGGACGACGGCCAAGTTCGTCGTCTGCACCGTCACGATCGAGACGCTGCTCGGGCTCGGCCTGGCGGTGCTCGTCTCGCGGGAGATCCGGTTCAGCGGCCCGATCCGGGTCGGCTTCATCCTGCCGATGACGATCGCGCCCGTCGTCGTCGGAGTCATGTGGCGGCTGATCTACGACTCCGGCGTCGGCGTGACCGACCCGCTCTTCCAGTTCCTCGGGTTGTCGGCGCCGGAGATGCTCTCGCACAACGGCACGGCGTTCATCGCCGTCGTGTTCGTGGACGTGTGGGAGTGGACCCCGCTCATCTTCCTCATCCTGCTCGCCGGGCTCCAGTCGCTCCCGCAGGAGCCGCTCGAGGCGGCGCTCGTCGACGGCGCGGGCCGGGTGCGGCTCTTCATCGACCACACGCTGCCGCTCCTCATGCCGGTGCTCCTCGTCGCGATCGTCCTTCGCACGATCGACTCGATCGGGACGTTCGACCAGGTCTACGTGCTGACCAAGGGCGGTCCGGGGACCGCGACGCGGCTGATCTCGCTGCACGCGTACAACACCGCGTTCCTCTTCACCCAGTACGGCGAGGCCGCCGCCATGCTGATCGCGCTCCTGGCCGGCGTCATGGTGCTCATGGTCTTCGCGGTACGGATGATGCGGAGGGTTGCGCGGTGACCGCACGCCTCCCCCGCATCGGGCTCTACGCCGGGATCGCGATCATCCTCGTGATCGTCATCTTCCCGTTCTGGTGGATGGTCGACACGTCGCTCAAGCACCCGGTCGACATCTTCGGCGGCGTCACCCTCTACCCGCACAACCCGACGGGCGACAACTACTCGCGCCTCTTCAACACGTACCACTTCGGCTCGTACATGGTGAACAGCGTCGTGGTGGTGACGATCTCGGTGATCGTGAGCCTCACGCTGGGGACGCTCGCCGCCTACTCGCTGGCACGGTTCCGGCTTGGGCTCGGGCTGAACCAGTCGGCGCTGGTCGCGGCCCTGCTCGTGCGGATGATCCCGGGCATCCTGCTCGTGATCCCGCTCTACATCACGCTCGCCGAGTGGCAGCTTCTGAACACGCGCCTCGGGCTCATCCTCATCTACTCCGGGCTCAACACCAGCTTCGTGATCTGGATGATGCAGAGCTTCATCGCCGAGATCCCGCGCGACATCGAAGAGGCGGCGATGGTCGACGGCGACTCCCGCCTCTCGGCGCTGTGGCGGATCGTCATCCCGCTCGCCGCGCCCGGGCTGGCGGCGACCGCCATCTTCAGCGTGATCACGACCTACAACGACTTCCTCATCGCGCTCTCGCTGACGTCGACGCCGAAGGCCCAGACGGTGCCTGTCGGCGTATCGACGCTGATCGGGAAGATCCAGATCGAGTTCGGGCCGATGGCGGCGGCAGGCGTGATCGGCGCCCTCCCGATCATCGTCTTCGCGCTCCTGGTCCAGCGCCACTTCGTGCGCGGCCTCACCCTGGGCGCGGTCAAGTGACGCGGCTTCGGGTGGGTGTCGTCGGCGCGGGCCTGATCGGGCAGGTCGAGCACATCCCCAACCTGCTGGCGCTCCGCGACCGGTTCGAGCTGGCCGGCGTCGCCGACCCGTCGGCGACCGTTCGGGCGGCGATCGCCGAGCGCCACGGCGTCGCGACCCACGAGACGCTCGACGCGATGCTCGAGGATCGGCTCGACGCTCTCGTGGTTGCGGTGCCCGACGCCCTGCACGCCGATGCCGTCCTGACCGGGCTCCGCGCCGGCCTGCACGTCTTCTGCGAGAAGCCGCTCTGCTTCACCCAGCGCGAGGCGCGCGAGATCGCCGAGCGGCGCGACGCCGTCGGCCGGATCGTCCAGGTCGGCTACATGAAGCGGTTCGACCCCAACTACGAGGCGGCGCTCGAGCTCCTGCCGGCCGACGGGCGCGGGCTGCGCTACATCTCGGTCGAGGTGTCCGACCCGGACTCGTGGCCGTTCGTCGGCCACCGGCCGCTCGTCCGCCCCGACGACGTGCCGGCCGAGCTGGTCGACGACACCCGCGCGCGCCAGCGGGCCCAGGCCGCCGAGGCGCTCGGCGCGGCCGTCGACGGGGACGACCTGCGCGGCTACGCCGACCCGCTGATGTCGGGTGGGGTGCATGCGGTGAACGCGATCCACGGGATGCTCGACGCGATGGGCGTGCCCGAGGGCGAGGTCGTGGCGGGCCAGATCTGGGCGCACGGCGAGGGCGGGGCCGGGACGGTGTCGCTGCTCGACGGCCGGGCGCTGTGGCACGTGGCCCAGGTGCTCGTCCCCGATATCGCCTGGTACCGCGAGCGGCACACGCTGCATTTCGACGACCTGGTACTCGAGCTCATCTTCCCCGCCCCGTACCTGAACCATCAGCAGACCCAGCTCACCGTGCGCCGCTCGGACGGCCGCCGGCTCGAGACGCTGCACGTCGAAGCCGGCTACGAGGAGGCGTTCGTGCGGGAGCTGGAGTGGTTCCACGCCGCGGCGACCGGCGCCGCCCCGGCCAGAAACACGGTCGAGGAGGCCGCCCGCGACTCGCGCGTGCTCACCGCGATCGCCTCCAAGGCCCTCGCCGCAACAACGGGGTCAGACCCCAATGTTGCGGCTACAGCCTGAGCTCCAGCTCGAGCTCGTCGCGGAGCGGAATGCCGTCGAGGCCGATCTCGGGAATCGACGGCTTCAGCTCGCGGGAGCGCTCGAGGGCGTCGCGGTGCAGGGCGGAAAGCCGGAAGCCGCGCCGCTGGTAGAAGCGCAGCGCGCGCAGGTTGTCGTTCGTGGTGATGAGCCAGAGCCGGCGGGCGCCCGCCTCGCGGGCCGCAGCCGCGGCCGCGTCGATCAGCGCCGTGCCCGCTCCGCTGCCCTGGGGGAACGCGTTGATCGTGACCACCTCGCAGTCGCCGCCGTCGATCCGGTAGGTGAGGAGGCCGGCCGGCCGGCCGTCCTGCTCGGCGAGGAACCCCGGCAGCTCCGCCGGGTCGTGCATCCGTCCGCGGCTGACGACGCCGTCGCCCCAGAGCTCGCGGAGCTTCGCGACCGCCCACTCGTGGTCGCCGTCGCCCAGCGGGCGGACGGTCACTCGGCGTCCCGCCCGCGGAAGACCCGGTCCGCGATCTGCCTCGTGGCGGTGAGCGGGTCGAGCCGGCGGGCATGCACCTCGTCGAGGATCGCCTTGAGCTCGGCGTCGTCTCCCAGCGCCTCGTCGAGGCGGCGGCGCGCCTGGGCGACGGCCACGGCGATCACCTCGTGCTCGATGTTCTGGCGCCGCCGGGCGTCCAGGCCGCCGTCCCGCCCCAGGAAGGTGCGATGGTCGAGGACGGCGGCCCAGAGATCGGCGACGCCCTTCCCTTGGAGCGCCTCGGTCTCGACGATCGGGACGCGCCACTCGCGGTCGCGGTCGAGCGAGAGGACCGAGCGGATCTCGGTGCGCATCGTGCGGGCGGCGGGATGGTCGGACTTGTTGATGACGATGATGTCGGGGATCTCCATGACCCCCGCCTTGAGCGCCTGGATCGAGTCGCCTGAGCCCGGCTGGAGCACGAGCACGACCGTATCGGCGACCATCGCCACCTCGACCTCGCTCTGCCCCACGCCGACCGTCTCGAGCAGGAGCACGTCCATCCCGGCCGCGTCGAGCACGAGGAGGGCCTGGAGCGTCGCCTCCGCGACGCCGCCCAGGTGGCCGCGCGTGCTCATCGAGCGGATGAAGACGCCCTCGTCGAGGAAGTGGTCGGCGAGCCGGATCCGGTCGCCCAGGAGCGCGCCCTTCGAATATGGGCTCGACGGATCCACCGAGACCACGCCGATGCGCTTCCCCTCGGCCCGCAGGTGCCCGACAAGCGCGCCGAGGAGGCTCGACTTGCCGACGCCCGGCGGGCCGGTGAAGCCCGCGACGGCCGCCGTGCCGGTGCGGGGGTAGAGCTCGCGCACGAGCTCGTAGGCCATCGGGTCGCGGTTCTCGACGAGCGTGATGGCGCGCGCGACGGCCCGCTTGCGCCCGTGCTCCACACCCTCGACGAGGGCAGGGAGGTCGACCGGCCGCCGGCTCACCGCGGCTGGAGCGCCCGCGCCAGGACGTCGGTGAGGACGGCGTTCTCCTCGGGCGTCCCGACCGTCACGCGGATGCACTCCGGCGCGCCGAACGGGTCGAGCGGCCGCACGATCACGCCCTCGCGCATGAGCGCATCGGCCAGCGCCCGGCCGTCGCCGACATCGACGCACAGGAAGTTGGCGCAGGCCGGGAACGGGCGCATCCCGAGCTGCTCGAACGCCGCCTGAAGCTCGATCCGGCCGCGCTCGTTGACGTCGCGGCGCCGGTTGAGCTCCTCGGCGTCGTCGAGGCTCGCGAGCGCCGCCACGTGGGCCAGCTCCGAGACGTCAAACGCGTTTCGGATCTTCATCACCTCGCGCACCACCTCGGCCGGGCCGACCATGTAGCCGACGCGGAGGCCCGCCAGGCCGTAGATCTTCGAGAACGTCCGGAGCACGGCGACGTTGGGGCGACGGCCGACGTGCTCGGCGATCGCGTCCGGGTAGTCGGGATCGGTGATGTAGTCGTTGTAGGCCTCGTCGACGACCACCAGCACGTCGTCCGGGACCGCGTCGATGAACGCGGCGAGCGCGTCGCGGCCCACCATCGACCCGGTCGGGTTGTTCGGGTTGCAGACGTACGCCAGCTTCGTCCGCGGGCCGATCCGCCCGGCCATGGCGCCGAGGTCGTACGCGCCGTCGGCGAGCGGCACCGTCACCGGCTTCGCCCCCATCTTGATCGCGTCCAGGTAGTACGAGACGAACGACGGCCAGCCCATGAGCGCCTCGTCGCCCGGGTCGAGATAGGCGGTCGACAGGCATCCGACCAGGCCGTCGGCACCGTTCCCGATCGCGATCGACTCGCGCTCGACGCCGTGGCGGGCGGCCAGCCGCTCGGTCAGATCCCAGCCCAGCTCGGGATACCGGTTGAGCTCGGGCGCCTGGCGCGCGATCGCCTGGAGCGCCGACGGGAAGGGGCCGAACGGGCCCTCGTTCGAGGCGAGCTTCACGATCCGCTCGAGGCCGAGCTCGCGGCGCACCGCAGCAGCCGGCTTCCCGGGCTCGTACGGCTTCAGATCGGCGATGGCGGGACGCGCGCGCACGCGTCCCTAGAGTATCCAACCCGGTAGGCCGTCGGGCCTGGCTCCGGACGGCGCCAGGCGCTGGGTGCATGTGCCGCCCTGGTCGCCGCCGTTGTGTACGTCCGCGCCGTCGCCGGCCTGGGCGGTTCCTGAGCGACGACGCAAGACTCGGCTGTCCGGCCGTCACTAGACTCCGGGCGTCATGTCCGACCGCGAGATCGGCCTGTTCCCGCTCGCCGCCGTGCTCGTGCCGGGCGAGCTGATGCCGCTCCACATCTTCGAGGAGCGGTACAAGAGCCTCGTCGCCGACTGCCAGAAGGACGACGGCGAGTTCGCGCTCCTCTACTCCGACTCCGACGGCGCCCGCGACCTGGGGACGACCGCCCGGGTCGTCGAGGTGCTCGAGACGTTCGACGACGGGCGGATGAACATCGTGATCCGCGGCGGCGAGGTGATCCGCGTCGTCGGGCTGACCCGGGGCCGGGCGTACCTGACCGGGACCGTCCAGCCGGCCGAGGACGATCCCCGGGCCGGCGACGAGGCCACGTCGGCGCTCGACCTCTACCGCCGGATCGCCGAGGCCACGGGCCAGGATCCCGACCCCGAGGTGGGCCCGGGGGCCCCGAGCGGCCTCAGCTATGCGATCGCCGCCCGGGTCGACTTCCCGGCGCCCGAGAAGCAGCGCATCCTCGAGGAGCGCTCGGAGCACGGGCGGCTCATGGTGATCGTCGAGCTCCTCGCGCGCGGGCTCGAGAACCTCGCGACCGCCGCCCGCATCGCCGCCCGCGCCCAGACGAACGGCAAGGTCTCACCCCCCGCCGACGGCCCGCCGCCCGCGGACGATCCGCCCGCTGTCGATCCGCCCGCCGAGGGCTGAAACAGCGCTACCTGGTACCACTGTTTCAGTCGAGCACGACGCCGTCGCCGTCGCGGCGCGGATCGCCGGCGGCCTCGGTGCGGCCGGCGCGCACGGAGACGACGTTCGTGCCGCCGAAGTAGAGGTTCAGCGACTCGAACCGGTTCAGGCGCTCGCCCCACCGCTCGAGCAGGTCGAGGTCCGCCTCGTCGAGGCCGCCCTCGCAGTCGAGCCGGTCGCCCTCCACGTGGACACGGGGGTGGTCGACCGCGTCGCGGGCCGACATCCCGTGGTCGAGCACGTTGATCGCCACCTGCATGATCGCCGAGCGTAGGCGGTTCGACCCGCTCGACCCGATGACGAGCTCGAGGTTCCCCGCGCTCGTCGCCATCGACGGCGCCTGCATGCTGGTGAGGCGGGAGCCGGGCGGCATGTGCCGGCCCGCCGCCAGGTCCTCCTCGCCCATCATGTTGTTCAGGTGGAGGCCGGTGCCCGGGACGACCACGCCCGAGTGCGAGCCGTTGGAGGCGGTGAACGCGCAGGCGTTGCCATGCCGGTCGACGACGGAGATGTGCGTCGTGCCGGCGTCGGACGGCACCGCGAGCATCGGGCTCGGCTCGCCGGCAAGCGCCGCGACCACCGCCGCCCGGCTCGCGGCGACGGCCTCCGGCGCGAGCATGTGGCGCGCCAGGCCGCCGCGATGGAGAAGCCGGGTGAAGGTGGCGGTGCGCATGCGTGCCGCCGCCCGCATCGTCTCGGCGTAGGCGCGGAGGGTGCGCGCCCGGCCGGGCGGCCGCGCGCCCGATACGCCTTCGAGCGTCGAGAGCATGTGCCCGATCAGGA
>DATAEI010000066.1:0-51182 GCA_036258075.1 Gaiellales bacterium
CGCCTCTCCGACACCATGGAGGAGGGCCGGATCGGCCGCTGGCTGAAGCGCGAGGGCGAGAGCTTCCGCGAGGGCGACGTCATCGCCGAGATCGAGACCGACAAGGCCACGATGGAGTTCCAGGCCTACGACGACGGCACGGTGCTTCGGATCATCGTGGACGACGGCGAGACCGCGGCGCTGGGCGCCCCGATCGCGATCGTCGGTGAGGCCGGCGAGGAGGTCGCCGAGCCGTCCGCGGCCGCCGAGCAGCCCGCCGAACCAGAACCTCAACCTGCAACATCGGGGTCAGACCCCAATGTTGCATCCTCGCCGGCTCCCGCGCCCGCGGCTCAGGGGAACGGCAAGGCCGACGTGCTCCGGGTCAGCCCGATCGCGCGCCGGATGGCGGATGCCGCCGGCCTCGACCTGCGCTCGCTGGCCGGGAAGGGCAGCGGCCCCGACGGCCGGATCGTGAAGGCCGACGTGGAGCGGGCGCTCGGCTCCGCAACCGCTGCGCCGGCGACCCCCGTGAAGCCCGCCCCGGCCGAACCACCGGCGCCAGGCCCCGCTGTTTCACCAGCCGAGGGCGACGAGGTGCGCCAGCTCTCGCCGATGCTGAAGGCGGTCGCAAGGCGGATGACCGAGTCGAAGACGACCGTCCCCCACTTCTACGTCAGCTCCGAGATCGACATGACGCGGGCGCTGGCGCTGCGCAAGGAGCTGAACGAGGCGCTCGCGGACTCAGGCGAGAAGGTGTCGGTGAACGACCTGATCATCCGCGCGTGTGCGCAGGCGCTGGACCAGCATCCGCAGGCGCATCGCTCCTACGTCGACGGCACCCACGTCTACCACGCCCACGCGCACGTCGGGATCGCCGTCGCGCTCGACGACGGGCTGATCGTCCCCGTCCTGCGCGACGCCGACACGAAGAGCCTGCGCCAGATCGCCGCCGAGGCGCGTGACCTGGCCGAGCGGGCGCGGGCGGGGAAGCTCCGCCAGCCCGAGATCGAGGGCGGGACGTTCACCGTCTCGAACATGGGCATGCTGGGCGTGAGCGGGTTCGCGGCGATCATCAACCCACCCGAGTCGGCGATCCTCGCGGTCTCGGCCACGATCCAGCGCCCGGTCGTGCGCGACGGTGCGGTCGCGGTGGGCGACCTCATGTCGGTCACGCTCTCCTGCGACCACCGCGCCTGCTCGGGCGCAGACGGCGCGCGCCTGCTCCAGACGGTCAAGCGCCACCTCGAGGCGCCGACGCTACTGCTCGCATGACCTCCCGACGCCTCGTACACTCGGTCTGATGCAGCTCACCGACGTCATGGCCACGAACGTCGTCTCGGTCGCTCCCGACACGGCGATCGGCGACGCCGCGCGGCGGATGGTCGAGGCCGACATCGGCGCCGCCGTCGTCCTCGACGGCGAGGGCGGCCTGGCCGGCGTCATCACCGAGCGCGACCTCCTGCGGTGCGTGCCCGACGGGATCGACCCCGCCACGCCGGTCGAGCAGCGGATGACGAAGCACGTCCTCACCACCGGGCCCGACACCGAGATCGCCGAGGCGATGGCGCTCATGGTCGACGGCCACTTCCGCCACCTGCCCGTCGTCAACGCCGACGGCCACGTGGTCGGGATGGTGTCGATGCGAGACCTGATGGCCTACACGTCCCTTCGCCTGCGCGGCGGTCACCTCGGCGCCGGCGACGACCTCGATCCGGCCGAGGTCATCGCGACGATCTTCCGCATGCGCACCGGCGCGGCCTGACCGCCCGGCTCAGACCTGCCAGGCGCCGCCGCGCAGCAGCGCGACGCGCTCGCCGCCGGCCGTGATGCCGTCGACCTCCACGTCGTCGGAGCCGACCATGAAGTCGACGTGGATCTGGCTGCGGTTGATACGGCCGACGTCCGCCTCGTCGACGGCCCAGTCGAAGCCCTGTCCGAGCGCCATGTGCGACGCGGCGTTCTCGTCGATCAGGGTGTCGTAGAACACCGTCTGCAGGGGGCCGACGCGGCCGCGGCCGTCGACGAGCGCGATCTCACCCAGCCGGCTCGCGCCCTCGTCGCGGGCGGCGTATGCCTCCAGGTGCTCGCCGTTCGCCGCCGCCTCGATCCCGGTCACGCGGCCGTCCTCGAACCGCACGCTGAAGTCGCGGACGATCGAGCCGCTCAGCTGGAGCGGCTTGGTCGAGCGCACGGCGCCGTTCACCCGCTCGGGGTCGGGCACCGCGAACACCTCCTCCGTGGGCAGGTTCGGATGGTGGACGAGCCCGTAGCAGGTCGTCAGATGGCCGCCCATCCACTTCGAGGACGGCAGGAGCCCGATCTCGAGATCCGTCCCGGGGCCGCGGAGGTGGACGGCATCCAGGTGCAGATCGTTCAGCGCGGACTTCGCCCGCTCGAGCTGCTCCATCCGCTCCGTCCAGGCGGCCACCGGGTCGGCCTCGTCGAGCCGGCAGATGTGCACGACCTGCTCCCAGAGCTTGGCGAGCGCGGCGTCCGCATCAAGGTCAGGATGCACGAGGGCAGCCCATCCGGGCGTCGGGCACGGGATCGCAGACCAGTTGAGCCGCGCGGCCGTCAGATTGGCGAGCACCTCCTTGCGGCCCGGCGGGACGTCCCGGCGGATCCGGTCGGGGTCGACCCCGTCGAGCAGCCCGGGCGCCACCGGTCCCGAGAGGCCGATGGTCGCTCCCCGATCCTCGCCGTGGTCGCGGATCATCTGGACGATCCAGTCGGGCTCGTACCCGAGCGCCTCATCGACCGCCTCGTCGAGCCGCGCCCGCTGCACCCAGGGGTCGGCGTACGCGACGTGCACGAACACGGCGCCGGCGCGGTAGCAGCGGGCGGCGATGGCCCGGGCGAGCCCCTCCTGGCCGACCGACGCCCCGACGTGCACGCGCTGGCCCGGCTGGACGTTGGCGCCGAAGTCGACGACGAGGTCGGCCATCCGCTCGAGGGTGCCCAAGTCCACGGCGCGACTCTACCCCACGCTGCGATACTCCCACCATGCCCGCCGCACGCGCAGCGCGGTACCTGACGCTTGCCGGCCTCGCCGCCGGGGCCGCCGCGGCGGCACACGGCGGATGGGGAGAGCTCTCCGACCCGCGCTGGGCCGCAGCCGCCGCCCTCGGGGCCTGCCTGGCCGCCGCCGGCCTGGCCTGGACCGGCATCGCTGCGGGCGCCGCGCGCTGGGCTGCGTCCGAGCTCGAGCACGGCCGGGCTCGCACCGTCGGCCGCACGGACCATCGGCCGCTCACCGTTCTCGAGGCCGCGGCCGTCCTGATCTCTGCCCAGGCATCCGCCCATGCGGCCCTCCTCGTGGCCGGCGCCCCGGCCCATCCCGGTGCCGGCGGCGCGCTCGCCCTCCACGTCGCCCTGGCGCTTGCCGCCGCCCTCGCCGCATCGACGGCAGATCGCATGCTCTCCCGGGCGCTCACCCGGCTCGAGAGCGCGGTCGGCATCCTGCTCGAGCTCCTGTCGTCCGTGTCGGTTCCGCGCCCGCCCCTGCGCAGCTCCGTGCCGCGCACCGCTCCGTCCGCCTGCCTCCCGCTGGGGCGCGCGCCACCGCTCGCCGCCTGACCCGCCAACCGCGATCAGGAGGTGCCAATTGCGCGCCCTTGCGCTCGCGGCGGTCGCTCTGCTGGCGTTCCCGGCTGCGGCCTCCGCCCACGTCGAGATGTCCCCGGACCGGGTCGATCCCGGCTCGTTCACGCTCTTCACAGTGCTCTCGCCCAATGAGAGCGAGCAGCCGCTCACCGGCCTGCGCCTGACGGTTCCCGACGGCATGGAGGTCGACGGAGCCGCCGCCACGCCCGGCTTCACCACCCAGCTCGTCCGCGACCAGTCCCATCGCGTCGTGGCGATCAGCTGGCAGGGTGGATCCGTCGCCGCCGACGACCTCGCCCTCTTCCGCTTCTCGGCCTCCGTCGGGTCGAGCGAGACAACCCTTCACCTCGTGGGCCTCCAGACGTTCGCCGACGGATCGACCAAGGTGTGGAAGACGCCGGTCGTCGAGGTCGCGAAGGAGTCCGCCGGATCGAGCAGCGACACGACCGGGCGCGGCCTCTCCGCCGCGGCGCTCGGGCTGGCGGCCGCGGCACTCGCCGTCAGCTTCAGGAGGCGTCGCTGAAACGCCTGGCCGTCCTCGCCGCGCTGGTCCTCGCGGCCGCGTTCCCGGCGGCCGCACAGGCCCACGCAAACCTGCTGCGGACGGATCCGGCCGCCGGGTCGGTCGTCGCGAGCGCGCCAGGACAGATCGTCCTGCACTTCGACCAGCAGGTGCGCGACGTCGCGAGCACCGTCACGAATGCCGACGGGGCGCGGGTCAGCGCCGGCCCGGCGCGCACGTCGTCGGGCGACGTGCGCGCGCTCGTGATCCCGCTCAAGCCCAACCTGCCGAACGGCGACTACACCGTGCGCTGGCGGATCGTCTCGACCGACGGGCACATCATCTCCGGAGTCTTCGCGATCGGCGTCGGCGCGGGGCGGCCGCCACCGCAGGCGGCCGAGGTGCAGACGGCGACCCTGGACTGGCCGTATCTGGCGGCGCGGTTCGCGTACTTCTGCGGGCTCATGCTCGTGATCGGCGGCGTGGTCTTCCGGGCGGCAATCTGGCGACCGGTCCTCGCGACGATCGACGGGCAGCCGCGGGCGATGGCCGACCTGCGCGAGCGGATCCGCGCCACCCAGCTCTTCACGGCCGCGGCGGTGCTGATGCTCGCCGGAGGATGGATCGCCCTGACCCGCCAGGGCGCCGAGGTCGCCGGCGTCTCGTTCTGGGAGGCGTTCGACCACCGCGGACCGGTCGCTTCCGCCATCCAGGCCACCCGCTTCGGGCGGGAGTTCGGGCGCGGGATCGACCTGGCGGCGATCTTCTGCGTCTGCGCGGCAGCCGCCTTTGCCACGGTGCGGCGAAGCCGGGTCGGCGCGGCCGCGCTCGCGGTGCCGGCGGTCGCACTGGGGATCTGGACGATCATCGTCCCCGGCCTCTCAGGCCATGCGGGCGATCCCGGCCGGGGCACGTTCACGATCGCGGTCGACGCGGTGCACGTCGCCGCCGCCGCCGTGTGGATCGGCGGCCTCGCGCAGCTCGTTCTGGTGGTGCCGCACGCCACCCGCGGCCTGGGGGACGCGGCCCGCGAGAGGGCCCGGCGGGCAGCGCTCGGGCGGTTCTCGACGCTCGCGCTGGGGTCGGTCGTCGTGATCGCGGTGACCGGCGCCGGCCGCGCGCTGTGGGAGGTGGGCGCGGTCAGCCAGGTGTGGTCGACCGGCTACGGGCGCACGCTGGTCGTCAAGTCCGTCCTTCTCGCCGGCCTCGTCGCGCTCGGCTACCGCAACCGTCACGCGCTCGACCGCTTCTCGGAGGTGCGCCGCCGAGCCGTCGCGGAGCTGGCTCTCCTGGCAGGCGTGCTCGCCGCCGTGTCGCTCCTCACCGACCTCCAGCCGGCCAACACGCCGGGCTTCGTGAACGCCGCTGCGACGGCGCCTGCCGGCGGGCCGGCACTCGTCAGCCTCGCGAAGGGCGCCCGGCTCGCCCTCTGGCCGGGCTACGCCGGACCGAATGTGATCGCCGTCCAGGCACCGCGGCGGGGAACGACGATCCAGGCCCTCGTCGGCGGTCAGCCGGTGGGCCTCGAGCGGGCGCCCGACGGTACCTACGTCGGCACCGGGATACTGACGGCGGGGAAGCACAGCATCCTCGTCACCGCAGGCGCGAAGACGTGGGCGGCCTCCGCCGAGATCGGCAAGAAGCGGGTCGTCTCCCAGCCGCCCGTCGCCCCGCTTCCGACCGGGCCGGTCGGTGCCGAGCAGGCGGACACGCTGGCCGTCGGCCTCCAGCGCACGTCGCCGACCGAGGCGCGCGTGACGATCCTCTCGCCCTCCGGCGCCGGGCTCCCGACCGCCCTCGCGACCGTCGGCGGCCACGTGGCGCTTCCCTGCAAGGGCGTCCAGGGCGTGTGCTTTGCGGCGGCGGTGCCCCGCGGGCCGCGCCCGCTTCCCGTGCGGGTGCGCCTGCCCGGCCAGGCGCCGGTGACGGCGACGGTGCAGCTTCCGCCGTTCGGTGCGCCGGACGGCTCGAGGCTCCTCCGCCGGGCGACCGCGAACTTTCGCGCGCTCCACAGCCTCCGCGTCCTGAACATCCTGGAGTCCGCGCCGGGGCATGCGGTCACGACGGACTTCACCGTCCAGGCGCCCGACCGGGTCGCGTTCGCGGTGCGGGACGGCGCGCAGGCACGCATCATCGGGACCACCCGGTACGACCGCCAGCCGGGCCACGACTGGGTGCGGTCGGAGGCGCCGCGGACCAAGGTGCCGGACGCCTTCTGGGCACCCGGCGCCGAGGCCGTCTACATCGCCGGCCAGACGAGGGCCGAGACAGAGCTCACGCTCGTCCTCCCCGGCGGGCCGACCTTCTTCCGCCTGTGGGTCGACCGCTCCACCGAGCAGGTCGTGCGGCTGCGGATGATCACGGCCGCGCACTTCATGCGCGAACGCGAGTACGACCAGAACCGGGCGCCGCCGGTCGAGCCGCCGGCCTAACGCTCAGAAGGCCCAGCGGCCGCCGGTCAGGATGTCGACCTCGGCCCCGTCCGGCATGACCCCGGTGACCGAGACGTCGTCGCCGCCGATCATGAAGTCGACGTGGATCTCGCTGCGGTTCACACGTTCGAGATCCTCCTCGCCCACCACCTCGTACGCGCTCCCGAGCGCGATGTGGCTCGACGCGTTCTCGTCGAGCAGCGAATCGAAGAAGACCGTGTCGAGCGGGGCGATCCGGCCGTCGCGGTCGACAAGCGCCACCTCGCCGAGGTGGGAGCCGCCCGCGTCGCGCTGGGTGCGAGCCTGGAGCGCCTCGGCGCCCGACTCGGCCCGGAACTCGACGGCGCGGCCGGCCTCGAAGCGCACCTCGAGGTCGCGCACCGTCGTCCCGCCCATCTCGAGCGGCTTCGTCGCCCGAACGACGCCGGACGTGCGCGCCGGGTCGGGCGTCGTGAAGACCTCCTCGGTCGGGAGGTTCGCCATGTGCGCGATGTCGTCGACGGTCGTCTCGCCGCCGCCGACCCAGCGGGAGGTCGGGAGCAGGCCGACGGTGAGGTCGGTACCCGGGCCGCGGAACCGGAGCGCGTCGAGCCGCATCTCGGTCAGGCGCCGCGCAACATCCTGGAGCTCCGCCGAGCGCCGCCGCCACGCCTCGACCGGGTCGTCCTCGTCCATGCGGCACACGTGGAAGACCTGCTCCCACAGCCGCTCGAGCGCCGCCTCCGGCTCGAGATCGGGATGCACCATCCGCGCCCAGGCGGCGGTCGGAGCCGGGACGACCGTCCAGTTGACCGTGCGGGCGTTGATCGCGTCCTGCCAGTCGACCGACTCCGGCGAGCGGTCACGGCCAATGCGGTCGCCGTCCAGGCCGTCGAGGATGCCCGGCTCGGCCGCGCCGGAGAGGTAGATCGAGGCGCCGTGCTGCTCGTTCAGCTCCTGTACCTGGCGGCGCACCCACGCCGGCGCGTACCCGAGCGCGTCGTCGGGCGCGTGCAGGATCCGGGCCCGTTTGATGTGCAGGTCGTCATAGGTCACGGCCACATGCTTCGCCCCGGCCCGGTACGCCCACGCGGCGACGGCCCGGGTCAGCTGCTCCTTGCCGATCTCCGAGCCGAGCTCGACCGTCTGACCGGGCTGGACGTTGGCCGCGAACCGGACGATCAGCTCGGCGTAGCGGTCGAGAGCGGCGGCATCCATGCGGCGGCGACTTTACCCCAACGTCCGGTACGATCCGCCACCGTGGCCGGACTTGTGGAGCAATGGGACGCGATCGTGGATGCGCAGCCGCCCGACTGGTCGAGCCTCTACCTCGAGCTGCGCCTGCGCGACGCCGCGCAGTCCGAGGAATGTGCGCTCGTGATCTGCCCGCTCAATCCCTGGCATGACGACGACTGGCGAAGCGGCGTCTTCCACTTCCGCGCCGCCCGCAGCTTCGGCTACGGCGCGGCCGCCGAGCTCTGCCGAAAGCGGCTCGGGACGCTGGACAAGCTCGGGGTCGTTGGCAGGCTGAAGCTCGAGCGCCGCGTCAGCGACGTGCGCCCCGTCTCCACGCAGGGCGTCGTCTGAGGGCCCACGGGGTTCCGCTGCGCTCCGGCGCGGCAAGTGCTGGGCGGTACGTGGGGTCAGACCCTGAACGTTTCCCGTTGCACGGCTGCGACTGCCGCGCGACGCTGCCCTCGTCGCCCATCCCGGGGTTCGTCACGACACTGCGACGGCGGTGTCACGCAGACCGTACGGGGTCTGACCCTCGCGGGAACCACCGGTTTCGCCGTTCGCCCTACTTGGGTCCGTCGGGGATGAACTCGGCGTCCAGTCCGAGGTCGCGGAACCAGTCGACCATCGCGAGCTGCGGAGGCTTCTCGGTGCCGTAGTGGGTGCCGTCGACGACGGCGATGCCGGAGACCTCGGCGAGCGCGAGGAACTCCTTCGCCCAGCGCGTGAAGACGCCGCCCGTCACGAACGTCTGGCAGCCGCGCTCGAGAGCCGCCTCCAGCGCCTCGCGGTCGGCCCCGCCGCCTCCGACCACCGCCACCCGGCCGGCGGCGTCGGTGCCCTCGCGGCGGCGGACGACCGTCACCGGCACCTCGGGGCCGAGCAGCGCCCGCAGCCGGTCGGCGAGCTCGTCCACGGTCGCCGGGGACGGCCCGATGACGGCCGCCCCGCCGGGGATCCCCTCGGCGATGGGCAGGAATTCGTCCTCCACGGGGACGCCCATCGCGTCCGCGCACATCCGCGACGGCGAGATCTCCGGATGCTGGTCGAGGGGTGCGTGCACGTTGTAGAACCCGTTCCCACCGGCCCGCAGCCGCTCGAAGCTCTCGCGCGAGAGCGGCAGGAAGCCGGGCTCGTCGCCGTAGTCGATCGGATGCTCCGAGAACAGAAACGTGCCCGGTGCCAGGGCCGCGATCACCCGGTCTGACGGAAAGACACAGGTGGCCGCCCGCGTGACCTCGTCGGCGCCCGCGACGAAGAGGCCGTTCCAGCGGCCCTCGTAGCCGGGCTCGGCGTACCCACGCCAGTAGGGATCCGGGTAGACGAGCTCGAAGAGATCCGCCCACTCGTCGCCGCGCACGGCGCGGGTGCCGAAGTAGTCGTCGAGGCGCCTGACCAGCTCGTCGCGTCTCATTCGCGCAGTTCGCCGCCCAGCTCAGCCGCGAGCGCCGCCACGATCCGCCCGCGGGCGGCGTCGCCCTCGGCATCGGTGAGCGTCCGCTCCGAGGACTGGAAGACCAGGTGCAGCGCCACGCTCTTTCGCCCCTCGGGCACGGGTGCGCCGCGGTAGACGTCGAACACCTCCACCTCGGCCAGCTCGGGGCCGCCCGATCCCCGCACCACCTCGACCACGCGTCCGGCCGGAACATCCTCATCGACGACGACGGCGATGTCCTGGCGGAGCGGCGGGAAGCTCGTCACGTCGCGGTAGAGCACCTGCTCGCGGGCGGGCCCGCGCAGACGCTGGATTCCCAGCTCGAACACGGCCACCGTCCCCTCGAGGCCGAACGCCGCGGCCACCTCGGGGTGAAGCTCACCGACGAAGCCGTCGAGGACGGAGGCCGAACGGCCGGGGTGCAGGAACGGCTCGTCGACCGCGGCGAACGTCGGCGCCTCGACACGGGCGGCCGCCAGGAGCGTCTCCACGACCCCCTTCGCCTCGAAGAAGCCCGCGCCGTCGCCGGCGAGCACGCCGGCGACGTGCGCCGGCTGGTCGGGAAGCCGGTCGCCGCTCTTGAGAAACACGTGCCCGACCTCGAACATCGCCACCGACGGCCGCCCCATCGCCAGGTTGGTGCGGGCCGAGTGCAGAAGACCCGGGAAGACCAGCGTGCGCATCGCCGCCCACTCGGCGCTCATCGGGTTTTGGAGCTCGACCAGGTCGCGTCGGCGGTCGCCGGGCGCAAGCCGCAGGCGGTCGGGGACGCCCGCGTCCCACAGCGTGAGGGTGGCCGCCTCGGTGAGGCCCGCGCCGCGCAGGACGTCGACCACCATTCGTCGCAGGAGCTCGTCCGCGCCGAGCCGGCCTCCGCCCGGATGGCCGCCGGGCATCTCGGCGGGGACGCGCTCGATGCCGGCGATCCGCATGACCTCCTCGATGAGATCGACCTCCCGGGTGGTGTCGGCCGCGCGCCAGGTCGGCACGAGCCAGCCGTCGTCGCGCGGCTCGTATCCGAGGCGCGTGAGCGCGCGCTCGACCTCGGCGTCGGTGTACTCGACACCGATCAGCGCCTCCAGCCGCTCCTTCCGCAGTCCGACGACCGGCGGCTCCGGCAGCTCGCCGTGAACGTCGATGGTGCCGGGCACGAGCCGGGCGTCGGTCAGCTCGACCATGAGCTGCGAGGCGAGCGCCAGCGCCCGCGGGACCAGGTGCGGATCGAGACCCTTCTCCCAGCGGCTCGAGCCCTCCGTGCGCAGCCCGAGGCGGATCGACGAGCGCTGCGTCGAGGGGCCGTCGAAGTTCGCGCACTCGATCAGCACCGTGGTCGTCGCGTCGGTCACCTCGCTCCACTCGGCGCCCATCAGGCCGGCGACCGCCGACGGCTTCTCGGCGTCGGCGATGACCAGCACGTCGCCGTCCAGCGTGCGCTCCTGCCCGTCGAGCGTCGTCACGAGCTCGCCCGCACTCGCTCGCCGCACGATGATCTCGCGGCCCGCGACCTTGTCCAGATCGAAGGCATGGGTGGGCTCGCCGATCGCGAGCATCACGTAGTTCGTGATGTCGACGACGTTCGAGATGGGCCGCATGCCGGCCGCGGCGATGCGGGCCTTGAGCCAGGGTGGCGAGGGGCCCACGGTGACGCCCGTGAACACGCGGCCCGCCCAGCGCGGGCACAGGTCCGGAGCGTCGACGCGGGCCGTGACGTAGTCGTCCACGGTCCCGGATCCGGCCGCCGCGGGCTCCACTCCCGGCCACGGTGCGAGGTCGCTGTCCACAGCCGCCGACACCTCGCGGGCCACCCCGTACACGCTCAGGCAGTCGGGCCGGTTCGAGGTGATCTCGAACTCGAGCACGTCGTCGGCGATCGCCAGGTGGTCGATGAGCGGGTCGCCGACGGGCCAGTCGTCCGGGAGCAGCATGATGCCGGCGTGATCCTGGCCCAGGTCGAGCTCGCGCTCCGACAGCATCATGCCGTGCGATTCGATCCCCCGGAGCTTCGCGACGCGAAGCTCCGTCCCGTCGGGGAGCATGGCTCCCGGCAGCGCCACCGCCACCGTCGCACCGGCGTCGAAGTTCGAGGCGCCGCAGACGATCTGCTGCGGCTCACCGGTGCCGATGTCAACAGCGCACAGGCTGAGCCGGTCGGCGTTCGGGTGCTGCTCGCGCGTGAGCACGCGCCCGACGCGGTAGAGCTCGAGCCCGTTCGGAACGCCCCGGCGGTGGAGCGCCTCGAGCTTTGTCCCGGTCATCGACATGAGCTCGCCCAGCTCGGCGAGCGGCAGGTCGAACGACACGTAGTCGCGGAGCCACGAGACGGGCACCCTCATCCGAACTGCTCCAGGAAGCGCAGGTCGTTCTCCCACAGGAGGCGGATGTCGGGGATGTCGTGGCGCAGGCCGGCGACGCGCTCGACGCCGAGGCCGAACGCGAAGCCCGACACCTCCTCGGGGTCGTAGCCGTCGACGTAGCCGTACAGGTTGGGGTCGACCATGCCCGCGCCGAGGATCTCCACCCAGCCCTCGCCCTTGCAGACGCGGCAGGGCGACCCGTCGCGGGCGCAGTTGAAGCAGCTGACGTCGACCTCGACCGACGGCTCGGTGAACGGGAAGAAGTGCGGGCGCAGGCGCACCTCCCGGTCGGCCCCGAAGATCGCCCTCGCGAACCCGAGCAGCGTCCCCTTCAGGTGGGCAAGCGTGATCCCGCGGTCGACCACGAGGCCCTCGATCTGCGTGAACATCGCGGTGTGCGTCGCGTCAGGCGTGTCGCGCCGGTAGCAGCGGCCGGCGGTCGCCATGTAGACCGGCGGCGGCCCCGCCTCCATCGTGCGGATCTGCACCGGAGAGGTGTGGGTGCGAAGGACGACGTCGTCGGCGACGTAGAACGTGTCGGTCACCTGCCGCGACGGATGCGTCGGCGTGTGGTTCAGCGCGTCGAAGTTGTAGTGGACGAGGTCGATCTCGGGGCCGTCGACCACGGTGTAGCCGAAGCCGACGAAGACGTCGAGGATGTCGCGCCGGGTCTGCTCGATGAGGTGCGAGTAGCCGCGCGGGTGGCGCACCCCGGGCAGCGTGACGTCAACGCGGTCGGTGCGCAGGCGCTCCTCCAGCTCGCGGCGGCGCAGCTCCTCGGCACGCGCATCGATCCGGGCCTCGAGCGCCCGCCGCGCGCGGTTCAGCTCCTCGCCCCGGGCCCGGCGCTCGTCGGGCGGAAGCGAGGCAAGCTCGCGGAGGGCCAGGACGAGCGGGGCCTTCCGGCCGACGACCTCGATCCGGATCTCCTCGAGCGCAGCCGAGCCGGCGGCCGCGTCGATCCGGGCCGTCGCCTCCGATACGAGAGCGTCTACGTCCATGATGGCCGGGTAGTGTAAAGGCCGTGACCTCCGCCTACGACCGGCTCGGGCCGGCGTACGACGCCTGGTGCCGGTCGGTGCTCGAGGACATCCCGTTCTACGTCGACCTGGCGGTGCAGAGCGGCGGCCCGGTGCTCGAGCTCGGCGTGGGGTCGGGACGCGTCGCCGTGCCGACCGCGCTCGCGGGCATCGCGGTCGTCGGCGTCGACACCTCGCCGGCGATGCTCGAGCTTGCCCGCCGGCGCGCAGAGCCCCATCGCATCGACCTGCGCCTCGTGGAGGCCGACATGCGCGACCTGCCCGAGCTCGGCCGCTTCGCGCTCGTCACGATCCCGTTTCGGGCGCTCCTTCACCTGCGCTCCGATGAGGAGCGGCTCGGCGTCCTCTGCGCCGTGCGTGAGCGCCTCCACCCGGGCGGGACGCTCGCCTTCGACGTCTTCCATCCTGACGAGGAGGACATCGCCGAGACCCACGACCGCTGGCTGGAGCGTGAGCCGGGCATCTGGGAGCGGGCCCGCTGGGACGCAGGCGCTCGCGAGCTCGAGCTCTCGGTGCGCACCGGCGAGACCGGGGCGGCGATGGATCTCTGGTGGCTCGACCCACCCGCGTGGCGGAGCCTGCTCGGCGCAGCCGGGTTCGACGAGGTCGAGGTGTACGGCTGGTTCGACCGCAGGCCGCTCGCGCCGGACGGCGTGGACTCGGTGTGGATCGCCCGCCGGGCGGGAGAGGGAGCCAACCTGCCTGCGCCGCTGGGCTGGTAGTCCGGCGCTGCCTCGGATAGTGTCCGGCGCATGGACGACTACCCCGTGCGCTTTTCGGTCGACTACCCCGACCGGCCGCTCAGCCGGCTCTCGAGCGCTCTTCGGGTCTTCTGGATCATCCCGATCTTGGTGATCGCGTTGCTGCTCGAGCACACGGACGTCAGCGCCTCGGATCAGGTGGGCCGCCATTGGTTCCAGCTCTCGAGCGGGGGCGGCCTCCTCATACTGCCGGTGGTGCTCATGCTGCTCTTCCGGCAGAAGTACCCGCGGTGGTGGTTCGACTGGAACCTCGAGTTCTCCCGGTTCACCAGTCGGCTGACCGTCTACTGGCTCCTGATGGACGACACGTATCCGTCGACCGACGATCACCAGTCGGTGCATCTCGACTTCCCGGAGGTCGCCGGACCGGAGCTCAACCGCTGGCTGCCGCTGGTCAAGTGGTTCCTGGCGATCCCGCACTACATCGTGCTGTTCTTCCTCGCCATCGCCGCGTTCTTCGTCGTGCTCTTTGTGTGGTTCGCGATCCTTTTCACGGGCCGATATCCACGCGGCGCGTTCGAGTTCGTCGAGGGAGTGCTGCGCTGGGGAAACCGGGTCGGCGGCTACGCGTTCGCGCTCGTCACCGACAGGTACCCGCCGTTCAGCCTGTCGCCGTAGCGCGCTGGCGCGCCGCCTCGTAGAGGGCGAGCGTCGCCGCCTGGGCGGCGTTCAGCGACTCGGCGCCGACCGCCTGCGGGATCGACACCGCGGCGTCGCACCGCTCCACGATCTCGTCGGGCAGGCCGTGGCGCTCGGCCCCGACGACGAAGACGGCTGGCCCGGTCAGGTCAGCAGCCCAGAGCGGCGTCTCGGCCCCCATCACGAGCGCGATCCGGCGGCCCTCCTCGGGCAGCTCGGCGCCTGCCTCGATCGGGACGCGGAAGACGGCGCCCATCGACGCCCGCACGCCCTTCGCCGAGAGCGGGTCGGAGCAGCCGGGCGAGAGCGAGAGCCACGCCGGGCCGAGCGCGCCGCAGGCGCGGACGACGGTGCCGACGTTTCCGGGGTCGATCACGCGGTGCAGGTGAACTCCCGGTGAAACATTGGTACCTGGTACGGGTGTTTCACGGGCGCGGGTGGGGAGCGTCGACATGTCGAAGATGCAGACCACCCGGGCCGGATGGCCGAGAGAGCCGACGTCGGCCAGCAGGCGGTCCTCCACCTCGTGCACCGGGCCGCCACGGGCGAGCCGCGCGACGAGCGCCTCGTCGGGCGCACGGTCGGCGGCGACGAACGTCTCGGCGGGCAGGATGCCGGCGGAGAGCGCCTCCTCGATGACGTCCTCGCCCTCGGCCAGGAACTGGCCCAGCTCGCGCCGCCGCCGCGTCGCCTGGAGGCGGCGGGCGTGCTTCAGCCGCTCGTTCTGCCTCGAGGTGATCAGGCGGCGAGAGCGGCCTTCGCCGCGACGGCGAGCGCCTCGAACGCCTTCGGATCGGAGACCGCGATGTCGGCGAGGACCTTGCGGTCGAGCTCGATCTCGGCCTTTCGCAGCCCGAACATGAACTGGTTGTACGACAGGCCGTGCTGGCGGGCGCCGGCGTTGATGCGGATGATCCAGAGGCGGCGGAAGTCGCGCTTGCGCGTGCGCCGGTCGCGGTAGGCGTAGGAGAGCGACTTCAGCATCTGCTCCTTCGCCTTCCGGTACGTGTTCTTCTTGAGGCCGCGGTAGCCCGAGGCGGCCGCGATCACCTCGCGGCGCTTCTTCTTGCCGTGGACGCTGCGCTTGACGCGTGCCATCGCTACCTCCGTCCGAGGAGGCGGAGCGCCTCGCGGTTGTCCTTGACGTCAGCGCCCTTGTCACGCCGCTTCATGCGACGGCGCTTCGGGCTCTTGTGCTCGAGCAGATGTGACTTGAACGCGCGGCGGCGCATGACCTTGCCGCCCGCGGTGATCCGAAGCCGCTTCTTGGCGGCTGATGACCTCTTCATCTTTGGCATTGCGTTCTCCCTGTCAGCCCGTCGCCGCTGCGGCGTCTTCCTCAGCCGCGGGGGGCTCCGGTGGCTTCTGCACCACCGCCGCCTTGTGCGGGGCAAGCATCATGACCATGTTGCGGCCGTCCTGGAGCGGCTGTGACTCGATCGTGCCGAGATCCTTGACGTCCTCCGCGAGCCGCAGGAGCAGGTCCCTCCCCCGCTCCGGATGGGTCATCTCGCGCCCGCGGAACATGATGGTGACCTTCACCTTCGCGCGGGCCTTGAGGAACCGGATCACGTGGCCGCGCTTGGTCGCGTAGTCGCCCTGGCCGATCTTCGGCCGCAGCTTGATCTCCTTGATCGTGATCGTCGACTGGTGCTTCCGCGCGAGCTTGGCCTTCTGCTCCTGCTCGTACCGGTACTTCGAGTAGTCCATGACCCGGCACACGGGCGGCCGCGCATCGGGAGCAACCTCGACCAGGTCGAGGTTCTTGTCCCACGCGTACTTCTGCGCGTCGTCGGTGCTCTTGATCCCGACCTGTGCGCCGTTCTCGTCGATCAGGCGCACCTGGGGCACGCGAATGCCCTCGTTGATCCGGGTGGTCGGTTCCTGGGGCCGCTGGTCGAGTGGCCGGCGAGGCCTCAAGCTGCGCGCCTAGTCACGATCATTCCCAAACTGACGATCTCCTCTCGTCCCACGAAAAAACGGGCGCGCAGCGGCACCCGTTGTCCGATGTCCAACTCGGTTGAACCCCGCCGGAGCGTTCCGGTCTCGGGTGAGAAGCGGATGCCTCTGCTTGCCAGACGCGCAGTATAGCAACGGCCTTGCACCCGCAAATCGCCGGATCCCAACCCTTGACCGCTCCTCCGTCCTGCGCGATGATCGTCCGATGTTCCGTGACCGCACTCAGGCAGGTGCGGCGCTCGCCGCAGACCTCGCCGAATACCGAAGGAAGTCGAACGTCACGGTGATCGGGCTCGCCCGCGGCGGCGTGGAGGTCGCCGCCGAGCTCGCGCGGCTGCTCGACCAGCCGCTCGACGTCCTGTGCGTACGCAAGGTGGCGATGCCCGGGCACCCGGAGCTGGCGATGGGCGCCGTAGCCCCGATGGGCGAGCGGTTCACCAACCGCCGGCTCGCCGGCCGGCTGACCGCGCCCGAGGTGGACGCCGCATACGACGCCGCCACGGCCGCGGCACGCGAGATGGACGACCGGCTGCGCGGCGGCGCCCCGATGATGCTGATCGGCCGCGTCGCGCTCCTCGTGGACGACGGCGCGGCGACCGGGGCATCCGTCCGCGCCGCGCTCGCGGCGGTGCGGAACGCGGGGGCCCGCCAGACCGTGATCGCACTCCCGGTGCTGCCTCGCCTGGCCGCCGAGCGCCTTTCGCGCGAGTGCGACCGTCTCGTCGCGCTCCGCGATCCCCAGCGGTTCCACTCGGTGAGCCAGTTCTACGAGGACTTCGGCACCGTGACCGAGGACCGCGTGCGCGACCTCCTGGCCGCCGCGAAGCCGGCCCTCGAAGTCTCCGTCTAGCACTACGCCGCGAGCAGGTCGCCCACGCGCACCTGCTCGGTCAGGAGCCGGCGGAAGCGGTCGAGGTCGCCGCCGACCCAGCGCTCGCACAGCTCCTTGCCCGCGGGGTAGTTCACGACGTAGCTGCGCGACGCCGGCTCGCGCAGGAAGCGGATGATGTGCGCCGAGCGCTCAGCGGTCATGAGCCCCCACCGCTCCAGGTACGCGCGCGTCTCGTCCTCGCCCGCGCCGTCCTCGTACAGCATGAGCGCAGCGTTCACGTCGACCCACTCGCAGGCCGCCATCGCCTTGTCGACGGCGAGCAGGCGGCCCAAATCCAGGCTGAGCCCGGCGTCGTGCACGACCTCGGCCAGGGCCGGGCCGGCCTCGCTCGTGAGGACGAGCCCGGTCGCGAGCTCGGCGATGCCCTCGGCGATCAGCGACTGCGGCGTCGGCACGAGCACGATCGTCTCCTCCAGGAGCCCGCGGCCGCGGACGAGCGCCCGCTCCTTGAGGCAGCGCTCGGCGTGGTGGCCGGGGTAGGTCTCGTGGAGCGCGAGGTGGAGCACCTCGCCGGCCGAGCGCGGCAGATCGGCGTTCAGCTCGATCCGGCTCTGGAGATCGCGCAGGTAGTAGCAGAACCCGCCCCACGGCTTGTCCTGCACGATCTCGACGGTCACGCCCTCGCCCTCCGGGAGGTCGATCAGCCGCGTCGTCCAGGCCCGCCCATGGTCGATCGCCGCCGTCACGATGGGCTCGAGCTGCGCGCGTGAGACCGTCGACGCGTTGCGCCAGCCCTGGTAGCGCTCCACGAGCGTCCCCTCGCCGGGCAGGAGCTCCTCCAGGCGGGCATGGGCGTCGGCGAACGCGGCCTCGTCCGTGCGCCGGATGCGGATGCCGTAGCAGCGCTCCACCTCGTCGGCGTAGGCGACCTCCTCGCCCGCGATCACCCGGGCGAAGGTGTGGAGCCCGGCCACCTGGTCGCGCAGCCAGCCGTCCTCGAGGTCTGCGAGGAGCGTCTCGGCGGCCCCGACGAGCGCCGCGGGATCGACGGGATCGGCGGCCTTGACCTCGGCGGCCAGCTCGGGCGGGCCGATGTAGGCGTCGACCGTCCCCTCCACGTGCCGGTCGAGCTGGAGGCCCAGCCGCAGGTACCGCTCGGCGATCGAGCCGCTCACGCCGCCAGCCCCAGGATCTCGCGCGCGCGCTGCGGCGTGGCGACCGCCCGGCCGGCGATCTCGCCCAGCCGCGCGGCCCGCTCGACGAGCTCGGCGTTGGACGCCGCGAGCCGGCCCGGCTCGAGCTCCACCTGATCCTCGAATCCCAGCCGCACATGGCCGCCCGCGGCGATCGCGGTCATGACGACCGGCAGGTGGCTGCGGCCGATCCCGGTCGCCGACCACGTCGAGCCGGCCGGAAGGCGGCCCGCCATGAGCGTGACGTTGGCCGGCGTCCCGGCAGCTCCTCCGGGCACGCCGAGCACGAGGTCGTGGTGCTGGGGGCCCGGGAGCGGCGTCTTCGCGGCGAGCCAGGCGGCGTTGTCGAGATGGCCGAGGTCGAAGAGCTCGAGCTCGGGCCTGACGCCGGCGCCCAGGATCGCCTGTGCGAATTCGAGCATCAGCGGAGCAGGGTTCTCGAAGACGCCGCGGCCGAAGTTGACCGTGCCACAGGTGAGGCTCGCCATCTCGGGCTCGGCACCGAGCGATCCCAGCCGCTCCTGCGCCGTCATCCCGATCGCGCCGCCGGTCGAGACCTGGACGATCATCTCGGGCGCCTCCTGCCGGATCGCGGCCACCGTCTCACGGTAGCGGCCCGCGTCCTGGGTCGGAGCCCCGTCGTCCCAGCGGGCGTGCACATGGATCATCCGTGCACCGGCATCGAACGAGCGCCGCGCCTCGGCCGCGATCTCCGCGGGCGTGAACGGCACCGCCGGATTGTGGTCGCGGGTCGTCTCGGCGCCGCACGGCGCCACCGTGATCACGAGCTCGTCGCTCACACGGCCGCCATGGCCGGCTCGGCGATCTGCGGCCACGGCCGCACCCGCTCGAGCGCCGCTCCGATCCGGAATGCCGAGACGTCGTCGTAGGGGCGGGCGGCGATCTGGATGCCGGTCGGGACGCCCTCCGCGGAGCGGCCCGAGGGCACCGAGAGCACCGGGCTGCGGCTGCAGACGTTGAAGACCGCGGTCAGCAGCATGGCGTAGGTGTCGATGTCGAGGCAGTCGTCGCCGGCCCGGAGCTGTGCGACGCCGAAGCCCGGGCCGATCAGCGCGCGGTGGCGGCGGTGGATGCGGCCCAGCGCGGCATGGATGCGGGCCTCGATCTTCATGCCGCGGACATAGTCGGCCATCGAGATCTCGGCCGACTCCTCGCCGAACTGGATCGTGTACGCCGTCATCAGATCGCGGTGCGCCCGCAGCTCCTCCACGACCGAGCCGCCGAACATCGCGGCGAAGTGCGCTCTGGTCGCCGCGGTGACATCGTGGTGCGTCCACCCGACCTCGACCTCCTCGAGGGTCGCGCCCGCCTCCCGCAGCCCGTCGACGGCGGCCAGCACGCCGGCCTCCACCTCCGGGCCGACCTCGTAGCCGAGGTCGAGCGAGTAGGCGATCTTCCACCCCTCGATCCCGCCCAGCTCGGCCGGGATGCGCAGCTTCGGGCGCAGCGCCACCGGATCGGTGTGGTGCGGCCCGGCAAGGATGTTCTCGAGGAGCGCGCAGTCGGCGACCGTGCGCGCCAGCGGGCCGTCGTGGCAGAAGTGGTCGAGGTTGTACGGGGCCTCGACCGGCACCCGCCCGTACGGCGGCTTGAACCCGACGACCCCGCTGAACGTGGCGGGGATCCGCACCGAGCCGCCGATGTCCGAGCCGGTTGCGAGCATCGCCGAGCCCGCCGCGAGCGCCGCGGCGCCGCCGCCGGTCGAGCCGCCCGGGCTGTACTCCGTGTTCCACGGGTTTCGGGTGATCCCGTAGATGCGCGAGTGGGTGAACGCGGCCGACGAGAACTCCGGCGTCGCGCTCCGCGCGTGCACGATGCCGCCGGCCCGCATGACCCGCTCCGGCACGACCGCGGTGTGGTCGGCCACGTCGTCCTTGTAGATCAGCGACGCCTGGGTGAGCGGCTGGCCGCGGATCGGCGTCTCGTCCTTGATCGCCACCGGGATGCCCTCCAGCGGCCGCGGCCGCGACCCCGCGCCGGCATACCGGGCCTCGGCGAGCCGGGCGGAGGCCAGCGCCTCCTCGTAGTACGTGTGCGGAAACGCGTTGATCGCCGGCTCGACCTCCTCGGCCCGCCGGATCACCGCCTCCATGAGCTCGACCGGCGAGAGCTCCCGAGCCCGCATCCGTCGCAGCGCCTCGGAGGCCGAGAGCGTGTGCAGCTCCGCCACGTCAGGCGCCCCGGCCGCCGGGGCCGCGATGGTGGTCGTGCTTCACGACGTAGGTCCCGCGGGCTCGGGTCACGAGCACGGGCTCCTCGAGCAGATCGGCGGCCGACGGGCTCACGTCCGGGCGGGCGGTGATGTCCTTCCATACCTCCAGGTCGACGGTCCGGCTCGTGGTGCCCATGCGAACGATCGTCCCCCTCGCCCGCACGAAGTCCCCGCCGAAGAGCGGGGCCAGGAACTCGACCGACTCGTACCCTGCGAAGAGGCCCTCGTCGCCGTCGGTGCGGATGGCGAGCTCGGTCACGACGTCCCCGAAGAGCTCGAGCCCGTGGGCGCCGTCGACCAGGTTCCCGCCGTAGTGGACGTCCGCCGCTGAGAGCCGCGTTCGCAGCTCAACGGTCATGCCTTCCATGTGCGTGTCTCCTCCCGGGCCGTTCCCGTCGCTTTGGCGCCCGTGATCATACGGGCCGGCCGCGGGCGATCAGCTCCTGAGCGATCCAGCCGGCGACCGTCGACGGCGTCGAGCCCGGCCCGAAGCCGGCGTCGTAGCCGAGCTCCTTGGCGAAGGTGTTCGAGAGCCGCGGGCCGCCGCACACCAGCAGGTAGCGGTCGCGCACGCCCTCTGCCTCGAGCAGGTCGACGAGCTTCGTGAGCTGGCGTGCGTGCACCTGCTTCTGGGTCACCACCTGCGAGACCAGGATCGCATCGGCCGACCGCTCCTGGGCCTCGCGCAGCAGCCGCTCGCACGGCACCTGCGCGCCCAGGTTCACGGCCTCGATCCACGGATAGCGCTCCAGGCCGTAGTCGCCGGCGAAGCCCTTCATGTTCATGATCGCGTCGATGCCGACGGTGTGCGCGTCGGTCTCGATCGCGGCGCCGACCACCACGATCTTCCGCCCCAGCTCGCGCTCGATGAGCGCGTTCACCTCGGTGAACCCGAGGGCCGGGGCCTCGACCTCCGAGCCCTGCACGGCCTCCGGGTCGACCCCGTGCGCCGCCTTGGCGTAGGCGACGAAGAACGCCATCTCGCGGTCGGCCGCGCCGATGTGGACGATCTGCGGCTCGCGCAGGCCGTTCCGGCGCAGGAACTCGAGCCCGATCTCGCGCGCCCGCCCGTCCGCGGGCACGGGGAGCGTGAAGCTGAGCTGCACCATGCCGTCGCCGGCGGTGTCGCCGTACGGGACGATCTCAGCCACTCGCCCACCCCGCGAGCTGGGGCTCCCACAGCTCCAGGAACGGGTTCACGTAGCCCGGGCCGCGCTCGGCCACGCCCTCGCGGCCGCGGCCGCCGTCCCGCGGGCGGGGAGTGTCGGCGAACCAGCCCTCCGCGATCGCGTCGAACATCCCCGCGTCATCCACCCGGTGCAGCAGCTCCACGGCATCGGCGAGCACGCCCTGGGCGCGCAGCTCGAGCGGGCCGCCCGGGACCGGCGCCAGCGAGTCGCGCAGCGGCCGGGCGGCCTCGAAGACCCGCCGGGCGTCCTGGATCGCGAGCAGCCGGTCGGCCAGGAACGGCGTATGGACGGCCTCTGTCAGGATCGAGAGCAGCTGGATGTGCTGGCCGGTGGCGACTCCCACCAGGTTGAACATCGAGCCGATCGCGTGTGTGCGAAAGATGTCGCCCGTGACGTGCTTGGTCGGCGGCATGTACTTGATGGGGCACCGCGGGAAGAGCTCGCGGATGAGGAGCGCGAGCGCCCACTCCTCCATGATCTGTCCCGGCCGGTCGGGATCGATCTCGAACGCGTGGCCGAGGCCGATCTGCGGCTCGGGGATCCCGGCCGCGAGCGCCAGGGCGCGGTTGATGAGCGTCGATGCGACGACGGTGTGGCCCGACTCGTGGCCGGCGGAGGTGGTCAGATAGTTGTCCTCGCCGGTGTTGATGATGATGCCGGCGCGGCCGTTGATCATGCGGCTCACATACTGGTCGCAGAACGTCCGCTCCGGGTTGATGTCGCGGAACAGGATCCCGTACATCGAGTCGTTCAGCATCAGGTCGAGCCGCTCGAGCGCCCCGCATGCGGCGATCTCGGGCATGCACAGCCCCGATGCGTAGTTGGTGAGGCGCAGGTAGCGGCCGACCTCGGGCATCAGGTCGTCCAGGGCGGCGCGCACGCGGCGGAAGTTGGCCTGGGTCGCGAACGTGCCTCCGAATCCCTCGGTCGTCTCGCCGTACGGGACGTAGTCGAGGAGGCTCTGCGCGGTCGAGCGGATGACGGCGACGACGTCGGCCCCGGCCCGTGCGGCCGCCTGCGCCTGGCGGGCGTCCTCGTGGATGTTGCCGGTGGCGACGATCACGTAGAGCCACGGCGTCTCGGGGTCGCCGTGCTCGGCGATCAGCTCGTCACGGCGGCCCCGCTGCGCCACGATCCGCCGGTCGGCCTCGCGCGCGAGCCGCGCCGCGAGCTCCCTCGCCTCCGGCGCAACATCGGGGTCAGACCCCAATGTTGCGTCGCCGGCAGCGAGCGCCTCGGCGACCTGCTGCGGAGAGGCGTTGCGCGTGATGCAGGCCTCGGCCAGCGGCAGCGCCAGGCCGCCCGGGAGCCCGGGCCCGAGCGCATCGACGAGCACGTTCGGAAGCGGGACGCCGAGCTCGTCCACGCCGTCGACGCCGAAGAGGCGCGCGACGGTGCGCTCGATGGTCACGGTCGTATGGGCCACCGCGAACTCCATGATCGGTGCGGCGATCGAGTCGGCCAGCGCGAACGCCTCCTCGGTCAGCCCGCGGTCGAGATCCAGGCTCATGCCGCAAATCCTGCCACGACGTCGTACACCGGCCAGCGTCCTGCGCTCGCGCCGACGAGCGCCCGGAACGCCTCGTCGGAGGCGCGGGCGGCGTCAGGGTGAAACGGGTTCGACGTGAGCGCGGCGATCCCGAGCCGCCGCCGCGCCGCGAGCTCGACACCGGCCCGGCGGGCCCGCGCGACGGTCTGCGGGCCGGCCAGGACGCGGGTCGCATCGGCGACGACCAGGGTCGCTCGCCGGCGTTCGCGCATGAGCGCCTCGAGCAGCGGGTCGGTGAGAGCCCCGGGGAGCTCGGCGACGGCCCCCTCGCGCACCTCCGCCGCCGCCTCGCCCTCGAAGCCCGCGCCGTGCGTGAGCACGACATCCGCCTCGACGTCGGCCGTCGGCAGGTCGAGCGCGTCGACGGCGAGCCGGAGCCGCAGCGCCAGGTCGTCGCCACCCTCGGCGAGCGAGGCTCCCGCCGCCAGGACGACCGCATCGGCCCGGCCCGGCGCCGCCGTCCCCAGCCGCCCGAGCGCGCCCTCGAGCAGGAGCCGCTGGGCTCCCGCGGCACGCAGCGCGTCGAGCGCGGCGTCAAGCTCGTCGAGCCGGGTCGGCCCCGAGACGACGACCGGCTCGCCGCCGCCCGCCGCAGCGATCACGACCTCGCCGGCCGCAGTGCGAAACGGCAGCCTCTGCACCATTGGGGTCTGACCCCGAAGTTGCGTGGTCGTGAGGACGAGGGCGCCCGCAGGCGGGGCGATCCGGGGCTTTGCGAGGCCGGTCAGCTGATCCCTGGCCTCGCCGTCGAGGCCCAGCGAGGCGAGCCCGACGCGCCCCTCCATCCGCTCCAGCAGGTGGTTCACCACCGTCGTCTTGCCGGCGTTCTTCGCGAGCCCGACGACGGTCACCGTCGCATGCGGTCGCACCAGCTCTGCGAGCGTCACCGCCTGACCAGGTGCTTCGGGAACGCCTCGTGCGGGCGCCCGTCGCGGCGCGTCCCTGCCCTGGCGGCGACCAGGCAGTTGTAGACGGCCTCCTCGGCCGCCTCGTAGGCGGCGGCGAAGAGCGGCGACATGCGGTCGGTGCGAAACGCCTGCTCGCGGGTCACCGAGAACGCGATCCCGATCTCGCCCGAGCCGTTGCTCGCGTACGAGCCGGCCCGCGCGAGGCCGAGCAGCGGCCGCAGGGCCAGCCTCCGAAGCTGGATCGCCGTCAGCGGCGCGTCGGTCGCGCAGACCGCGATGCACGAGCCCTCGGGCGGCGGGTCGCCGGGCGCCGGGTCGAACCGCAGCCCGCCCACGGTGAGCCGCTCGCGGTCGCCGAAGTTGCACATGAGCAGGACGCCGACCGTGTGGTCATCCACCAGCCGCGACGCCGTCCCGATCCCGCCGGCGAAGTCGAAGCACGTCATGCCCGTGCCGGAGCCGACACTGCCCTCGGCGACGTCGAGGCCGGCATTCGCGAGCGCCGCGTGGGCGTCCTCGACCGTCACGGTGCGCGAATCGGCCATGTCGGAGTCGTCGCACTCGCCGACGACCGGGATCACGGTCCTGTCCGGGCTCCCCCCGGCCGCGAGCACGGCGGCGTGGTAGACGGTGCCGACCGCGTGCGTCCCGCACAGCCACACAGGCGAGACGATCACGCCGTACTCGTCGATCTCGAGCTTCGCGGTCAGCTCCCCCACGCCGTTGGTCGTATCGACGCCGGCCCGCGTCGGAAGATCGGGCGGCACCACCACGGTGACGCCGGTCGGCTCGCCGCTGGCCGCCTGGGCGTGGCCGACGCGCACCCCGGGGACGTCGGTGATCGCGTTTCGCTCCCCGGTCGGGAAGAGGCCCACCGGGCCGCCGATGTCGCGCCAGCGCTCGCTCATCGCCCCTCCGTCATTCCAGATCCAGCCCCTCGTACGACCAGGGGAACGCCCGCTCGAAGGCCCGCGCCGCCCGCAGGACGAGCGCGTCCTCGCCGCGCCGGCCGACGATCTGGAGGCCGACGGGGAGCCCATCGGGATCGTGCCCGCACGGCACCGACGCCGCGGGCTGGCCCGTGACGTTGAAGGGATACGTGAACGCCGTCCAGCTCAGGTATTCCGTCGGCCGGCCGCACACCCATCCAGGCTGATCCGCGCCGGCCGTGAACGGCGGGCACGGCATCGTCGGGGTCACGAGCAGTTCGTACGTCTCGAAGAACGCGTCCATGCCGGCCGTGTACCGCGCTCGCGCGTCGTGCGCGGCGGCGAGGTCGGCCTCGGTCATCCGCATCCCGCGCTCGACGACCGCCCAGCGCCCGGGGTCAGACAGCTCCCGGGTCGACTCGTCCTCGCCCTGAGCCTGGTTCCAGGCCCAGATCGGGTCGACGATGGGCCACGGGTCGGCGAGGCCCGGATCGGCGTCCTCGAGGACGAGGCCGAGCTCCGGCAGGCGCCGGGCCGCCGCGGCCGCGACCCGGAGCACGTCGGCCTCGACCGCGGCGTATCCCAGATCGGCCGACCAGGCGGCGCGCAGGCCGTCCACCCCGGCATCGAGCGACTCCGAGAGCGACGTCGCCGCCATCACGTCGAGAAGCAGCGCCGCGTCGGCGACGGTGCGGGCGATCGGCCCCTGCGCCGAGAGGCCCGAGCCGGCGACGGTCGGGACGAGCCCGACCGTCGGCTTCAGGCCGAAGACGCCGCAGAACGCCGCCGGGATCCGGATCGAGCCGGCGCCGTCGCCGCCCTGGGCCATCCCCACGATGCCCGCCGCGACCGCCGCCGCAGAGCCGCCCGACGACCCGCCCGCGGTGAGCCCATGCCGCCATGGGTTGTGGGCGGGCCCGTTCACGCGGTTCCCGGACTCGCCCTTCCAGCCGTACTCCGAGGTCGTCGTCTTGCCGACGAGCACCGCGCCGGCGTCGCGGATGCGGGCCACGAGCGGCGAGTCGGCCTCGGGCACCTCGCCCCTGTGGGCGAGCGAGCCCATGTGCGTGGGCACGCCGGCCACGTCGACGAGATCCTTGATTCCGACCGGAACGCCGGCCAGCGGGCCGGCCCGCCCCGCGGAATGGTCGCGCTCGGCGGCCTCGGCCTGTGCGAGCGCCAGGTCGGGGGTCCCCGTGACGAACGCGTTCACCCGGCCGTCGACGGCCTCGATCCGCTCGAGCACCTGATGCGCCACCTCGACCGGCGAGCGCTCCCGGCGGCGGAAGCTCTCGATCAGGCCGGCCGCCGTCACGTCGCGCCGTGCCCGCCCGGGCCGACCTCGTCGGCGGACGGTCCCGGCGCGGTGATGATGCACGCGGCGCGGTGGTCGGGCGTGGACTCCTCCCGCGGCCGCTGCAGGCTCGGGTCGACCTCCGAGCACCGCGGCTCGGCGATCGGGCAGCGCGGGTGGAAGCGGCACCCCGGCGGGACGCGCACCGGGTTCGGGGTCTCCCCGGTGAGGATCTGGGGCGTGGTCTGCTCGCGCGGGTCGCGCTTCGGGACGACGGTGATCAGGGCGCGGGTGTAGGGATGCTGCGGGTTTCGAACGACCTCGCGGGCCGGCCCCTCCTCGACGATCCGGCCGAGGTACATGACGGCGATGCGGTCGGCGAAATGGGCGGCGGTGGAGAGGTCGTGGGTGATCATGAGGATGCCCATCCCGTCCTTGCGGAGCCTGTCCAGGAGCGAGAGGATCCCGGCCCGGACCGAGACGTCCAGCATCGATACTGGCTCGTCGGCGACGAGCAGCTTCGGGTCGAACACCAGGCTCGCGGCGATCGCGACCCGCTGGCGCTGGCCGCCGGAGAGCTCGTGCGGGTAGCGGTCGATGAAGAGCTCGGGCGGCGTGAGCCCGGCTCGCTCCAGCGCCTCGCGCACCTTGGCGTCGCGATCCACCTTCCCGCGCGCGATCCGGTGGACGAGCAGCGGCTCCTCGATCGTGTCGCGTACCGTGAAGCGGGGGTCGAGCGACTCGTACGGGTCCTGGTAGATCATCTGGATCTCGCGCCGGAGGGGCCTCAGCGACCGCGCAGAGAGCTGCGTGATCTCGCGCCCACGAAACCTGATGACGCCGCCCTGGTTCTCGACCATGCGCGCCACCGTCTGTGCGGTCGACGTCTTGCCGCATCCGGATTCGCCAACCAGCGCCACCATCTCGCCGGCCGCGATCGTGAACGACACGCCCTCGACCGCGTGCACGGTCTCCTTCGGCCGGCGCGCCATGGCGCCGACGAAGCCGCGCGGCACCGGGTAGCGCGTGATCAGCCCCTCGACCTCGAGGAGCGGCTCCCGCTCGGCGGCGCTCACGCGGGCCGCTCCGCCACGAGATGGTCGTTCAGGTGGCACAGCGCCTCGTGCCCGGGCCCCACTTCCAGCCGGCGGGGATGGGTCGTCGGGCACGGCGCAAACGCCGAGTCGCACCGCGGCGTGAACGGGCAGCCGGCGATCTCACGGTCGAGCCGCGGCGGTGCGCCGGGGATCGAGAGCACCTCCTCGTCGCCCAGGAGATCGGGCGTCGCCGCGAACAGCATGCGCGTGTAGGGATGGCGTGGATCGTGGTAGATCGTGGCCATCTCCCCCATCTCGACGATCTCGCCGGCGTACATCACGGCCGCCCGGTCGCACACCTGCGCCACGACGGGGAGGTCGTGGGTCACGAGGATCATCGAGAGGCCCAGGTCGCGGGTGAGCCGCACAAGGAGCTCCAGGATCTGGGCCTGCACCATCACGTCGAGCGCCGTCGTCGGCTCGTCCGCCAGCAGCACCTGCGGCTGGCAGGCGAGCGCGAGCGCGATCGCCGCCCGCTGGCGCATGCCGCCCGAGAACTCGTGCGGGTAGCGGTCGGCGCGCTCGCCGGAGATGCCGACGAGCTCCAGGAGCTCGCGCACCTGTCCCCGGGCCGTCCTGCCGGACGCGGTGCCGTGAAGCTCCATCGGCTCGGCGATCTGAGAGCCGATCGTCTTCACCGGGTTGAAGGCGTTCATCGCGCCCTGGAACACCATGGCCACGTCGCGCCAGCGGTGCGGGCTGATCGTCTCCTCGCCCTTCGCGAGGACGTCCTCGCCGTTCAGGTAGACCCGGCCGGCGACGCTCGCGCTGGCCGGCAGGAGCCCCATCAGGGCCAGGATCGTGGTCGTCTTCCCGCATCCCGACTCGCCGACGAGTCCCATCCGCTCGCCGGGGCGAAGCTCGAAGCTGACCCCCTGGACTGCGTGGAGCTCCCGGCCCCCCGCGAGGTCGAACCAGACGTGCAGGTCCTCGGTCTTGAGGACGGGCTCCCTGTTCACTCGCTCTCCAGCTGTCCGTGGAGCGGCCGCAGGCGGAACCGGCGCACGGCCAGGTGCCCGACCCGCAGACGCGGGTTCAGGGCGTCCTCCATCGACTGGCCGACCATGGTGCAGGCCAGGATCACGACCGTCACCGCGACGCCCGGCGGCACGATGGCCCACCACGCGTTGTTCAGGACGGCGTTCCCGAGGAAGCTGTTCTCGATGAGCTTGCCCCACGAGATCGTGCTGGGGTCGCCGAGGCCGAGGAACGTGATGTACGTCTCGAGAAAGACCGCAAGGGCGATCGTGAGCACCGTGTTCGCGATCAGAAGGGGCGCCACCTGGGGCAGCACGTGCTTGAACACGAGCCGGTTGTTCCCTGCGCCGATCGATCTGGCGCGCTGCACGTAGACGCGTTCGCGCACGCTCTTCACCTGCGCACGCACGAGCCGCGCGGTGCTCGTCCAGTAGATGATCCCGATGATGATGATGATGTTGATGAGGTGGCGGCCGAAGATCGCCGCGACGACGATGATGAGGGGAAGGTCGGGGATGACGAGGAAGATGTCGGTGATCCGCATCAGGAGCACGTCCACCCAGCCGCCGAAGAAGCCGGAGATGATGCCGACCGACCCGCCGATCACCATCGCGACGAAGGCCGCGGCGAAGCCGACCTCGAGCGAGACCCGTGAGCCGAAGACGAGCAGCGAGAACATGTCGACGCCGCCGTCGTCGGTGCCGAGCCAGTGATTCCCGTTCGGCGCCTGGTAGATCGGGCCCGTCTTCGCATGGATGCTGTGCGTCGCGATGAGCGGCGCGAAGATCGCGATCAGGATGAACGCCACGACCACGATCAGCCCGATGGCGGCCTGCGGCTGCCCGCGCAGGACCGTCGAAAGGAACCCGCGCCTCCCGGGGGTCAGATCGGGCGCGCCCGCGGCGCCATCGTCGGCCGCGACGGCCGTGGTCGTCGTCACGTCGCTCACGTCGTCACCCGCGGGTCGAGCTTGAAATAGAGCAGGTCGGCGATGAAGTTGAACACGATCACCGACAGCGTCAGCACGAGGAACGCGCCCTGGAGGAACGCGTAGTCACGCTTGTCGATCGCGTCGACGATCGCGAGCCCGATGCCCGGGTAGTCGAACACGTACTCGATCGTGATCGCGCCGCCGAGGATGAAGCCGAGCGAGAGGGCGATCAGCGTGACGACCGGCAGCATGGCGTTTCTGAATCCGTGCTTCCAGACGATCGCCCAGTTGCTCATCCCCTTCGCCCGGGCGGTGAGCACGTAGTCCTCGCCCAGCGTCTCGAGCATCGCGGAGCGCACGATGAGGGTGTAGTCCCCGTAGAGGACGAGCCCGAGCGTGAGCGCCGGCAGGATCATGTGCTCGATCCGGTCCTTCAAGAAGTCGAAGGTGCCCGGCGTTCCGAGGATGCCGTAGTCCGGGCTCTGGATGCCGCCGTGGGGTAACCCGATCCGGTCGGCGACGAAGTAGACGATCATGAGGCCCAGCCACTGGGTCGGCACCGAGTAGAACGCGAGCGCCGACCAGACCGAGATCTTGTCGAGGGCCGTGCCCCGCCGCCAGGCAGAGATCACCCCCGTGAACACGCCGAAGACGATCGAGAACACGGTGCCGAGCGCGATCATGCCGACGGTCTTCTTGATCGGGTCCCACAGCTCGCCGCGCACCGGCTTGTGGGAGATGAAGGTCGTCCCCATGTCCCCATGGGCCAGGCCCTTCAGGTAGATCACGTACTGCTCCCACTTCGACTTGTCGAGGCCGAGGTCGTGGCGCAGCGCCGTCTTGAACTGGATGGTGCAGTTGTGGCACTTGAGGCCCGTCACGGCGTCACCGGGCAGGGCGCGGAACAGCACGAAGTTGAGCGTCACGGCGACGAACACCGTCAGCAGTGCGAAGAGCGTCCGCTTGAGGATGTAGTCGCTGCGTTGCATCGTCCGTGCTGTCCGCGCCCTGCCGAGCCGCTACTTCAGGTGCGGGTTCGTGAACGCGTTGTAGTTGTATCCCAGTGCCTGGGCGTCGTAGCCGGCCCACTGCGGGTTGTATGCCGCGATGCCCTGCTCGTTCACGAGCTGGGTGTAGAGCCAGTTGTCGTGGATGATCTTGTCCATCTGGTGTACGAGCGCCATGCGGTCGCTCACCTTCACGAGCGTCCCCTGCTTCTCGTACATCTTGTCGTAGGCCGCGTTGGACCATCCGGTGTCGCTCCACGAGCACCACTGGGCCTTCGTCACGACCGAGAGCTGGAAGTCCGGGTCGGGCGAGGCCACCCAGTCCCACAGCGCGATGTCGAACTTGGAGTACCCGGTGTTCGTCGCCGGGTCGCACTTGTCGTCGGTCTCGATCGCATACGCCGCGCTCGAGTCACCGCCGCTCTGCTCCGTCACCTTCACGCCGGCGTTCGCGAAGCCCTCCTGGACGATCGAGAACGTTCGGTCGCCGTTGAAGTCCAGGCTGTTCGGCACCATGATCTGGTACTCCATCTTGTGGGCCGGCTCGGCGTACTTGCCGGTGGTGGCCGGCGCCACCCTGATCCCGTCGGAGCCCTTCTTGTAGCCGAGCTGGTCAAGGATCTGGTTGCCCTTGGCGCAGTCGAACTGGAGCGGCTGGTAGTCGGTGCTCTGCCATGGCTTTGCGATGTCGCCCAGCAGGCTCTCGGTGGGCGCCGCGTAGCCGCTGAAGACCACCTGGATGATCTGCTGGCGGTCGACGCACATCGACAGCGCTTCCTTCACCTTCGGATCGAGCAGCTCGCGGTGCTGCGGCTTGTACGGGTTCGAGTTCCAGGTGATGTTCGTGATCTCGCCGCCCGGATACGTCTGAATCACCGCCTTGCCGGACTTCTTGACGGCGTTCACCGCCGTGAACGGCACCTGGTCGACCGCCGAGATCTGGCCCGACTGGAGGTCGGCGATCATGGAGTCGGCGTTGGTGTAGTAGACGTAGGCGACCGCGTCGACGTGCGGCTTCGGGCCCCACCAGCCGGGGTTCGGCTTGAAGACGGTCTGGCCCTTCTTGTCGTACTTCGTCACCTGGAACGGGCCGCCCGAGACGACCGGCAGGTGATCCTCGGGCAGGAAGGTCTTCAGATCCTTGCCGTTGTTGCCCGTGTACTTGTCCCACACGTGCTTCGGCAGGATGTACAGGAAGGTCAGCTGCGCGAGCGCGTTTCCGACCGGCTTGTCGTAGTGGAAGACGGCGGTCGTCGGATTGGGCGCGTCGACAGAGGTGACGTGCGCCACGGAGGACGCGAGCACCGCCGTCGGGCCCGGGTACTTGATGATCGTGTTGGCCGTCCAGGCCACGTCCTCAGACGTGAGCGGCTGGCCGTCCGACCACTTCGCGCCCGGCTGGAGCGTGAACGTGTAGGTCTTGCCGTCCGGCGAGACGGTCCACGACTTGGCGAAGCTCGGGACGATCTCCTTCAGGCCCGGGCCGTACTGGACGAGCTCCGGGTAGATCTCGAGGAACGACACCGTCGCGCCGGCCTCGATGTAGTTGAAGACGTTCAGCGTGTCGATGTAGTTCGTCGACCCGATCGTGAAGATGCCGCCCTGCTTGACTCCTCCGCTGCCTCCACCGCCTCCGCCGCCGCTCGAGCCGCCGCCGCATCCGGCCGCGGCGAGCACCGCCGCCAGCGCGACGGCGATCGTGATCAGTCTGCCTCTCCTCATACGTCATCCTCCCTGGTGTTCCCCGCCACGGCATGGGCGTGATGGTCTCGCCCAGGCCGCGGCCTCCGGCCCGCCATGTCGTCGATGTACTCGCAGATCTCCTCGACGGCCCGCCCCAGCCACAGCCGGCCCTTCTCGGCCGTGGCTGCAGTCGCGTCGCCGATCACTCCCGATTCCGTCCAGCCGCTCCACTGCCCCTTGACCGAGAGCGGGCCGTCAGACCAGTCCATCCAGGCGTGGTCGGACTCCCAGTCGGGGATCTCGCGGACGGCCCGCTCCATCTGGACGAGCTCCGGCCGGATGGCCAGGTAGAGCGACGTCTCGAGCTCGCAGGCGTGCGCCATCCCGCCGGGCGCCTCCGAGGAGCGCGTCTCGGCGAGCAGCTCCGCCGAGGCGGGCGAGCTCAGGTACCAGAAGGTCGCGGCCACCGCATCGCGCTCCTCGAGCATGATCAGCCGCGCCGCCATGTCGACGAGCGGCACGTTCGAGCCGTGCCCGTTCACAAACAGGATCCGGCGGAACCCGTGGTGAAGGACGCTCCTTCCGATGTCGACCAGGTGGTCGACGAAGGTCTTCCACCCGATCGTGATCGGTCCCGGGAAGTCCATGTGGTGGGGCGTGTAGCCGTGCGTCACCGTCGGAAGAAGGAGCGCCCGCCCCGGCCGCGCCGTTACGGCCCGCTCCGCCAGCGTCTCCGCGATCACGACGTCGGTGTCGATCGGCAGGTGGTAGCCGTGATCCTCGAGCGTCGCCACCGGGATCACGAGCACCGGGTCACGGCCGGCCCACTCGGCCACCTCGGGCCAGGCCAGCTCGGCGTAGCGGTTGGTGGGCGTCTGGGTGTCAGTCGAAGGCATATCGCTGGTCGTGAGAGTCGCACGGATTTCCGCGGCCGTAGGTGACGGTCCCTTCTGTGACGTCAGCGAGGCACCAGAAGACAGTTTTGGATTTCGCGCCGTGCTCCGGATGCCGGCAGAGCGAGTGCGGCGCGCCCGTGTGATCCTGGAGCGCTCGCCGCAGGACGTGCTCGGTGATCTGACCCGGCGCCAGCCATTCAAGCGCGCGACGATACCGGACGGCCGAGCCGGCGGCGTACTCGGGGTCGCCCTCATACGGCAGCATCCGGGCGCTCACGTAGTGGTTCGTGTGCGCCAGCGTGCCGTCCGGGCCCGGCCGGATCAGCTCCGCGTCGGTGGCGGATCCCTCGACGTTCACGACGCCGCCGTCGCGGTGGCTCAGGATCGTGTTGTACGACGAGGCCCGGTGCGGGCTGAGCGCCGCCTCGACGGCCTCGTCGAGCGTCCGCCTGCGCAGGATGTCGCGCACGTGCAGGAGGCGCGGGATCCCGATCCGGTTGTCGTTCGGCGAGACCTCGTTCCCGGTCAGCGCGAGCCCGGCCGAGTTGAACCCGACGCTGATCCACGGCCCGATGCCGATCGTGAAGACCACCGGGTCGCCGGGCACGCGCCATTCGGTGGCGACGATGTCGGGCTCCACCTCGGGCGAGAGGTCGTTGTTGTGGGCCACCCAGAGGTGGCCGTCGGTGCTCGCGGGGGGCCGCGCGACCAGGTCGGAGCAGGCGCCGTCGCCCTCCCCGCCGGTGTCGAGCTCCTCGATGCCGGCCGCGAAGACGGCCAGCCGGTCGGCTCCCGCACCCTCCGCCACGCCGTCGAGCTCCTCCACGAGCCACGGGAGCTCGCGCTCGGTCACCTCGCGATAGGCGCGCGCCGCGTCGACCTGCGCCGGCGTCATCGCCGCCGCGATGCGGGCGACCGCCTCCGCGCTCGCCCGCCCGACCTGGGCGCCGACCTCGCCGTGCGTCCCCGCGACCCGGACGACCGGCAGGAGCTCAGGCGGCATAGCGCCTCTCGAAGACGGAGCGGACAGCGCGGCTCTCGCGCAGCACGTTCAGGGCGGTGAGGCCCATGTCGGGCATGTGGCCGTTCCCGATCAGCATGGTCGTCGCCCGGCCGAGGCCCTCGGCGCCGAGCGCGGCCGTCGTGAACGACGTCGCCATCGAGAAGAAGAGGATCGTCCCGGTCTCGCGGGTGAGCAGGATCGTCCCGAGCTCGGTTCCGGCGACGTTCACGAGGTTCACCGCGACGTCGGCCTCGCGGCCTGCGGCGTCCATCACCGCCTCGTAGAGGCCGAGCGCGTCGGTGGCATCGGCGGCGACGACGTGGTCGGCGAGCCCGGTCGAGCGCACGTCCTCGAGCGCCGCGTCGGACATGTCCGTCACGACGACGCACCCGCCGGGCCCGGCGTGCTTTCGCGCCTCGTGCAGCGTGAGCAGGCCGGCCGTGCCGCCCCCGCCGACCAGCAGGACGGTGTCGCCCGGCCGGACGAGCGCCGCGGTGCGCGACGGCGCGCCGGCGACGTCGAGCGCCGCGAGCGCGATCCGCTCGGGGATGTCCTCGGGCAGCACCGCGAACGGGCTCGACTCGAAGAGCACGGCCGTCCCGGAGGCGTCGACCTGGCCGTGGTGCATCTCGACACCGTCGACCCGATCGAGCCGAAGCGGCGTCAGGGTGAGCGAGATCAGGCTCGCGATCCGCTGGCCCGGCTCGACCCGGCGGCTCTCACGCACGATGCTTCCCACCTCGCGCACGGTGCCGACGAGCATGCCGCCCGACCCGGTCACGGGGTTGTGGAGCTTCCCGCGCTCCGCGACGATCCGCTCGATCGCCGCCGCAACGGCCGCCGGATCGCCCCCCGCCTCCGACGCCAGCTGGCGGAAGCTGGCAGAGTCGAGGTTCAGGCGCTCGACGTCAACGAGGATCTCCGCGTCGGAGATGCGCGGATCGGCGTCGAGCTTCCACGCCGGCTGCGGAAAGGTGCCGTCGCCGTCGAGCACCCGGTGAAGGCCGTAGCGAGCCGCCAGGCTGAGGGGCATCCGCCAAGGCTAACCCGCTGCAATTCCGACTCATACTGGACGATTGCTCTAATATCGCCGCCCATGGTTGAGCAGCTGCACAAGAGAGGTGTGAGCGTCGCCGAGCTGGCCGACACGACCGCCCTCGGCCGCGCCGCGCTCCGGGCGGGCCGCGGCGGCCTCGGGCGCGACGTGCAGCGGGTGCAGTGGATGGAGGTGCTCGACGACTTCGCCGACTACCTCGCGCCGGGCGACCTCCTGCTCACGACCGCGTACAACCTCGGCGACGATCCGGCCCTCCAGCGCACCCTCGCGGCCCGGATGCTCGAGGCAGGCGTCGCGGCGATGGTCGTGAAGTGCGGCTACTACCTCGAGTCGGTGCCCTACACGGTGCGCCGCCAGGCCGACGAGATCGACCTCCCGGTGTTCGAGCTGCCCCGCGAGGTGCCGTTCGTGGAGCTCTCACAGTCGATCTACGAGCGGCTCGTGTCCGGGTCGTACGCCCGGCTCCAGCGGTCGGCCGGCATCCATCGCGAGCTGGTGCGGCTCGTGGTCGACGGTGCCGACCTGGGGACGGTGGTGCGACGGGCGGCGGCGATGCTCGGAAACCCCGTGGTGGTCGAGGACGATGCCGGGCGGCCGCTGGCGGGATGGCGCGCCGACGGGCGCCCGCACCGGCTGGACACCGGCCTCGCCGACGCTCCGCGGGCCGTCGTCGTGCCGGTCGTCGCGCGCGGCGTGACGCACGGCCGCGTCGGGCTCATCCCCGAGCGCACGGCCCAGGCCGACGACATCCAGGCGCTCGAGCAGGTCGCGACCGTGGTCGCCCTCGACATCGCGAAGTCGGACCGCGAGCGGCTGACCGAGGACGAGCTCGTGGCCGCGTTCGTCCGCGACCTGGTGCACGGCCGGGCCGGCGACGCGGCCGCCTGTGCCGCCCGCGCGCGCCGGCTGGGCGTCGAGCTGCCGGCCCGGGCGCGCGTCGTCCGCCTGCGGGCCGCGGCCGCCGACCCGGGGGTCGTCGAGCGGGCTCTCGACCTCTTGCGCATGCGGCTCCCGCGCCGGGCGCTGGCGGCCCGCGACGGCCTCGAGATCGTGATCATCTGCTCGCCTGACGAGCAGGAGCTCCTCGGCATCGATCTCGCCTGGCTCGGCCCGGACGGCGCCGGCATGACCGGTGGGGCCGGAGAGGATGCCCTCGGAGCCGAGGCGCTGGCGGCGTCCCACGTGCAGGCCGGGCGCGCGATCCGGCTTGGCCGGGGGCTCCGCGGCGACGGCGTCGTCCACCGCTACGCCGATCTCGAGGCCTATGACGCGCTCCTGACCGACGACCGCGAGCGGGCCGCACGCGTGCGGGCACGCACCGTCGACCGCCTTCCCCCCGAGCTGCGCGAGACGCTCGCCCTCTACCTCGAGCACAACCACAGCGTCGCGCGCACCGCCCGCGACCTCTTCGTCCACCGCAACACCGTGCACTACCGGCTGCGCCGGATCGAGGCGCTGTGCGACCTCGACCTGACCCGCGTCGAGGATCGGATGCTGTGCCAGATCGCCCTGCTCTCGGCCCGCATGGGTGACCCGGCGGGCGGCGTGGTATAGATCGGACGATGGCCGTCGCTGCGCAGGCTCCCCGGTACCGCCAGGTCGCGGCGGAGCTCGAGCGGGCGATCGCGGCGGGAGGCCTGCGGCCCCACGACCGGCTGGCGTCCGAGCGGGCGATCGCCGAGCGGCACGGCCTCTCGCGGATGACCGCCCGCCAGGCGGTCGAGCTGCTCGTCCGCCGCGGCACGGTCTACCGCCGGCCGGGCTCCGGCACCTTCGTGTCGCCGCCGCGGGTCGTGCACACGCTCCAGCGCCTGGCGGGCTTCTCCGAGCAGATGCGGGCGCAGGGGATCGCGCCGTCGGCCCGCGTCCTCGACATGCGGCGCACTCCCCGGGTCGACGCCGCCGCCCGCGCCGCGCTCGAGCTCGCGCCGGACGGCCGGGCGTGGATGGTGCAGCGGGTCAGGTTCGGCGACGGCGAGCCGCTCGTCCTCGAGACGTTCTGGGTGCCGGAGGCGCTCTGCCCGGACCTGAGCCGGCGCGAGCTCGCGGAGGGGTCGCTGTACGACCTCCTGCGCGACCGCTACGGGATCGACCCGTGCACGGCCGACGAGGCGATCGAGCCGGCGGTGCTCGAGCCCGAGCACGCACGCCATCTCGGCGCGCGGCCGGGCGCGGCCGCCCTGATCGTCACGCGCACAGCCCGCGACCGCGACGGCCGTGCTGTGGAATTCGCCCGCGACGTCTACCGCGGCGACCGGGCCCGCTTCGAAATTGCACTCAGCTCGTAGGACGAAGCGTTGGTGGCGGGCCTTCGGGACCACCCGCCCGCGTTGCACCTGCGCGCTTCGCGCGGGGTGCAACACGCGCTCCGCGGCGGCCGGGCGGCGGTGCCGGCCCTGCGGGCCGGGTTGCGCCGCTCCGCGGCAACGACGGGGTCAGACCCCAATGTTGCGTCCGCGGCGCTGACGCGCCTGCCGCAACATTGGGATCAGACCCCCGGGGCTCACGAACGCGAATCGTCAGTCGGCGCTGCGGGCGGCGGTCTCCGCCAGGAGCGCTTCGCGGAGGTCGGCGAGCGGCTGGGCGCCCAGGTCGCCCTTCCCGCGCCGCCTGACCGATACCGTCCCCGCCTCCGCCTCACGGTCGCCGACGACCAGGATGCACGGCATCCGCTGATGCTCGGCCTCGGCGATCTTCTTGCCGACCGACTCGCTGCGCAGGTCGGCCTCGGCCCGCAGTCCCGCGTCCCGAAGCTCGCGCGCGACGCCGGTGGCGTAGTCGTGGTGGCGGTCGGCGACGGGCAACACCATCGCCTGCACCGGCGCGATCCACAGCGGGAACGCGCCGGCGACGTGCTCGATCAGGATGCCGATGAACCGCTCGAGTGAGCCGAGCAGCGCGCGGTGGATCACCACCGGCATGTGGTCGGCGTTGTCGGCGCCCACGTACGTGAGCCCGAAACGGGCCGGCATCTGGAAGTCGAGCTGCACCGTGCCCATCTGCCACGAGCGCCCGATCGCGTCGGTCATGTGCAGGTCGATCTTCGGGCCGTAGAACGCGCCCTCTCCGGGGCTCGTGATGTAGTCCACGCCGCGGCGCTTGAGCGCCGACTCGAGGGCCGCCTCGGCGACATCCCAGTCCTCGTCCGACCCCAGCTTGTTGTCGGGGCGCAGCGACAGCTCCGGCTGCGGCACCACCCCGAAGATCTGATACAGCGTGTCGACGTAGTCGAGGCAGGCGAAGATCTCGTCCTCGATCTGATCCATCGTGCAGAAGATGTGCCCGTCGTCCTGCGTCACGTGCCGCACGCGCATGAGCCCGTGCAACGCGCCCGTGAGCTCGTTTCGGTGCAGCGTCGACGACTCCGCATAGCGGATGGGGAGCTCGCGGTAGCTGCGCCGCTGGCTGCCGAAGAGCAGCATGTGGCCCGGGCAGTTCATCGGCTTCAGCCCGTACGTCTGGGACTCGCTCTCGCCCGGGACGAGGAACATGTCGTCGCGGAACTTCTCCCAGTGCCCCGAGGTCTTCCAGAGCTGGACGTCATAGAGCAGCGGCGTCTTCACCTCGACGTAGCCACGACGGCCGTTCTCGGACCGGCGCAGGTCCTCGAGCGAGTTCCAGATCACCATGCCGCGCGGATGCCACAGCGGCGAGCCCGGCGAGTGCTGGTCGAAGTGGAACAGGTCGAGCTCACGCCCGAGCCGGCGATGGTCGCGACGGCGCGCCTCCTCGATCCGCGCGAGATGCGCGTCGAGGTCGGCCTGGCGGAAGAAGGCCGTGCCGTAGATGCGGGTCAACATCGCGCGGTTCGAGTCGCCGCGCCAGTACGCGCCGGCCGTCGACAGGAGCTTGAACGCCTTGATCGGCTTGGTCGTCTGGAGGTGCGGGCCGCGGCAGAGATCCTCGAAGTCGTCGTTCCGGTAGAGGCTCACGGTGCCGTCCTCGAGCCCCTCGGCGAGCTCGACCTTGTAGGGCTGATCCTCGCTGCGGAACCGGTCGATCAGCGCGGCCCGGTCGACGCCGTCCTCGCGCTCGAACGGGACGTCCGACTTCAGGATCCGCCGCATCTCCTCCTCGATCCGCCCGAGGTCGTCGGCCGAGATCGGCTCCGGGAACTCGAAGTCGTAGTAGAAGCCGTCGTCGATCGCAGGGCCGATGGCGATCTTGGTCCCGGGCCACAGGTGGAGCACGGCCTGCGCCATCACGTGCGCCGTCGAGTGGCGCAGGACGGCGAGGGCGGCCTCGTCGCGGTCGGTGAGGATGCGGATCGTCTCGCCGTCGTGCACCGGGAGCCGCAGGTCGCGCACCTCTCCGTCGACCTGGAGTGCGACTGCGGCGTCGGCCAGCCGGGGGCCGATCGCGGCAGCCGCGTCGCGCCCGGACGCCCCCTCGTCGAGGCTGAGCTCGTTGCCGTCGGGCAGCAGGACGCGCATGGTCGGCAGCATACAAATCGCGTCGCGCTGGTACGCTCGCCGCGATGGCCGTCGTGGCAGCAGTGCTCGCGATCACCCTGGCGGCGCTCGTCGTGATGCTGCTTCGAAGCCGACGGGACGCACGGGAGCGCGAGGAGCTCCGGCGCGAGCTCCGCGAGACGGTGCCGCGGACGGAGCTCTCGGCCGCGCTCGCGTCGCGCGACGCCGTGATGGCCGCCGCCTCGATGCCGGTGCTGCTCCTCGACGGCGCGGGGAACGTCGTCCGCGCAAACCCTGCCGCGCGCGAGGCCGGCCCCGAGCTGGCGGGGCCCGAGACGCAGCCCGGCCTCGCCGCGGCCGCCGCGCGGGCGGCGGCGGGCGAGCCGGTGCGCGACGTCGAGCTGACCGTCTACTCGCCCGAGCGGCGCCGCTTCAGCGCGCGGATCCGCGCCTACGGCACCGGCGACGACACCGGCGTCGCGGTGGTGCTCTCCGACCAGTCCTCCGAGGCCGACTACCGCGACGCGCGCCGGCTCTTCTCGGCCGGCGTGTCGCACGAGCTGCGCACCCCGCTCCAGCGCATCCTGGCGCTCGTCGAGACGCTCGCGCTGCCGCTCGACGATGTCGAGCGCGCCGACACGATCGCACAGGCCCGGGCCGAGGTCGACGCGATGCGCCAGCTGATCGAGGACATGATCCTGCTCGTCAGGCTCGAGAGCCACGAGCTGGGCGACAAGGAGGAGCAGACCGACGTGACGACCGCGGTCGAGGCCTGCGTCGCGCGGCATACGGCGGCGGCGCGGGCGGCCTCGATGAGCCTCGGGACCGCGGTGACGCGCGGCCTGGTCGCCGCCGTCGCGCCGCGGCTCGTGGACGCCGTCCTCGACAACCTGGTCGAGAACGCGATCCGCCACGCCGGCGCCGGCGAGGCGATCGTGGTGCGAGCCCGCGGGCTCTCCGGCGCCGTCGAGATCGTCGTCCACGACACCGGTGGCCGCATTCCTCCCGATCACCTGAGCAAGGTGTTCGAGCGGTTCTACCGGGTCGAGGACGCGCGCTCGGGGCCCGGGACCGGGCTCGGCCTCGCGATCGTGAAGCACATCGCCGAGGAGTACGGCGGCCGGGCCACCGCGGAGTCCGCCCCCGCCACGGGCACGAACATCCGCGTCGTCCTGCCGGCGCCCGCCGCCGTCAGGGACTGAGCCCCGCTCAGCCCCCCGGCGCCGCGATTGCGATGTTGAACATCCGATCGCCGCGGGCCTGCATGATCTCGATCCAGAGCACCAGGTACATCTCCGTGCCGCGCGCGGTATCGATGCCGCCCAGGTCGACGACCGACTCCGGCGGCCATCCGAATCCCTCGAGCATCCCGGCGACGTGCTGCTTCGCCTCGGCGTCGTCGCCGCTCAGGAAGACGGCGTGGGTGCCGGGGACGCCCTCCGGGTGCACCATCACCTCGTTCCCCATCGTGTTCAGCGTCTTCACGACCCGCGCCTGCGGAAACGCGCGCTGGATCTGCTCGCCCACGCTGTCGGTGTTGCAGACGGTGAGCGTCAGCCGGCCCGTCTCGAACGTGAGCGGGTTTGAGACGTCGATCAGCACCTTCCCGGACAGATTCTCGGCGCCGGCCGCGGTGAGCGCGTCGAGCGCGACGCCGCCGGCCGTGCAGTTCATGACGGTCTGGCCGAACGCCGCCGCGTCGGCGAACGTGCCGTGCGACGCGTTCGGGCCGGCCTCGGCGGCCCAGGCCCTCGCCGCCTCGTTGTCTGCCGTCCGCGAGCCCATCCGCACCTCGTGGCCGACCTCCACGAGCCGGCCGGCCAGGACCCGCCCCACCGTTCCCGTTCCGAGCACGCCGTATCGCATCCTCATCCCTCCTTCGAGATCGGCTCGAACCTGTAGCCCACGCCCTGGTGGGTGTGGATGTAGGTGTGCGTCGGCGATCTGCGGTCGATCTTCTCGCGCAGCTTGCGGACGCACACGTCGACGGTGCGGTCGCGGTGCCGGTACGGCGTCCCCCACACCCGCTGCTGGATCCGGTCGCGGGTGAGCGCCTTGCCCTCGGCAGCGGCGAGCACGTAGAGCAGCCGGAACTCCATCGGCGTCAGGCCGGCGTCCACACCCTCGAGGAGCGCCTGGTGGCGGTCGGGGTCGATGACGAGCCCGGGCGCCTCGATCCGGGCCGTGTCCGCCTGCGACAGTGCGATGCCCGACCGTCTGAGCGCCGCCTCCACCCGCGCCACGAGCTCCTGCATCCCGAACGGCTTCGCCAGGTAGTCGTCGGCCCCGATCTTGAGCCCGTGCACCTTGTCGTGCTCCGAGCCGCGCGCCGAGATCATGATCACCGGGATGGTGATTCCCTCCTCGCGCAGCGTGCGCGTGATGCGCCAGCCGTCCTCGCCGGGGAGCATCAGGTCGATCACGGCGACGTCGGGCCGCTCGAACCGGATCTTCTTGAGCGCCCGGTCACCGTCCTCGGCCCACTCCACGTCCATGCCCGCCCGCCGCAGATGCGTCATCATCGCCCGCGCGATCACCCCGTCGTCCTCGGCGAGCAGCACCCTCGGCATCGGCGGGCATTGTACGGGGCTGCGCCCGAGCCCGGCCCGGACCAAAGATTCGCCGCCCCGGCTTGCCTTTCGTCCCCCGGCCGAACGAGCGTTCGAGTCGCCTCTACAGCTCATCCGCCCGGCTTCGACCTACTCGGCTGCCCTCGGCGGCGCAGGGGAAAGGTACGGCCCCCACAGCCCGTGGTCAAGCGGAAAATTCGCGCTCTTTGCGGAGTTCGAGAACGGAGCCGTCAACCGCTTTCCGCAAACTGCGATGTTGGCCGCTCTGCCAACACGGCGTCCTCTCGGATCGGTGGGCGTGCGGCGGCCGTTCGTCGGTGTACGCTTTCGCCGATGAGCGACCGGCCCTCCGAGCGGCACCTCTACGACTGGCCGACGTCGATCGCATTCGCCGTCGTCGGGACGGCCGCGGCGGTCGTCCTGATCGTCGTCTTCACGTACCTCGTCGACTGGGTGGGGTCGTTCTGGTCGCAGGTCGTCTACTTCCTGGCGGTCTTCGGCGGCGTCATCGGCCTCGCGCTGCGAAGCCGGCGCCAGGACGACGCCGACCCCGGCCGGCTCACGGTGGCGTCGTCGCCCGTGACGCCCATGGGCCTCCCCGGGCCGTTCGTCATGACCCAGGCGTTCGGCGTGCTCGGCATCGCGATGATCGCGGTCGGTCTCGTCGTCCAGGGCGACCGCGGGATCCTGTGGGCGTTCGCCGGGTTCGTGCTCGTGCTCGTCGGCGGAGTGGGCCTCGTGATGTGGCTGCTCGCGATGGCGGCCCGCCGCCGCACCGGCTCGCGCGCATGATCCGGGCCGCCGGGGCGGTCCTCCACCGCAACGGCCTGGTCGCCGTCGTCCACCGGCCCCAGTACGACGACTGGACGCTGCCGAAGGGGAAGCTCGAACCGGGCGAGGACGACCGTGAGGCCGCCCTGCGGGAGGTCGAGGAGGAGACGGGCCATGCCGGCACGATCGAGGAGGATCTCGGCACGATCGGCTACCAGGCCGGCGCAGGGCCGAAGACGGTTCGCTATTTCCTGATGGCTGCCGACGAGGGCGGCAAGCCGCTCGCGGCCGACGTCGACGAGGTGCGCTGGGTCGCGGTCGAGAATGCGCTTGCGATCGTGACGTACGACCGCGACCGGGAGGTCCTGGCGCGCGCCCGGACCGCCATGGGGCGGCCGCCCGCTTCCTAGGCGGCGGCCACCTCGAGCTCACGACAGAGAGCCCGCGCAGCGTCGACGAACCCCTCGGCAGCGGGCGAGCGGTAGCGGTCGCGATGCCAGGCGAGGCCGATCAGCCGCGGAGGCATGCGGCCCTCGAGGTCGACGAGCGTGATCCGCGAGTCGCTCTCGTTCACGGTCAGGCGCGGGATCACCGCGACGCCCATGCCCGCCGCGACCATCTCCTGGATCGTCGCGTTGTCGTCGGAGCGAAACGCGAACGAGGGCTCGACGCCGACGGCCCGCATCCGGGCCTCGACCTGAGCCGCGCCGATGCACGAGCGGTACCCGACCAGCGGCAGCCGCGCGATGTCACGAAAGCTCGGCGGCGTGCGCCGCCGCGAGAGCGGCGAGCCGGCCTGCGTCACGAGCACGTACGGGTCGCGCAGGAGCTCGGTCGTCTCGATCGGGTTGGATGCGATGGGCAGGACGAGGAACGCGAGGTCGAGATCCCCGGCCTCGAGGCCCGCGATCAGAACGTCGTCCTCCCCCTCGGTCAGGCTCACCTCGACCCGCGGCCAGGCCTCGGAGAAGCGGTAGAGGAGCTGCGGGAGGAGCCGGGCGCCCGCGCTCTGGAACGCCCCGACGCGCAGCGCCCCGGCCTCTCCGGAGGCGAGCGCCGAGAGATCGGCGCGGGCGGCGCGGAGGCGGGCGACGATCGCGTCCGCGTGGATGAGCAGCATCCGGCCGGCCTCGGTCAGCTGGGCCGGGCGGGCGCCGCCGGGCCGGTCGATGAGCCGCTGGCCGACGAGCTTCTCGAGCTGGGCGAGCTGCTGGCTCACGGCCGACTGGGTGTAGCCGAGCGCCTCGGCAGCGCGGCCGAACGAGCCGTGCTCGGCGATGGCCTGCAGGGCCGCCAGATGGCGCAGCTCGACGCCCAGCCAACGATCAGAATCCATAATCGGAATGAATACTATCCCGATTTGAACTTATCGCCATGCATGCCGATCATACGGGTATGGGAATCCTCCTCGTCATCCTGATGCTCGTCGTCGTTGGGCCGCTTGCGCTCGCGTACGGCGCCGACTCGCGCGACACCGGCAGCCGCCGGCGCGAGTGGTGGCCGGCCGAGCCCCGCTAGCTCAGACTTCGCCCAGGTACGCCTTGCGCACCTGTTCGTTCTGTCGCAGAGCGGCGGCCGTGTCGTGCAGCGCGACGTGGCCGGTCTCGAGCACGTAGCCGCGGTTCGCGACGGCCAGGGCGATCAGCGCGTTCTGCTCGACGAGCAGGATCGCCGTCCCCTGGTTGTTGATCTCGCGGACGATGTCGAAGATGCGCTCGACCAGGATCGGCGCGAGCCCCAGCGACGGCTCGTCGAGCATCAGGAGCTTCGGCCGGGCCATGAGCGCCCGCCCGATCGCACACATCTGCTGCTCGCCGCCCGAGAGCGTGCCGGCCTTCTGCATGCGCCGCTCCTGAAGGCGGGGGAAGAGCTCGTACACGCGGGCGATGTCCTCCTCGATCCCGGTCTTGTCGTTGCGCTGGAACGCGCCCATCTCGAGGTTCTCGCGCACGCTCATGCGCGAGAACAGGCGTCGCCCCTCCGGCGACTGGCTGATGCCCATCTTGACGATGTCGTGCGGACGCCGGCCGACGATATCGTCGCCTCTGAACTTGATCCTGCCGCGCTTGGGTCGGTTGATCCCCTGGATCGAGCGTAGGGTCGTCGACTTGCCGGCGCCGTTGGCCCCGATCAGCGTGACGATCTCGCCCTCGTTGACCGTGAGCGAGATCCCCTTGATGGCCTCGATCGTGCCGTAGAACGTGTGGACGCCGTCCAGTTCGAGCAGGACCGAGCCGTTGTCAGCCATCGCGGGGATCCTCCTCGAAGCCGCCGTCCGCCGTCGCCGCCGAGCCGAGGTACGCCTCGATGACGCGCTCGTTCTTCTGGATCTCCGCCGGCGAGCCCTCGGCGATCTTCTCGCCGTGGTCGAGCACCGTGACCCGCTCGGAGATGCCCATGACGACCTTCATGTCGTGCTCGATCATGAGGACCGAGAGCCCGCGCTCGTCGCGCAGTCGGCCGACGAAGCTCGTGAACTCGGCGCTCTCCTGCGGATTCATCCCGGCGGTGGGCTCGTCGAGGAGCAGGAGCTTCGGGTCGGTCCCGAGCGCCCGCGCCACCTCGAGCCGGCGCTGATCGCCGTAGGCGAGGTTCATCGCATAGGTGTGCTCGGCCTCGCCCGGAAGGCCGCAGTACTTGAGGAGCTCGCGCGCCCGGTTGGCCGCGCCGCGCTCCTCACGCTTGAGCCCCGGCGTGCGCAGGATCGACTTGACGATCCCGCCGCTGAGGCGCGAGTGCATCCCGACGAGTACGTTCTCGAGACCCGTCATGGTCGGAAACAGGCGGATGTTCTGGAACGTCCGCCCCACGCCCATCTGCGTCACAGCGTGCGGAGGCAGGCCGACGATCTCGTGGCCGTCGAACAGCACCTCGCCGCTCGTCGGGGTGTAGACGCCCGTCAGCATGTTGAAGAACGTCGTCTTCCCCGCGCCGTTGGGGCCGATCAGACTGACGATACCGCCCTTCGGCACCGTGAAATCGACGTCCGAGCAGGCCACGAGCCCACCGAACTCCTTGCGCACCGCCCGCGCCGTGAGCAGATCCTCCGCCATCACGCCCCGGCGTCGTAGAGCGATCCGCCCTCGACGCCGGCCTCGAGCTCGATCTTTCGTCTCGCCGTGGGTATCAGCCCCTGCGGGCGCACGAGCATCGTGACCACGATGATGACGCCAAAGATGCCGAAGGTGTATTGCGGGATATTGAAGCTCGTGCCGGCCACATGATTCAGGTTGTTGCCGACAGCCTCGAGTCCCTGGTAGTTCAGGTACGAGAGCAGCGCCCCGCCGAGGCACACCCCCCAGACGTTCCCCATCCCACCCAGGATGACCATGCACAGGACGGCGATCGAGATGTTGAGCGAGAAGTCCTGCGGGAAGGTCGAGCTCTTGAAGATGGCGTAGAAGCAGCCCGCTGCTCCTCCGAAGAACGCCCCGATCGCATACGCCCAGGTCTTGGTGCGCATGAGCGGGATGCCCATCGCCGCCGCGGCGATCTCGTCCTCGCGAATCGCCACCCAGGCCCGGCCGAGGCGCGAGTCGCGAAGCCGGATACAGCAGAAGAGCGTGAACAGGACGAGTCCCAGACCTGTCCAGTAGTAGTAGTCGGCGGAGTTGATCTCGAGCCGGTAGCTCGACGGCAGGAACGACGCCGCGTTGTGGATCGACACGCCGAAGCCGAGCGAGTCGATCGGCGTCAGGCCGTTCGGCCCGTTCGTGACGTTGTGGCCGAACCAGTCATCGCCGTTGTTCACGGCCTGCGGGATGATCTCGCCGAATCCCAGCGTCACGATCGCCAGGTAGTCGCCCCGCAGGCGCAGCGTGGGCAGGCCGATGACGATCCCGAGCACGCACGCAAAGACCGCGCCGACGATCAGGAGCAGCCAGACGTTGACGTGCAGGCCCGGCAGGACCGGGAGCACGCCGACCGACAGGAAGTGGATCTTCTGAGGCGCGAACTGCAGCGTCGCGAACCATCCGGCGATGTAGGCGCCGGCGGCGTAGAACGCGACGTACCCCAGGTCGAGCAGGCCGGCGTAGCCCACTACAACGTTCAGCCCGAGGGCCATCATGACGTAGACGCACATCACGACCATCGTCGGCACCGTCGGAGCCAGCTGCCCGGTCGTCCCGCCGCCGAGGGCGTTGAAGAGATCCTGGTAGTAGTTCGGGTAGAAGACGAGGAGGAGAAGTACCGTCACCGGCAGGGCGAGCGTCCGCACCCGTTTGGGGAGTCGCGCCCACGCGTCGCCCACGGATCCGGTGCGACCGCTCATGCCCGGTCGGGGACTTCCTCCCCGAGGAGCCCCTGCGGCCGGAACACGAGCACGAGGATCAGGATCGAGAAGATCAGCGACTGCGTCCAGCTCGATCCCGGCGTGTGCCACGAGAGGCCCTCGTTGAACGCCTGGATGAGGCCGATGAGGATCGCTCCCAGCGCCGCCCCGGTCAGGTTCCCGATGCCGCCGAGCACGGCAGCCGTGAAGGCGAAGAGCCCGAGCTGGAAGCCGAGGTCATACCGGGTCGAGGTCTGGTACATCACGAACAGGAGTCCTGCGGCCCCGGCCAGCGCGCCGCCGAGCGCGAACGTGAAGGCGATCGTGCGATCGACGTCGATCCCCATCATGCGACTCGCGTCCATGTCCTGGGCGACGGCCCGCATCGCCTTCCCCTGCCTGGTGGAGCGCACGAGGTAGGTCAGCGCGAGCAGCACCGGGATCGTGATCAGCACGATCAGGAGCGACTTCTGCGTGTAGGCGATCCCACCGATCGTGAAGAGCGCCTTGGTGGGAAAGATGTCGGGCAGCGGCTGCTCGATGAAGCCGTAGACGAGCGCGGCCGCGTTCTGGAGGATGAAGCTCATGCCGATGGCCGTGATCAGCGGCGCCAGCTTCGGCGCGTTTCGGAGCGGACGGTAGGCGACTCGCTCGATCGCGACGTTCAGGGTCGCGCAGAACGCGATGCACACCACGATCGTCACGAGGATGAGCGGCGCCGTGACGTACCACGCTTGGGTGCCGTTGAGGCCGAGCCAACTCGACGAGACCGTGACGGCGATCATCGAGCCCCACATGAACACGTCGCCGTGGGCGAAGTTGATGAGCTCGATGATCCCGTACACCAGCGTGTATCCCAGCGCCACGAGGGCGTAGATGCATCCCAGCGTGATTCCGAGCAGGAACACGCTCACGAACTGCTTGGGCGCGTTGATGAAGTTCCCGACGACCCAGATCACGAACAGGCCGACCACGACCCACGTGAGGACGCGGTTGATCTGCTGTGAGAACCGGGGGAGCACCGCGAGCATGGGCTTCCGGGCGGTGCCGGATCCCGCAGTCATCGCAGCGCTCCCCCGAGGTCACTCATTGATCCGGGAACGTCTCCACCAGATTCGCACTCGGGGTGAGAACCTTGTAGGTGACGAGCTTCCCGTTCTTGGCGACATCGACCGTCATGGAGCCCTGGTCGGTGTCACCGGCATCGTTGATCGAGAACGTGCCGAGCACGCTGTCGGTCACCTTCGCCCCGAAGAGGTTCTTCGAGATGCTGGCCCGCGTGCCGTCGGACGCGGCGATCGCCTGCAGGACGACCTGCGCGGCGGCCGCGGCATACGGCGTGTACGGGTCGATGAAGTCCGGGTTGTACTTGGCCTGGAAGTCGGACACGAACGTGGCGCCCGCACCGGTCAGCTGGTCGGTCGGCACGCCCGCGACGGACGCGTACAGGCCCTCGGCCGCCTTGCCGGCGTCGGTGAGGGTCTGCGACGTCGTGAAGCCGTCCGGCAGGAGCAGCTTCACCTTGTTGTTGTCACCGAGCACCGCGACCTTGTCCTTGATCAGCTGGCCGCCGTTCTCGCAGATCAGGCCGCCGACCATGATGGCGTCGGGGTGCTTGGCCGCGATGCCCTGGAAGAGGGCCTGGTAGTTGGTGCCGGTCTTCGTGTTGTAGGCCGAGTTGCCGAGCACCTTGATGCCCAGCTTCTTGGCAGCGTCCTCGAAGTACTGCGCAACGCCCGCGCCGTAGGCCTGCTTGTCGTTCAGGATGTAGACCGACTTCACGCCGAGGCCCTGGGCCGTCTGCGCGAGTGCCGGGCCCTGGAAGTTGTCAGGCGCCACGACGCGCGCGTAGTTGCGCGTGCCGGTCGGGTAGTACTTGCTCGGCTCGGCCGCGACCTTCGTGCCCTGGGTCAGTCCGGGCCACGTGTTGGCCGGGCTCACCATGGCGATCGGCCCAGGCTGGGCCTGGTTCAGCACCGGGACCTCGAGCTCGGCGCAGCCGGAGTTGAAGGTGCCGATGTTGGCGACGACCGACGGATCCTGTGCGTACGCGTTGGCGTTCGCCGAGCACGTGGTCGAGTCCCAGGTTCCGGCCTGCGGCGTCGAGTCGTCGCACGGCTGGAACGCGATCGTGTACTTGCCGGCCTTCCAGCCGGCGTTCTCGAACACCATCTGGATCGCCTGGTTCATCTGCGTCGTCTGATGCGACGACGACCCGTTGAGCGGCAGGTCGGACGTGATCAAGAGCTGGCCGTTCGGGTTCACGACCGACTTGCACGTGGAGGAGTTCACAGGCGTCGCCGCGCTGCCTCCACCGCCCCCGCCCGTGCCGTTGTTGTTGCTGCTCGACCCGCTTCCGCAGGCCGCAGCAGTGGCCAGTACGAGGACCGCGGCCGTCACCCAGAGAGCGCGGCCAGGTACACGTCTCATCTGTTCTCCTCCCACTTCGGGTTGGCGTTTCCACGTCGTGACGGCGTTCGCCGACCGGCGCGCGACGGTCTATCTACCATCCCCGGCGGATGAGCACAAGGGTTCCAGCCCACCGCCCGGATGCGACGAGGCGTCGAGATCGTCGCCGCGCAATGCTACTCCTCGCGGTCGTCGTCGTGGGGGCCGCGGCCTGTGGATCCTCGAACGACGCGACGGGATCCAAACCCGCCCCGAAGCCGAACGTGTGCCCGAAGACGTGGGCCGCCTCGTGGCAGACGTGGGCCGACCGGGTCGGGATGACGATCTACTGCCCGGGCTGGCTCCCCAGCCCGATCGACGGCGTCATCCACGGCCAGTGGAACACGGCCCGCGTGCCCGACAAGCAGTGGCAGCTCGGATTCGCCTGGCTCGAGAACGGCGACCTCGTGCACATCGTCTTCGAGGGCTACCCGCCGGGCACGTTCCCGCCGATGTGCGAGGGGCAGCCGTGCTTCGGCGGCCGCGAGCCGAAGACCGAGGACGTCGCAGGCCACACCGTGACGTGGTATGACCACAACCTTGCGTCACACACCGGACACGTTGCCGCGGTCTTCCACTCCCTCGGGAACATCTACGTGATCTCGATCCACGTCGCCGTGCCGGTCTCGACGCCGGCGATCGCCAAGTCCGACCTGCGCCACGTCATCCGCTCGCTCGCCCCCGTGAAGCCCCGGACCTGATGCGGGTCTACTGGCACGATGACGTGCTGCTTCACGACACGGGCGCGGGCATCTTCGAGCACCCCCCGACGCCGCTCATCGAGGTGCCCGAGCTCCACCCCGAGAACGCCGAGCGGATCCGCAACATCCGCGCTGCCCTCAAGCACGGGCCGATCGCCGGCCGGCTCGAGTGGCATGCCGGGCGGCACGCGACCCGGGACGAGCTCGAGATGCTGCACCCGGCCGCCTACATCGACTCGGTGCAGGCGTTCTGCGCCGCCGGCGGCGGGTACCTTACGCAGTCGACGCCGGTCGTTGCGAAGTCGTTCGACGCCGCGCTCGCCGCAGCCGGGACGGCGCTCGCGGCGACCGAGGCGGTGCTCGCCGGCGACTGCGACCAGGCCTACGCGCTCGTCCGCCCGCCCGGCCACCACGCCCAGCCGGAGCAGGCCGACGGCTACTGCCTCTTCTCGAACGCCGCGCTCGCCGCCGAGCTCGCGCTCCGCCGGGGTGCCGATCGGGTGGCGGTGCTCGACTGGGACGTCCATCACGGCAACGGTACGCAGGAGTGCTTCTGGGGGCGCGGCGACGTGCTCGCGGCCTCGTTCCACATGCGCCACGGCTCGTGGGGGCCGTCACACCTCCAGACCGGCGCCCCGGACGAGGTCGGCGAGGGCGACGGCGCCGGGCGGAACATGAACGTCGAGCTCCCCGTCGGCACCGGCGACGAGGGCTACCGGCGGGCGATGGCGCGGGCGGTCGAGCCGGTCGTCGACGCCTTCCGGCCCGACCTGATCGTCGTGGCCTGCGGCCAGGACGCGAGCCAGTTCGACCCCAACGGGCGGATGTGCGTCTCGATGGACGGGTTCCGCGACCTGGGCGCGGCGGCCCGCGCGATGGCCGACCGCCACTGCGACGGCCGGATGGTGCTCGTCCAGGAGGGCGGCTACGGGCGCACGTATTCGGGCCTCTGCATGCACGCGACGCTCGAGGGCGTGCTCGGCACCGGGCCGCTGCTCGACGATCCGATGGCGTACCTCCCGGACGACGAGGAACGCGCGGACGCCGCGATCGACGCCGTGCGGGCCGCCATGGCGCCGTACTGGCCATAACGAACACGGGGGAACCCAGGGTTCTTGGCACGGCGGAACCCAGGGTTCCCCCGTGAGCCCCCTCCTTAAGGGCTGCCACGCCGTCGCCGCGCGACGGCGAAGAACGCGGTCTTCGCCGTCGCCCCAACCGTCACGAGCGTGTGCCAAGTTCAGCTGATACGTCACAAGGTCGTGTCGGACCTCCGCTGAGGCAAACCGGGGCTGACCCGGTCCGGCC
>DATAEI010000067.1:0-10098 GCA_036258075.1 Gaiellales bacterium
CGACGTCGCCGGTGGCGAGGGCCACGTGCCGCACCCCCGACCGGCGCAGGTCCGCCACGAGGCCGGCGGCGTCGTCGCGCAGGTGGTCGGCCATCACGATCACGGCGACCACGCGGCCGTCGGCGGCGACGGTCACCCGAGCCTCTCCCGGCGCCGCGCCGGAGCGGCCGGGCGTGGCGTCGATCCCGTGCGTGGACAGGAACGCGGTGCTGCCGACGCTCACCCGGTGGCCGTCGACGTTGCCCTCGATGCCCTGCCCGGCGTCCTCGCGCACGTGCTCGGGCATGCTCAGCCGGAGGCCGCGCAGGCCGGCCGCGCGCACGAGCGCCGAGGCCATGGCGTGGGTCGAGAACTGGTCGAGCGACGCCGCGATCCTGAGCGCTTCGTCGGACGGGATGCCGTCGGTCATCACGATCCGGTCCACCTCGGCCGTGCCGAGGGTGAGGGTGCCGGTCTTGTCGAAGAGCACCGTGCGGGCCCGTCCGAGCGCCTCGATGACGCCGCCGCCCTTCACGATGACCCCCTCGCGCGCGGCGCGCGAGACGCCGGCCACGAAGGCGATCGGCGCGGCCAGGATGAGCGGGCACGGCGTCGCGACGACCAGCACGGCGACCGCTCGGCGCGCGCTGCCGCTCATGGCCCAGGCCGTCGCGGCGACGAGCAGCGTGAAGGGCAGGAACGCGATCGCGTAGCGGTCGGCCATGCGTACGAACGGCGCCTGGCTCTGCTCGGCCGCGCGGACGAGCCGCACGAGCGCCGCGTAGGCGCTGCCGGACGCGGGCGTGGTCGCCTCGATCTCGAACGCCTCCCCGGCGTTCGTGCAGCCGCCGCGGACCGCGCCGCCGGTGTGCAGCGTGGTCGGAAGCGGCTCGCCTGTGAGCGCGGACTCGTCGACGATGGCCTCGGGGCTTCGCACCACGCCGTCGGTCGGGATCACCTCCCCGGCGCGCACCAGCAGCCGGTCGCCGACGCGCACCACCTCGACGTCGACCCGCTCGACGCTGCCGTCGACGACGCGGTTGGCGGCCTTCGGCGCCCGGTCGACGAGCAGCGTGAGCTCGCGGCGGGCGCGCCCCTGCGCGAACAGCTCGAGCGCGTTGCCGCCCGCCAGCATGAGCGCGATGACCGCCCCCGCCAGGTACTCGCCGAGCGCGAGCGCTCCCGCCATGGCGAGGAGCGCGATCGCGTCGACGCCCACGTCCCCGTGGATGAGCGAGCGCACGACCGAGAAGGTGAGCGGGATGAGCAGCGCGACGGTGGCGGCCGCCCAGACCGCGTGGGCCGCGGTGTGGGCGCCGGCCAGCGTGAGCACGCCGCCCGCGGCCAGGCTCACGGCCGCCGCGCCCGGCAGGAGGAGACTGGTCCCTACGGCCGTGCGCAGCGGGCGGAGCATGAGCGGGCGGTCACGCCTCGGCCGCGGTCCGCTCGGCGGTCTCGAAGCCCTGTCCCGTGTAGGCGCCCGGGACGACGAGGACCGGGATCGTGGCGAGCGGCAGGAGCCGCTGCGTCGTCGAACCCAGGAGCGCCCCCCGGAAGGGGCCGCGACCGCGGCTTGCGATCACGATCAGCGCCGCATCGACGTCGCGGGCGACGGCGGCCAGCGTCTTGGCCTCATCGCCGTCGAGGCTGTCGCGGATCTCGAGCGTGCAGTCCACGCCCGTCTCGGCGATCGCGTCCACACGGTTGTGGAGCGCGGCCTCGACCGCGGTCTCGAGTGCGTGCGTACGGGCATGGGCGACGACGATGCGCGCCCCATCCCTCCGGGCAAGACCCTCGGCCACCGGGATCGCCCGGTCGGAGCCGTCGGAGCCGTCGAGTGCCAGAACGATGGTGTACATGGCAAACCCCCAATCGTGGTGGTTTCCGCTTCATCGTGCCGCGTCCACGCGAGCGCGGCATCGGGGGGCGTACGGAACCCCTGTGCGGCCTTTCCGTAAGCCGGTTTGGTGCCCGCACCGATGGCCGCGGGCAGATCCAGGGATACGGTTGGGTCCGGCAAAGACGAGTGGAGGTGGGACCATGACCGGCCTGCGACGGCTACGAGTGGTGATCGCCGGAGGAGGGGTGGCTGCGCTGGAGACGGCGATCGCCCTGCGCACGCTCGCACCGGAACTCGTGGACATCACGCTCGTCGCTCCGACTGACCGGTTCCGGTTCCGGGCCGCGTCGGTCGGAGAGCCATTCGGCCGCGCCGAGGTGCACCGGTTCGACCTCACATCCATCTGCGCCGACATCGGGGTGACGCTTCGCTGCGGGGCGCTCACCGCGGTGGCGCCCGACGAGCGCGCCGCGACGATCGGCGACGACGAGCGGATCGAGTTCGACGCGCTCGTCGTTGCATGCGGCGCCGAGGCTCGCCCGGTCGTCCCGGGAGCGCTCGCCTTCGGCGGGCCGGAGGACGTCGACGAGCTGCGGGCCCTGGTCGAGGCCATCGACCGCGGCGACGTCCGCTCGGTGGCGTTCGCGATCCCGGCCAGCGTCGGCTGGACGCTTCCGGCGTACGAGCTCGCGCTGCTCACCGCCGGCCGGGCCGACCCGAAGGTGACGGTGTCCGTCGTCACGCCGGAGGAGGTGCCGCTGGCGGCGTTCGGGGGGGAGGCGAGCGCCGAGGTGCACCGGCTCCTGACCGAGAGCGGCGTCCTCCTGCACCTGCGCCAGACGCCGGTGGAGTTCTCGGACGGGCGGCTGCGAACACAGCCTGGGGATCAGCTCTGGGTTGAGCGGGTCGTGGCGCTGCCGCGCCTCGCGGGCATCCCGATCGCCGGGCTTCCGGCGACGCGCGACGGCCTCCTGCGCACGGATGCGTTCGGGCGGGTCGACGCGCTCACCGACATCTACGCGGCCGGCGACATCACCGCATTCCCGGTGAAGCAGGGCGGCATCGCGACCGAGCAGGCCGACGCGGTCGCCGAGATGCTGGCCTCCGAGGCCGGCGCCGACATCACGCCGCGGCCGTTCGAGCCGGTGCTGCGCGGCGTGCTCATGACCGGCGCGGACGACCGCTTCCTGCGGGCCGACCTGGCCGGCGGGCGCGGGAACACCGGCGCCGCGGACACGCAGGCGCTGTGGTGGCCGCCCGCCAAGATCTCGGGCCGCTACCTCGCGCCGTACCTCGCGGCGCGCGAGGCCGTCACCACGTCTTGAGCCGGCCCTGCGGCGCGGCGTGAGCGATCCGGACACGTGCGTCGACCGCGACGCAGTCGTCTGCGAGCGCGATCACCGGGTTCAGGTCGAGCTCGGCGACCTGCGGGAAGTCCTCGGCCAGCGCTGCGAGCCGCACCACCAGGTCGACCAGCGCGCCGGTGTCGGCCGGCGGACGGCCCCGGAACCCGGTCACGAGGTCGCCGGCCTTCCCCGACGTGACGAGCTCGGCCGCGTCGACGTCGGTCAGCGGCAGGGTGGCGAAGGCCGTCCCGCCGATGAGCTCGGCCATCGTCCCGCCCGGCCCGAACGCCACGATCGGGCCGAACACCGGGTCCTGGACGACGCCGGCCAGGAGCTCGATCCCGCCTGACACCATCGGCTGGAGGACGGCCGGGTAGCCGACCCGGTCGAGCGCCGCATCGAGGGCGGGGACGTCGGTGACGCCCAGGATGACGCCGCCGCGGTCGATCTTGTGCACGCCCGCCTCGCCCATCTTCACCGCCAGCGGATAGCCGAGCGCGTGCGCCGCCTCGAGCGCCTCGGGCCGGTTGGTGGCCGTGCGCTGGGGGACGCACGGGACCCCGTAGGCCGTGAGCAGGCGGCGGGCGGCGTCGGCGCCGAGCCAGGCGTCCGGCGACGTCTCGAGGGCCGAGTCGATGACGGCCTGGGCCGCCTCGCGGTCGACGACCGGCTCGTGCACGCGGCCGTGCGGCCGGCGCAGCCACTCGGCCCGCTCCACGGCGCGCGCCAGGGCGCCTGCGGCGGCCTCCGGGTAGCGGTAGCAGGGCACCGCGCCGGCCTGCGGAGTCGTGCCCGGCGTCACGGCCAGGACCGGCTTGGTCGTGCCCTCTCGCTCGCAGGCCTCGCCGATGGCGCGGACAACGTCCTCGGGCATCACAAGCGAGGTGGGGGCGGCGAGCACGATGAGGGCGTCGACGTCGCTGTCGGCGACGAGGACCGGGACGACCGTCGCAAAGGTCTGCGCAGTGGCCGACGCGATCATGTCGACCGGGTTCGCCACCGTCGCCTCGTCGGGCAGGATGCCGGACAGGTTCGAGCGGGTGTGCTCGCTGAGCGGGGCCAGCTCGAACCCGAGCTCGGCGCAGGCGTCGGCGCACAGGATCGCGAGCCCGCCGGCGTTGGAAAGGATCGCGACGCGGCGGCCGTGCGGCAGCGGCTGGGTCGCGACCAGCTGGAGCACGTCGCACAGCTCCTGGAGCGTGTGCGCCCGGATGACACCCGCCTGGCGGAAGAGCGCCTCGGCAGCGCGGTCAGACCCTGCCAGGGCCGCGGTGTGCGACATCGCCGCCCGCTCGCCCATCGTGGTCGAGCCGCTCTTCAGGGCGAGGATGGGCTTCACGCGCGCGACCCGGTTGGCGATCCTGGCGAACCGGCGGGGGTTCCCGAACGACTCGAGGTAGAGGGCGATCGCGTCGGTGCCCTCGTCGTCCTCCCAGTACTCGAGCAGGTCGTTCGACGAGACGTCCGCCTTGTTGCCGATCGACACGAATGCCGAGAGGCCCATTCCGCGCTGGGCGGCCTCGTCGATCACGGCCAGGCCGACGGCGCCGCTCTGCGACGACACCGCGATGTTTCCCGGCTCGAACTGGCGGCGCGAGAACGTCGCGTTCATCATGGGCGCGGACGCATAGATGCCGAGGCAGTTCGGCCCGACCATGCGGGCCCCGTGCGACCGGACGAGCGCGAGCAGCTCCGCCTCGGCCTCGGCGCCCGCCGGTCCGGTCTCGGCGAAGCCCGCCGAGATGACGCAGAGCGCCTTCGCGCCGGCGGCGAGCGCCTCTGCCACGGCGCCGAGCACGGCACCGGACGGGACGGCGATCACGGCCAGGTCGATCGGCACCGGAAGGTCGGCGACGGAGGCGTGGGCGGCGTGCCCTGCGACGGCCTCGCCCGAGCGATTCACGGGGAACGCGGCCCCGGCGAACCCGGCGCCGAGGATGTTGGCGAAGATGGCCCCGCCGATCGAGCCCTCGCGGGCGGACGCCCCGACGACGGCGACCGACTCCGGCGCCAGCACCGGCTGGAGCGAGGGCCTGACCGCGGTGTGGTCGCGGCGGTCGACGGCCTCCCGGTAGCGCTCGTCCGACCGGATCGGGAACTCGACCCTGATCTCGCCGCCCTCGTCGGTGCGGCTGACGGTGAATCCGGAGTCCTCGAACACCCGCAGCATCGCCCGGTTCTCGGGCATGACCTCCGCGACGAAGTGCTCGATGCCGCACCGGCCCGCCTCGTCGGCCAGCCGCTCGAGGAGCCGGGTCGCAATCCAGTCCGACTGGCGGTCCTCCGCGACGACGAACGACACCTCGGCCGCGCTCGGGTCGCGCAGGCGTGAGAAGCCCGCGACGCCGATGATGCGGTCGCCCTCGTCCGCGCCGACGGCCGTTGCGAGGAGGACGCCCTCGGCGTCCCAGTCCGGGTCGAGGAAGCTTGCGACCATCGCGTCGTCCACACGCCGGGTGCCGTGGAACCGCATCCGCATGCTGTCGGCCGAGAGCCCCGTCAGGAACCGGCGGACACCCTCGGCATCGGCGTCCGTCGGCGGGCGCAGGCGCAACGTGCGGCCGCCCCGCAGGATGACGTCGTGAACGCGTTGCCCGGTTGCGCTCATGGACGGCCCAAGCTTAGGCGGTCGCCGGCCGGATGACCAACACCGAGCAGCCGGCGCGATGCGCGGCCCGTTCGCTGACGCTGCCCAGGGCGCGGACGCCGCGCAGGCCGCGGCTCCCGAGCACGAGCAGGTCGGCCTCGACCGAGGAGAACGCATCGACCGGGTCGCGCTCGTCGTCGGTGAGCGCGAAGCCGCCGTTGTCGGTCACGATCGAGCGCACCTCGGTGTAGTCGACGGGGGAGCTGCCGCCCATCGCCACAAGGCCGCGGAGCTCGGCACCGGTTCGCGCGGCGATCGCCGCCGCATGTCCGGCGGCGAGCCGTGACTGCACCGACCCGTCGAGGCCGACCGTGATCGACCTCGGGAACGCGTCCGAGCGGACGGGCCGGCACAGGAGCACCGAGCACGGCGCCGAGTGGATGAGCGCGGTCGCGACGCTGCCGAGCAGGATGCCGGACATCCGCCGGTGGCCGTGGCTGCCGATGGCGACGACCGTCGCGTTTCGCACCTTCGGCTCGACGACCGAGAGCGGCGCGGGCGGGCCCGTCACGATGCCCGACTGCACCCTCAGGTGGGCGGGCAGCAGGGCGCGGGCCTGCTCGATGCCGGCCTCGATCGTCTCGCGGCTGACCTTTGTGGCGTGCGAGACCGGGAAGTCGGGCCATCCGATCGAGACGGTCGCACCCTCGTTCGCGACGCCGAAGAGCGTCAGCTCGGCGCCCTCCGGCGCCAGGAGGGCCACCTGCCGGACGGCGTCGAGGCTCGCCTCGGAGCCGTCGATGCCGCAGGCGATGCGGTCGAACACGTCGGCAGATGCCGGCCGGGCGCTCATTCGGCCGCCTCCGGAGCGTCGTCCGGGCGGTCCCGCACGACCACCACGGGGCAGGTGGCGTGCTGGAGCACGCCCAGGGTGGTGCTTCCGAAGATCAGCGACATCATCGCCCCCCATCCGTGTGATCCGATCACGATCATGGCCGCGCCGCGGCTGTCGGCCGCCTCGCAGATGGCCTCGACCGCCGGCCCCTTGGCGACGATCGTCTCGGCGTCCAGTCCTGCCGCCGCGGCCCGGGCCCCTGCGTGCGCGAGCGTCTCGTCGGCCCACGTGCGCTCGGCGTCCACGAACTCCGAGTCGAGCATCTCAGGCACCGGGACCCCGAAGCTCGCGCGGAGCGGCGCCCAGACACAGACGAACGCCGCGGTGTCCCCGCGGGCCGCGGCGAGCTCGATGCCGATGGCCTCCGCCTCGCGCGCGGCCGCCGACCCGTCGGTGGCGATCAGGATCATGCCGGTTTCGGTCGCCCGTGCCTTCGGCTGGGCCGGCCCGGAGGCAGACCCAGCCGTCGGTCGTCCGTCAGCTGACGGCGGCGGTCTCCTGTGCCGCCGTGCTGCCGCTCCTACCGGAAGCGGTGTCAGGCACCACGAGCACGGGGCATCCCGCCACGTGCAGCAGCCGCTGGGCGACGCTTCCGAGGAACACGCCCGCGAGCGCGGTGTGGCCGCGCGTGCCCGTGACGATCACGTCGGCGGACTCCTTCGCTGCGGCATCCGCGATCACGTGCGCCGGGCCACCGGTCATCGTGCTGGTGACCTGGAGCTCGGCCTTGATGCCGTCGTCGTTCAGCTTCTTGATCTGGCCGCGAACCTTCTCGAGGATCTCGTCCTCGTCGACATGGACGGGCCCCGCGGCGCGGCCGGCCATGATCTCCTTCACGTGAACGGCGACGATCCGGCTGCCGGATTCCTTCGCCAGGCGCCCTGCATAGTCGACCGCCTTGTCGGATGGCCGCGAACCGTCGACCGCCAGAACAATTGTCCCAAACATCGCGCACCTCCTGTGCAACGTAGAGTTGGTGGGCCACAGTGTTGGCGCTCAGGCAAACGCCCGCATCGGGGCGGCCGCCGATTGCACATGCGGGAATGCCGTAGTCTCCCACCATGAGCGCGACGGCGCCAGATGATCGCCTCCAGGGGTTGCTGGACGCCGGGGTCGCAATCGCGAGCGGCCTGGAGCTCGAGGCGATCCTGCCCCGACTCGTGCAGACCGCGTGCGACCTCACCGGCGCCCGCTACGGCGCGCTGGGCGTCCTCGACGAGTCCGGCAACCGGCTCGCGCAGTTCATCACGACCGGGATCGGGGACGAGGCGCGGGTCGCGATCGGCGACCTGCCGACCGGCAAGGGCATCCTGGGGGTGCTCATCACGGACGCGCGCCCGCTGCGGCTCGCGGACATCGGCTCCGATCCGCGCTCGGTCGGCTTCCCGCCGAACCATCCGCCGATGCGCAGCTTCCTCGGGGTTCCGGTGATCGCGGGCGGGAGCGTGTTCGGGAACCTCTATCTGACAGAGAAGGCCGAGGGGGGCGAGTTCACCGACGCCGATGAGGGCGTCGCGATCATGCTGGCGGCCCAGGCCGGCGCCGCGATCCAGAACGCGCGCCTCTTCGCCGAAGCCCGTGAGCACGCGCAGGCGCTGGAGCGGGCGTGGACGGAGCTCTCGTCGGTCGACGAGCTGCTGGGCGCGATCCTGAGCGGCGCGGCCCGCGACGAGGTGCTGCAGCTCCTTGCCGAGCAGGCGGTGCGCGTCGTCCCGGCGGCCGTCATGGGGATCGCCCTGCCCGAGGATGACCGCACCATGCTGCGCTACGTGGCCGCGGCCGGCGACCGTGGCGACCGGCTTCGCCAGCACGCCGTCCCGATCGCCGGGTCGAAGGTCGGCGCCGCACTGCTCGCGCGCAGGGTTGTCCGCGTGGAGGATCTCGAGTCCGACCCCGATGCCTATGCGCCCACCGGACGGGTCGCCGGCGTGCGCTCGCTCCTCATCGTGCCGATCGTGCGCCGGTTCGAGGCGGTCGGCGTGATCGTGGCGGGCGACCGGAGCACCTCCGCGGCCATGGCGGCGGACGACGAGCGCATCCTCAAGGCGTACGCGACCCGCACGGTGCTCGTGCTGGAGCTCGCCCAGGCGCTCTCGACGGAGCGAGAGCGCGCCGACGCGGTCGAACGGCTGGTCGCGTCCGAGATCCGTGACGCCGCTCGCCGGGAGACGCTGCGGCGGGTGGTCGAGGCGCAGGAGCGCGAGCGGCGGCGGCTTGCGATCGAGCTGCACGACGAGACGGGGCAGTCGCTGGCGGCGGTCCTCATGGGGCTGCGCCGGCTGGAGGAGTCGGGTGACCCCGAGGGGATGCGGGCGACCGTCGAGGAGCTGCGGGCGACAGTCGTGAATGCGGTGCAGGAGCTCCGGGCGCTGGCCGTCGAGCTGCGGCCGAAGGCGCTCGACGACTTCGGGCTGGGGCCGGCCCTCGAGCGGCTCATCGACACCTACAGCCGCCGCACGGGGCTCGCCGTCGAATCCCACCTCGGTGGGCTCGAGTCACGTCTTCCCGAACCGGTAGAGTCGGCGTTCTACAGGATCGCGCAGGAGGCGCTGACGAACATCGCAAAGCACGCGGGCGCATCGAGCGTGAGCATCGTCACCCGGCGCGACGCCGACAAGCTCACAATGGTGGTCGAGGACAACGGGGCCGGGTTCGAGGCGGCCGCCCCCGCCGGTGGGCTGGGGCTCGTGTCGATGCGCGAGCGAGCCGAGCTGCTGGGCGGTTCCCTCACGGTCGAGTCAAGCCCCGAGCACGGGACGACGCTCGTCGTGGAGGTCCCTGCGTGATCCGCATCCTGATCGTCGACGACCACGCGGTCGTCCGCTCCGGCCTGCGCCTCCTGCTCGAGCGTGAGGACGACCTGGAGGCGGTCGGCGAGGCCGGCGACGGCAAGCAGGCCGTCCGCATGGCCCGCGATCTCAAGCCCGACGTCGTCCTGCTGGATGTCGTCATGCCCGGAGCGAGCGGCATCGACGCCGCTGCCGAGATCCGGATCGAGTCGCCCGATTCGCGCATCCTCATGCTGTCGATGCAGGACGACCCCACCTACGTCCGCCAGGCGTTCGCCTCCGGCGCCGCCGGCTACGTCCTGAAGGATGCGGCCGACGCCGAGCTGGTCGAGGCCGTGCGCAAGGTCGCGGCGGGCGACCAGTACGTGCACCCGGCGCTGGGCGCCAGGCTCGTGTCCGAGCCTGAGGCGAGCTCCGGCCCAGTCGACTCGCTCTCCGACCGCGAGCGCGAGGTGCTGAAGCTGCTCGCGCTCGGGCACACGAACCAGGAGATCGCCCGCCAGCTCTACGTCAGCGTGCGCACGGTCGAGGCGCACCGCGCGCACATCCTGAACAAGCTGCGCGCGTCGACGCGCGCCGAGCTCGTGCGCCACGCGATCGACACCGGCCTCTTGAACGACTAGTTCGCGACACGGGGGAACCCAGGGTTCGCGACACGGGGG
>DATAEI010000068.1:0-20372 GCA_036258075.1 Gaiellales bacterium
GACGCCGGGCTCTACGCGCTCGGCGTCCTGTCGCAGTCCGGCCTCGACGCCGAGGTCTCCTACCCGGACGTGCACCCGTGCCAGGTGCAGGGCCCGCTCTCGGGCCGGACGCTCGCCCGGCTCGTCGGGGAGCGCATCTTCGACCTCAGGTACTACTGGTGCGACCACTTCGAGATCGAGGGCGCTCCGGTCGTCATCACTCGCACGGGCTGGTCGGCCGTGCCGGGCTTCGAGGTGAACCTGCTCGACGGCTCGCAGGGCGACACGGTCTGGGACGCGATCATGGCGGCAGGCGAGGAGTTCGCGATCCGGCCGATCGCACCGAACGAGGCTCGCCGGGTCGAGGCCGGCATCATGAACTGCGGCTCCGACTTCACGCTCGCCGACACGCCGTTTCACATCACCGGACTCGAGCGGCTGGTCGAGGAGCAACCGCAGGACTACCTCGGCAAGGACGCGCTCGAGCGCCTGCGCCGCGAGGGCGTCGACCGCAAGCTGGTGGGGATCGAGTTCGACTCGCGCGAGCCGATCACCGGCATCACCGTCACCTGGCCGGCCCACCACGACGGCTCGCAGGTCGGCCGTGTGACCGACGCCGTGTGGTCGCCCGGCCTCGAGCGGAACATCGGCTACGTGTGGGTGCCGATCGAGCTCGCCGCCCCCGGCACGCGGCTCGACATCGAGTCCGAGCATGGCGACATGGCCGGCGTCACCGCCGAGATCCCGTTCGTCGACCCGCGGAAGGAGCGGCCGGCGGAGCCGCTCAGCCGGGCGGCCGGATAGCTCTCCGCGCCGGCGCGGAGATCGCCGCGGCGGCCAGGGCGGCAAGCACCGCGAGCACGATGTATGAGGCCCGGTCGCCGAAGAGCTGCGCGGCGCCCGGGCCGGCGACCGGCCCGACCACGGCCCCGATGCCCCACGTCAGGTTGACGATGCCGATCGCGATCCCGTGGCCGAGCTGCGCGCGGTCGGCGCCGTCGGCGCTCAGCGGGTAGCCCACGGCGTAGAGGATCGACTGCACCGGCCCGGCGGCCATCACCACCGCGATCACGAGGGCGGCGCCGAGCGGGAGCGCGAGCAGGCCGCTCAGGGCGGCCAGCACGGCGCACGCGGCGGCGGCGAGCGGGATCCGGCCCACGCGGTCGCCTGCCCGGCCGGTCAAGAGGATCGCAACGGCGCCCAGCACGGCTCCGATCGAGTACACCGCGCCGATCCCCGACCGCTCGATCCCGTCGGCGGCAAGGCGCAGCGGCACGAGCACCTGGAGCGCGCCGCCGATCACCGACACCGCGAGGATCATCGCCACGCTCGCCAGGATGAGCGCCTCCGAGAAGGCTGCCCTCACCGCGGCCCGCACTCCCACACGCCGCTCCGGCGCGGCCCGCACGTCGGGCTCGATGAGCGCCCATCCGGCCAGCCCCAGCGACACGCCGGCGACCACCGAGAACGTCTCCCTGATCCCGAACGTGCTGGTGACGATGCCGCCGACGAACGGCCCGGCGATCACGCCGGTGATCGCCGCCGCGTTCGAGAAGCTCACGGCCTGGCCGCGACGGTCGGCCGGCGCCTGCGCCGCCACCCACGCGACGCCGGCGCCCCATACCGCTGCGTCGCCGACGCCCTGGACGGCGCGGGCCGCCAGGAGCAGCCAGAACGACCCGGCGAACCCCAGGCCGAGCGTGGCGGCCGCCATCGCCGCCGCCCCGCCCGCGACGACACGGCGGGCGCCGATGCGGTCGGCCAGGTGCCCGACCGGGATCGCCACTGCCACGACCGCGATGCTGAACGCGCCGACGAGCCAGCCAGATTCCACCTTCGTGAGGCCGAGCTCCGAGCGGTAATGCGGGATCAGCGGCACGATCGCGGACCACAGCGTGAGGTCGACGGCGACGAGCAGCGAGACGAGCGCGATCAGGCGGCGCAAGGGGCGCGATCGTACCCAACGACCTGGCCGGAGCCCGTTCGCGGCCTGCTCCAGGGGTTTATGCGGCGGGCGATCCGGGCAGGGATCTGCGCATGTTGCTTCTCCTCCTTCTCATCCTCGCCGTGCTCCTCTTCGGAATCTGGGGAGCGGTGAAGGTCGCCTTCTGGGTGCTTTTGATCGCACTCGCGGTGGCGGTCATCGCCGGCTTCCTGGGCCGGGGGCTCCTCACACGGCGCTCGGCGCTCTAGCTACGCCGAATCGTGGTCGCGCGGGTGGAGGAGCTCCATGACGCTCCTCCCGCGCGGCGTGAGGCGGACGGTGCGGTCGTCATGCGATCCGCCGTTCGCCTCGTCCCATCTCTGGCCGTATCCGATCAGGCCCCGGTGGAAGAGCGACTTCACGGTGACGGGTGCGCGGGGGAGACGCTGTGCGAGGTCGCGCATGTTCACGTCGCGGCCCTCGTTCAGCCAGTCCATCACCGCGCGCTGATTTCGGGTGAGACGTGGCGGCTCGTCGATCTGGCGGGCCTGCGAGATCAGGACAACCGGGGTGGCGACCACGGCCGGCCCGGACAGGTCCCCGTTGTGTCCCCAGTCAGTCACCGGCGCCGTCCCGTGCTCCCAGGCAGATTCCACGCCACTCGTTTTGCCGCGTATCGGCGCGGCGTGCAAGTCCCGGCGAGGTTCCCGAACACAACCTTTACGGCGTGCACCGAATACTGCCCAGTAAACGACCCGGGCGAGCGTTTCCGGGAATTACCAGGCGATTCGGCGGCGGCGCGACGTGACGATCACGACGGCCTCGGCGATGGTCGCGACGACCACGATGGCGGCGAGCGTGAGGCACACGATGACGGGGTTCCTGAGCATTGCGAGAGCATCGCCGCCGCTCTCCGCCGGTGCGCGGGGGGTGGCCCGCCTGAGACGGGCGGTTAACCCCACGAAAACGATGACCCGTCGTGCGTATTGACGCCCTCTCAGACCGTGGGTAGGCTGGTAATGGTTGGGGGGAGGATGAGGGGTCGTTCCATGCGCATACGGCGGGTCGCGGCGGCGACCCTGTGCTTGCTCTCGCTGCTCGCGGCACTGCCCGCGGCTGCGCTCGCGGATCCGACCGCGCGCGGCTACGCGCCCAATCCGAATCACCTGAGCGTCGTCGTCACGACCAACCTGGTCTACGTCACGTGGACCGACCCCGCGGGCGTGGTGCCGACCAAGGTCTCCGCGTACCGCGGCGACGGCTCCACCTGCCCGACCGGCTCGGCCGACGGGACGCCGATCGCTGTCGCGTCGGTCACGAACCACCTGATCGACCCGAACGTCACGGCCGGCTCGTCGTACTGCTACACGGTGTTCGTCAGGGATGCGGCCGGGGCGCAGGTCAAGATCGGGAGCACCGGCACGGTGCCCGTGCCCGACCTGACCGCGCCGCCGCCCACGTCGGTCGCGACGTCGACGCCGCTTGCGCAGACGCCTGGCTCGAGCTCGAGCGGCTTCGAGACGCCCCGGGTGAAAGCGGTCGTCGGCTCGGTCGGCGTGCTGGCCGCGCTCGCCCTGCTCGTCGTGATCCTGCGGACGCTGCGGCGGTCGCGCACCGCCGACGCCGGCCCGGCGTTCGAGAGCGAGCTGCGGCTCTCGTTCACAGGGCTCTCCGCATCGGCGCTCATCATCCCGGCCGTCATCGCGCTCGGCTGGGTGCTCGTCGTCACGGCACTGGTGGTGTTCCGGTAGCCATGCAGGATCCGGCTCTCATCCGTGGCATGACGGAGCGGCGGCTGTCGCGGCGCGGCCTGCTCCTGCGCGGCGCGGCCGGCGCGCTTGCGATCTCCCCCCTTGCGGCGGCATGCGGAGGCGGCTCGGCGCCGCCGCCGGCGAGGGTCGGGGATGCGGAGTGGTGGAGGGCGCAGAAGCCGACCGGCCAGCTCGTCTTCGCCAACTGGCCGCTCTACATCGACTACCGCAACTGGCTCAAGGACCGGCCGACGCTCAACGAATTCTCGCGCCAGTCGGGCGTGATGGTGACCTACGAGGAGATCATCGAGAACAACGCGACGTTCGCCACGCGCATGGCCGGCGTCCTGCGCACCGGCAGGCCGACCGGCTACGACCTGGCGGTCCTCACGAACAGCTGGCAGCTGACGCGGCTCATCGACGGCGGCCTGCTCGTGCCCCTCGACCACTCCCAGCTCGGGAACTTCGCCAAGTACGCCGGCCCGCTCGTGAAGAGCCCGGCGTACGACCCCGGCAACAAGTACACGGTCGCCTGGCAGTCGGGCTTCACCGGCATCGCCTATGACCCGCGCAGGACGAAGCGGCCGATCACGAGCATCCACGACCTGTGGGATCCCGCCTTCCGGGGCCGGGTCGGCATGATGACCGACCTGAACGACTTCGGAAGCGCCGGCCTGCTCTACATCGGCGCCGACGTCACCAACTCGACCGAGGACGACTGGCGCCGGGCGGGCGCGGCCCTCCAGCAGCAGAAGTCGAGCGGGAACGTCCGCCGCTATTACGACCAGCACTACATCGACGCGCTCGAGCGGGGCGACATCTGGATCTCGCAGGCGTGGTCGGGCGACATCTTCCAGGCCCGCGCAAGCGGCTACCCGCACCTCGAGTTCGTCGTGCCCGAGGAAGGGGTCATGCACTGGACGGACAACATGATGATTCCCATGTACGCCGCCAACCCGCAGAGCGCGATCATGTGGATGGACTTCTACTACCAGCCTGAGGTGGCCGCGCGGGTGGCGGATTGGGTGAACTACATTACGCCTGTGCCCGATGCCCAGGGCATCATCGCGGGACAGCTCGACGACCCTGCGGTCGCCCGAAGCCCGCTCGTGTTTCCGACGTCCGACATCACCGCGCGCGACTACCGCGTGTTCCGGGACCAGGCCGAGGCCGACACCTGGAACACCATCTTCGGCTCCATCGCAACCAACACCTGACCCACCCATGCGCCACCGAGCGAGCACACCGTCCGATGTACGCCACTCCGGGCGCACGCCTACGCCAATCCGGGGATGGCGGCGGGAGCGGCACGGCGGGAGGATCGTGACTATGACGACCGACCGCCGCTCGAGGGGGCTCGCCCGCCAGATCGCGCGGGGCGCGATCGAGGGCGACTCGGTCCGCCTGCACGGCGCGATCGTCGCGACACTCGAGCTCTACACCATCGCCGACGCGTCGAGCTACGTGTTCGACACGGCGATCGAGGGCCTGCTCGACCGGCCCGCGTCGCGGCGCACGGCCGAGGCGGCCATCCGCAGCCACACGACGGCCTACCGGCACGAGGGCATCGCCGGCCGCCGGCGCGCGCTCGCGGCCCGGCGCGCCAAGACGGCCAGGCCGACCACCTAGCCCGGCACGCCGGCGTGGCAGCCGCGCCGCAGCACCATGCCGGCGGCCGCAGGCCGCGTGAGCGGCGGCCAGGCTAGTACGGCTCGGAGATGAGCGCGTCGAGCGTCGAGGCGACGTGCTCCACGAGCTCACGGCTGGTGCGCTCCGCCTCCTTGCGCCAGTACCGCCGCGACAGCCACCCGTGGGTCGGGTCGGCCGCCTCGTCGGCAGCGGTGCGGGCGGCCTCGGCCGACACCATGATCCGCATGACGGCGGGCGCCGAGCGGTTCGTGTCGAGCACGAGGTGGAAGCGCGAGACGAGCTCGGTGAATGCGGCCTCGCCGAGCGACACCGCCGAGCGCATGTCCCCGATGGCGGCGTCGATGACCTCGATGTTCTCTTCGGCGTTCTCGTAGGCGTCGCTCGCGGCAAGCGCAAGCGCGACTGACTCGTAGCGGTGACCCATCCCCCCAATATCGGCGAATCTGGCGTCGTCCTTGATGCCGATTCGCCGCGCCTCGGCGCGAGCGCCTACCATGCGGCGCGTGCAGGATTCCCCGACCACCGACCGCCCGGGCTCGCGCGAGATCGAGGCGGAGCTCGAGTCATACCGGTCCGAGCTGACCGGCTACTGCTACCGGATGCTGGCGTCCCCATTCGAGGCGGAGGACGCCGTCCAGGAGACCTTCATCCGCGCCTGGCGGGCCTACGACCGCTTCGAGGGCCGTTCGTCGCTTCGCTCCTGGCTCTACCGCATCGCCACGAACGTCTGCCTCGACCTGCTGAGCGGCAGGGAGCGGCGCGCCCGCCCGATGGACCTCGGACCGGCCGTCGATCCCGACCCGGCCCACCTGAACGTCCTCTCCGAGGCGACCTGGGTGCAGCCCGCCCCCGACGGCCTGCTCGTGCCCGAGGGAGACCCGGCCGACGTCGCGGTGGCCCGCGAGAGCATCAAGCTCGCGTTCATCGCGGCCCTCCAGCACCTGCCTGCGCGCCAGCGGGCGTCGCTCATCCTGTGCGACGTCCTGCGCTGGAAGGCGAGCGAGGCCGCCGAGCTGCTCGACACGAGCGTCGCGTCCGTGAACAGCGCCCTCCAGCGGGCGCGGGCCACGCTCGCGGCCGCCGACGCGGCTCCGGGGGACCCCCGGCCACCGCTGGACGAGGCCGACAAGGCGCTCCTCGACCGCTACGTGACCGCCTTCGAGGAGTACGACATGACCGCCCTCGCGTCGCTCATCCAGGAGGACGCCACCCAGTCGATGCCGCCGTACGACATGTGGCTCGCCGGGCGCGAGAACATCTTCGCCTGGTGGGTCGGTCCGGGCATCGGCTGCAAGGGCTCGCGCGTCATCGCCGCGCCGGCCGCGTGCGGGTCGCCGGCCTTCGGGCAGTACAAGCCCGATCCCGCCGGCGGCTATGAGCCCTGGGCGCTCCAGGTGCTCGAGCTCTCAGGCGGGCGAATCGCCGAGCTCACGTTCTTCCTCGACACCGACACGCTCTTCCCGCTCTTCGGCCTGCCCGCACGGCTCGATCCCTAGCGCCCCCGCGACTCCGACGAAGACGAGCAGGTCGAGCAGGTCGTCGGCCGCCTCCCGCAGCACGAGCCGGCGTCCCATCCGCCGTGCCGCCAGCTGGAGGCGCGCCAGGACGTCGACCGCGGTCGCGTCAGCGGTGAGCGTCGTGACGTCGCACAGGGCGATGTCGGCGCCGCTCGCCTCGAGCACCGCCGCGACCCGCCGGCAGAGGGCGGGGATGTCGGCACGGGCGATCGGCCCGGCGACGGCGAAGGCGACTGTGGTCGGCCGTGCGGACGGCATTCCTACGAGGTTGGACGGCGGGCGCGGCGGGAACTCATCGGCGCCCCCACCGATGACTTTTCCCGGGCCCCGGCGTCTACCCGTGCGAGACCGACCCCGAAAGGACCTGATTCTCCCATGACGATGGACAACCGCACCCGCTGGCTCGCGCTCTACGTGCTCTGCCTCGCGAGCCTCATGATCGTGCTCGACGCGACCATCGTGAACGTCGCCCTGCCGTCGATCCGCAAGGACCTCGGCTTCTCGCAGACGTCGCTCGCATGGGTCGTGAACGCCTACCTGCTCACCTACGGGGGATGTCTCCTCCTCGGTGGGCGCCTGGGCGACCTGTTCGGCCACCGGCGCCTCTTCCTGGCCGGCATCTCGCTGTTCACCCTGGCGTCGCTGGCCTGCGGGCTCGCCACAAGCCAGGGGTTCCTGATCGCCGCCCGCTCCGTGCAGGGCGTCGGCGGCGCGATCGCCTCGGCCGTGTCGCTGTCGCTGATGATGACCCTCTTCACCGAGCCGGCCGACCGCGCCAAGGCGATGGGCGTCTTCGGCTTCGTCGCCGCAGGCGGCGGGAGCATCGGCGTCACGCTCGGCGGCGTGCTGACCGACTCGCTCGACTGGCACTGGATCTTCCTCGTGAACTTCCCGATCGGGCTGCTGGTGGTCGCCCTGTCGCTGAAGCTCCTGCCGGCCGCCCGGATCGAGGGCGCGGGCGTGAAGCTCGACGTCGCCGGCGCCATCACCGTCACCTCGTCGCTCATGCTCGCCGTCTACGCGATCGTGAACGGCAACCAGGAGGGGTGGACGTCGGTGCAGACCCTCGGCCTCCTCGGTGTGTCGGCCCTCCTGCTCGTCGCGTTCCTCGTGATCGAGGCGCGGGTCGATTCGCCGCTCATGCCGCTGCGGCTCTTCCGGCTTCGGAACCTCGCCACGTCGCAGGTCGTCGGCATCCTCTGGGCGGCGGCGATGTTCGCGTGGTTCTTCCTGGCCGCGCTGTACATGCAGCTCGTGCTCGGCTATACGCCGCTCGAGGTGGGGCTGGCCTTCCTGCCGTCGAACCTCATCATGGGCGCGTTCTCGCTGGGCCTGTCGGCGAAGCTCGTCATGCGGTTCGGCATCCGCGCGCCGCTCGGCGTCGGCCTTCTGATCGCGTCGGCGGGCATGGTGCTCTTCGTCCGCGCCCCGGTCGACGGCAGCTTCGTCGTCGACGTCCTGCCGAGCATGATCCTGCTCGGCCTCGGCGCCGGCACGGCATTCAATCCGGTGCTGCTCGCGGCGATGAGCGACGTCGACCAGAGCGAGGCCGGGCTCGCCTCGGGCGTCGTGAACACGTCGTTCATGATGGGCGGCGCGCTGGGCCTGGCCGTGCTGGCGAGCGTCGCGCAGTCGCGCACGGACTCGCTGCGGGCCTCCGGTGACGGGGCGCTCACGGCGCTCACCGGCGGCTACCACGCTGCGTTCCTGCTCGGCGCCGTGTTCGCGGCTGCCGCGGCGGCGCTCGGCGCGTTCCTGCTGCGGCCGGGCGAGGCCTACGCCGGCCAGCACGACGGCGCGCCCGTCGGCGAGCCGCTCGCCGAGGCGGAGTAGGCAACCGACGCCCTGGGGATTCCGCACGGGAATCCTCAGGCCGTCGCGTAAGCCGGCCCGGTCGGCCGAGTTCGTTGCAGATTCCGCTGTGATTTCGTAAGATCGCTGCGGAATGTCGCTCGACACGGTCGACCGTCAGCTGATCGCCTCACTGAAGCTCGACGGCCGGATGAGCTACGCGGAGCTCGCCGGCCGGCTCGGCGTGAGCGAGGGCACGGCGCGGAACCGGCTCGCACGGCTCGTCGAGGCGGGCTCCATCCGCATCCTCCCGATCATCGATCAGATGCAGCTCGGCTACCGCCTGAACGCCTGGATCGGCGTGCGCTGCCGGCCGGGTGCATTCCGCCGGGTCGCCGGGGAGCTGGCCGGGTTCCACGCGGTGCGCTACGTCGGGGCGTGCACCGGGGCGTACGACGTCATCTGCGAGGCGGTGTTCCTGTCGCAGGAGGAGATGCTGCGGTTCCTCGAGAGCGAGCTTCCGACCGTCGAGGGCATCACGAGCACCGACTCGTCGATCGTCCTCGAGATCTCGAAGCTCGGCTACGAGTGGGAGCTGCGCGAGGAGGACGCGGGGCCGGGCCCCGCGGATCCAGACACCGAGCCGGCGCGCACCCGCGGCGCGCGCGGCACCAAGGCGGACGACCAAGGGGGTCGGAGATGAGCGTCGGCGGGTTGGAGCACGAGGCGGGGAGCGGTCCGCGGGTCTTCAGCAGAAGCGCGACCGGGCTCGTGCGCGAGGCGTCGCTTCGGGATGTGCTCGCGTTCAACGTGAACATGCAGAACGTCACGATCGGCGTCATCTTCTCGCTGCTTCTGATCCCGCCGTTCTATCCGGGAGCGAACATCTACCTCGCGACCCTGATCGCGCTCGTCGCGGCCGCGCCCGTCAGCCTCGTCTACGCCAAGCTCTCCGCCGCCTATCCCCGGTCCGGCGGCGACTACGTGTTCGTCTCGCGGATCCTGCACCCCGCCGTCGCGTTCATGTCGAACTTCTCCTACTGCGTGTGGGGGACGTTCTACATCGGCGTGTCGGGCGTCTTCCTCGGCGTCTACGGCGTCGCCCCGCTCCTGCGCGTTCTCGGCGCCTATGAGAGCAGCACCCGCCTGGCCGACGCCGGCAACTGGTTCGCGCGCGACAACGGCAAGTTCGTCATGGCCGTGACGGTGATCGCGATCTTCTCGCTGATCTTCATCTTCGGCGGTCTCAGGCTCTACTTCCGCATCCAGGCCGTGAACTTCATCATCGCGTCGGCGGCGCTCGCGTTCGTGATCGTGTGGGCGCTCCTCTCCTCGCGCGGCGCGGCGCTGGGGCACCTCGACGACCAGATCCGAAACCTCGGCGGGAAGCCGATGTCGCCGCTCGCGAACGGCGCCGGCTCCGACGACTTCTCGCTGCGGCAGACCATCTACGCCGCGATCTGGCCGTGGCTCGCCTTCAACTCGGCCATCTACTCCACGTACATGGGCGGCGAGGTGAAGCGTGCCGACCGCACGCAGGTGGCCGGCATCATGGGCGCGCTGGCGTGGGCCGGCGTGTGGACCATGGCTGCGACCTGGGCCATGCTCCACCTCTTCGGCAACACGTTCTGGGCCAACCTCGGCAACGCCGACCCCGCCGTCTACAACCTCTCGACGACGCCGACCTTCGGTGAGGTGTCGGGCTATGCGGTCGGGAACGCCGTCGTCGCCTTCCTGGTGCTCTTCGGCTTCATGCTGTGGTCGTACGTCTGGATCGCGCCGTACACGGTGCTGGTCACCCGCAGCATGCTGGCGTGGTCGCTCGACCGGCTCGCGCCGGCCAAGCTCGCGGAGGTGAGCGAGCGCTACCACTCGCCCGTGACCGCGCTGATCGTCATCTTCGGGCTGGGAGTGGTGACCTCGGCCTTCTATGCGTACGGCAAGCTCTCGGTGCTCTCAGGCACGGTCGGGATCACGGCGTCGATGATCGTCGTGGCGATCGCCGGCGTCGCGTTCCCGTACACGAACCGCGAGGCGTGGCAGTCGTCGCCGGCCGCGGGCCGCACCTTCGGCATCCCGACGATCACGCTCGTCGGCCTGGCCGCCCTGCCGCTGCTCGCGCTCATCGAGTGGGCGCTGCTGGAGGACGTCGGGTCGGGCACGAGCATCGATGGCAACCCCCGCATCCTGGAGTACACGATCGGGATCTTCCTGATCGGCCTTCCGATCTACTACGCCATCCGCGCGTTCCAGCGCGGCCGCGGCGTGAACGTCGACCTCGCCTACAAGGAGATCCCGCCGGAATGAGCCCGACTCCGATCGCCGACGCCGAGTATGCCGGCCGCATCGACCGCCTCCGCGCCGGGCTGTCCGAGGCCGGGCTGGCGGGGCTGATCGCCTACGGCGCCCACCGCGACTACCAGCCCGCCGACCTGCGCTACCTGGCGCGGTGGTACTGCGTGGAGGAGGAGCAGGCGGCCCTCTTCATCCCCGCGTCGGGACCGACAACGCTCCTCACCGACGCATCCTGGGATCTCGAGCGGGCGCAGGCTGAGGCGTTCGCCGACGAGATGCGCCACTCGCGCGACCTCGGGTCGGCGCTGGCCGCGCTCATCGCGGGCGCCGGCGCCGCGACCGGCACGATCGGCATCGCCGGCTTCCACGTCTTCCCGGTCCCGGCGTACCTCGCGCTGCGCGAGCGACTCCCGGACGCGCGGCTGGTCGACGCCTCCGACCTCACCGCCACCCTGCGGATCGTGAAGAGCCCCGCCGAGCTCGACCTCATGCGCGCGGCGTCTCGCATCAGCGACGACGCCATGCGAACCGGTCTCGCGGTGATCGAGGAGGGCGCAACCGAGACGGCCGTCGCCGCAGCGGCCGAGGCGGTCATCCGCGCCGCCGGTGCCGAGCCGTCGTTCGTGACGGAGATGGGAAGTGGCCCGCGCACGGCGCTCGGGACGTTCCTGCCCGGCTCGCGCACGCTGGCGGCCGGCGAGCTCGCGGTGCTCGACTGCGGCGCCCGCGTGCACGGCTACCACGGCGACATGTGCCGCACGGTCGTCGTCGGCGGCCCCGCGCCGGAGCAGCTCCGGAAGCTCGAGGCCGTCGAGCGCGCGGTTGGCGAGGCGATCGCCGCCGTCAGGCCCGGCGTCACGGTAGGGGCGATCCGCGACGTCGCGGCCGGCTCGATCGCCGAGTCGGGCTACGGCGACAGGTGGTGGGACGCGTTCATGCCACACGGCAACGGCGCCGGCCAGCACGAGCCGCCGAACGCGAAGGACCACCCCGACATGGCGCTGCGCGAGGGCATGGTGCTCTGCATCGAGCCCGGGATCACCGTCCCCGGCGAGGGCGCGGTGATCATCGAGCAGATGATCGCAGTCACGGCTGACGGCGCCGAGGTGCTGAACGCGCTCCCGACGAACATGTGGGACGCGGCGTGAGGCTGCGCGTCGAGCTGCCGGCGGTGGGCGTCGTCGCGGAGGTGATGCTTCTGACAGACGCGGCGCCGCGGGTGTCGCAGGCGATCTACGACTCGCTCGCCGAGCCGCTCGCCACCCACACGGCGCACGCGTGCTTCGACGGCCACGAGGTGTTCTGCTTCCTGCCGCCGTTCCCGGAGCCGCCGCCGATCGAGAACCGCACCATGCGGCCGCTGCCCGGCGAGGTCATGTTCTTCCACGCCGCGCCGAACCAGTTCGCCTGCATGGCCGAGGACCGGCTGAGCGGCGGCTCGGGAGCCGTGCACGAGCTGGCGTTCATGTATGGCGACGTCGACCTGCGCCACTTCTGGGAGGAGGGCGTGCACGGATCGCTCGTGGGCAGGATCGGCTCCGGCTTCGCGGAATTCGCGGCCGCCTGCCGGCGGACGCTCGACGAGGGCCGCACGCCGCTTCGCATCAGCCGGGCGGACTGAGCCTCACGCGAACCGGCTTGCGGGCGGTTTGCGCATTCTCCCACCCGGGTAGGCCGAATGACGTCTTCGTCCTCGTTCTCTGGGAGGAGCAGCTCTATGGCATGGGTGATCTTGGCAATCGTCATCGTGGTCGCGCTGGGCGTGATCGGATGGCTGTGGGCGCGGATGCGCCGCACGCAGCATCTGCAGGACCGGTTCGGGCCTGAGTACGCCCGTACCGTCGACGAGCACGGCGACTCGAGCGCCGCGGAGAAGGAGCTTCGCGAGCGCGAGGAGCGGCGCAAGCAGTTCGACATCCGGCCGCTCGCGCCGGAGTCGCGGGCGCGCTACCTCGAGCGCTGGAAGGACGTGCAGGCCCGGTTCGTGGACGATCCGGCCCCCGCGGTGGGGGATGCCGATCGGCTGATCGGCGAGGTCATGCGCGAGCGCGGCTACCCGGTCGACGATTTCGACCAGCGCGCGTCCGACCTGTCGGTCGACTATCCGGAGGTGGTCGAGAACTACCGCGCCGGCCACGCGATCGCGACGGGTGGCGACACGGACGCCGACACCGAGGACCTGCGCCAGGCGATGGTGCACTACCGGAGCCTGTTCGACCGGCTGGTCGAGCGCCAGGAGGCCGCGGAGCCGGTGGGGGTGCAGCGATGAGCACGTCCGAGGTGCTGTTCGACGGCCAGGGCGACGACTACCGCTCACGCTGGCACGACATTCAGGCCGAGTTCGTCGACCATCCGCGCCAGGCGGTCGAGGAGGCCGACGGACTGGTGTCCGAGGTGATGCAGGATCTGGCGCGAGTCTTCGCCGAGGAGCGGCGACGGCTCGAGGCGCAGTGGGACACGGGCGACGACGCGGACACCGAGGATCTGCGGGTCGCGCTGACGCGCTACCGGTCGTTCTTCGAGCGGCTGCTCGCCGTCTGAGCCTGAGTGTCGCGCAGTGGCTCGACGGGGCGCCGGCCGATCCGGCGCCCCGTGCGAACCGCTAGCGCGAGGCCAGCCCGACGGTGCCCGCCGGGAGCGAGCCGGCCGCTCCAGCGTGATGCAGGCTGCCGTCCGCCCCGATACGGAACCCCTCCACACGACCGAAGCCGTCCGCCAGGACGTAGAGGAAGCTGCCGGACGGCGTGACCGTCTCATCGAGCGGGTGGCTGCCGGCACCGGTGTCGCCCGCCACGCCGCCGCCGACCAGCGTGATCGAGCCGTGCTCGACTCGGTACGCGGAGACGTTCCCGCTCGCGGCGTTCGCCGTGTAGGCGAAGCGCCCGTTCGGCGTGACCGCGACCCAGCAGGAGGCCTGCTGGTGGTTCTCGAGTGCGCCCGAGGTCGCCGAGAGGGCGCCTGATGCGGACACCGAGTACGACGTCGCGCCGCTGCTGGGCGGGATGCTCGCGTCCGAGACGACGAGCGCTCCGCTGCGGGCGAACGCGAACCCGAACGGCGTGCTCCCGACCGACGGATGCGACAGCGCGTGGCCAAGCTGGCCCCGTCTGCCGACGCGGAACGTGTCGATCGTGCTCGAGGTCTTGTTCGTGACGACGACGACCCGGCCGGACGGGCTCAGGCCGACCTGCGCCGGATCCTTGTCGGCAGCCGCGAGATGCCGCCAGGCTCCGCGGATCCGGGCGATGCCGCCGCGTGTGACCCGGAAGCCCACGACGCTCGGTGTGCTGCCCGCATTCAGGACATAGACGCGGCCCGAGCCGGCGGTGACGCTGATCGGGAGGTCGCCGCCGGAGCGCACGATCTGGATGCGGTGCAGGCGCGCTCCCGACACCCGGAACACGGACAGCGTGTCGCTGCCGGCGTTCACGGCATAGAGGCGGCGGCCGTCGGGGCTCAGCGTGAGTGCCCCCTGCGACCCGAGGTTCGCGCCGGTCCCCAGGCCTCCGGTCGAGAACGTGTGGCGGCGGCCGAGATGGCCGTCGCCGTCACGCTGAAACGCGATCACGCCGTTTCCGCCGGCGCCGTTCGTGAGGGTGAAGACCGCGCCTCGTGCATGGGCCAGCGCGCTGGCCGGGAAGAGCAGTCCTGCCAAGCCGAGCAGAACCACGATGGCTCGTTTCACGGTGCCTCCTCAGGTTCGTGGTGTCGCTCCAGGGTAGGACCCAGCCCTTGTGAGGGTCTTTCGCGATTCTTACGAAAGCCGGAATTCGTCCGGTGGATCACGCCGGCCGGGCGGTGTGGCAGGCGATACTGGGCCGGTGGATTCCACGACGTCACCGCAGATCCTGGTGGTGGACGACGAGCCGATCGTGCGCGACGTCGTCTGCAAGTACCTCGAGCGGGAGTCGTTTCGGACGATCGAGGCGGCGGACGGAGACGAGGCCTTCCGGATCCTTCGGGCTGAAGATATCCAGCTCGTCGTCCTCGATGTGATGCTGCCGGGTCAGGGCGGGCTCGAGATCTGCCGCTGGATCCGCGCTCGGTCGGATCTGCCCGTGATCATGCTCACGGGCCGCGGCGACCTCACGGACCGGATCGTGGGGCTCGAGCTCGGCGCCGACGACTACGTCGCCAAGCCGTTCTCCCCCCGCGAGCTGGTGGCACGGATCCGGACCGTGCTGCGCAGGGCGGGTGCGCGCGTGGACACGCACGGGCGGATCGAGTTCCCCGACCTCGCCGTCGATCGTGCGACGCGCGAGGTGCACGCGTTCGGCGAGCCGGTCGAGCTCACCTTGCGCGAGTTCGACCTCCTGGAGTTCCTGTGCCGTCATCCCCGGCAGGTGTTCTCGCGCGACCAGCTGATGGACGCCGTCTGGGGCTACCGATCAGCGAGGGACACGGGCACGGTGACCGTGCACGTCCGCCGGCTCCGCGAGAAGCTCGAGCGCGATCCGTCCCAGCCGCGGCGATTCCAGACCGTGTGGGGTGTCGGCTACCGGTTCGTCCCGTGATCGGCGTCGCCCTGCTCGCCACGGTGGCGGCGTTCGCGCTGGGAGTGGCCATCGCGCTCGGCGTCCGGACGCTCAGGACGCTCCGCGCGCAGCTCGTGGTCTTCGCCGTCGCGCTGCCGCTCACCCCACTCCTGGTGGTGCTCGCATCCGGCGCCGTGATGTTCGACTCGAACCACGACCTCGCCGTGCTCGGCGTGGCCGCCGCCTCTTCCACGGCGGCGGTGATCGGCGCGCTCCTGTTCGCCCGCTCGATCGCGGCCGGCCTCGCGCAGCTGCGCCAGACGGCGCTCGGGTTGGCCGCGGGCGCGCTCGATCTGCGAGCGCCGGCCGGCTCGACCGCCGAGCTCGCCGATGTTGCCGACGCGATGAACGAGATGGCCCAGAACCTGGAGCGGCTCTTCGACGTGCGGCGCGAGCTCGTCGCCTGGGTCAGCCACGACCTGCGGACGCCGCTTGCCGCGCTCCAGGCGATGCTCGAGGCTGTCGACGACGGGCTCGTCCCGCCGGAGCATTACCTGCCTGCGATCCACGAGCAGGTGAAGGCCATGGCGGTCCTGATCGACGACCTCTTCGAGCTCGCACAGCTCGACGCCCGCACCGTCTCTCCCGAAGGCGAAGCGGCGCTCCATCCGGTGATCGAGGTGTGCCTGCGCGGGCTCCAGGCCGAGGCGACGGCCCGCCGCGTCAGCCTCGAGGCGCGGCTTCCGCCCCGCCTTCCGGACGTCCGCTGTGCACCGAGCAGCGTCGAGCGCGTGCTCCTCAACCTCCTCACGAATGCTCTCCGGCACACGCCCTCGGACGGCTCGGTTGCGGTCGTGGCCCACAGCGCAGCCGGCGCGCCAGAGGTGGTCGTGACGGTCGAGGACACCGGCAACGGCCTGTCGCCTCAGACGCTCCAGCGCATGTTCGACCGCTTCTGGCGGGCGGACGGCGCCCGCCGGCGTGACGGCGGAGGCGCCGGGCTCGGGCTCGCGATCGCCCAGGGGCTGGTCGAGCATCACGGCGGCCGGATCTGGGCTGAGAATCGCGCCGGCGGGGGCGCACGCGTCAGCTTCACGCTCCCGGCGGCGAGGGTGTGACGCCGTGACCGGCGCGGCTCGCCCGTCGACCTCGCTAGCCTCGGTCATGTGAGCGAGTACACCGTGGTTCAGCTCGACGAGATCGCGGAGATCGAGGACGGCCGCTGCCCATGGCGGCCCGTGCGGCACCACCTCGGCATCACGTCGTTCGGGGTGAACGCGTTCACCGCCAGGGCGGCCGGCGATCGCATCATCAACGAGCACGACGAGGAGGACGAGCACGAGGAGCTCTACCTCGTCCACACCGGCCGGGCCCGGTTCGAGCTCGACGGCGAGGTCGTCGACGCGCCGGCCGGGACGCTCGTCTTCGTCGAGCGGGGCGTCAAGCGGACGGCGTTCGCGGAGGAGCCGGAGACGACGCTGATCGCCCTCGGCGGCGAGCCCGGCGTCGCCTACCATCCGTCCGGCTACGAGCTCTGGGCGCCGCTCAACCCGCTCTACCACGCCGGCGACTACGCCGAGGCGGCCGCGCGCGGACGCGAGCTGCTCGAAGCGAATCCGCAGTATCCCGAGCTGGCCTACAACATCGCGTGCTGCGAAAGCCTCGCGGGCCAGAAGGCTGACGCCATCCGGCACCTGCGCATCGCCTTCGATGCGCACGAACCGATGCGGAAGTTCGCGGCGGGCGACTCGGACCTCGACAACCTGCGCGACGAGCCGGAGTTCACGGAGCTGATCGGCTAGCTACCGCCGGACGACGAAGTCGGCGGTCCAGACACACGCATCGGGGTGGCCGACGAACCGGCCGCACTCCCGGCCGATCCCGACCCAGCGGAAGCCGGGGGAGAGCATGATGGCTCGATGGACGGGGCTGTTGAGCCACGCGGCGACCGTCGCCCCCGCGCTCGCACGCGAGCCGACTCCCCACGCCAGCGTCTCGCCGGCCCGCCACACGTGGCCACTCACGAACCCCGAGCGGACGATCCGGTAGGTGAACGTCGAGCCCGTCGGGCTCGTGTGCGCGAAGTAGTCGCGGGCGACCATGTCCTGGGAGTGCCGCAGGGCGGCCGAGCGGAGGGCGTGGGCGCCACGCAGCCGGGCCATCCCGTGGGAGGTGCGCACGTGGTTGATGGCGTGGAGCAGCTGCTTTCGCGGCGGGATCGTCGCAGCGGAGGCGACTCCGCTCGAGGCAAGCACCGCCCCGGTTGCAACTCCGCACAGCACGACCCGGACCATGCAGCGGCGCATGGAACCACCTCCCTGTCAACGCGCGTCCCACGACGGCTGGAGCCGGGACGCCCAACGGAAACAAACCCCAACAAGTCCGCGGCCGGGCTGTGCCGCGTGAGATCGGACGGTATGCGCGGCGCCCCCCGGGGTCATCCCCCAAAAGCGGTATTCCGCATTCCGCATGGCCACGCTCGCGAGCACCGCGGCCCCGCGCCGACGATATCGGTGACGGCCGTTACGGGTATGTATGCGGTTGAAGACACGCTGCGGTAGCGTGTTGGTCGGAGGTGGGACTGGCCGTGGGGAGGCACGAGGGCACGGGGGCTTGGAAGGCCGCGCTCGGCGCGTCGGCCGTGCTTGCCGCCGGGGCGGGCTGGCTCGCCCCGTCCGCCGCCGCTTCGACCGCACTTCCGATCGAGCGGGCCTCGGTCACGGCCGTCGCGATCCTTGGCCCGGACGGGCGCGATCTGGACGGCACCCCGACGCTCTTCGTCTCGAGCACGCCGGCTGCGAGCGACGGCTACCGCTTCCCGCACGACGGCTCGCTGCTTCGCATCGGCCACATCGAGAGCTCCGCGACGCGCGGCTCGGGCGACGCCGTGGAGGCGACGGGCGCCGTCGTCATGCGCTCGGTGGAGCTCTTCGGCGGCAGCCTCCAGGTCGACGTCCTGCGCGCCCGCGCATCGGTCGCGGCGCCCGACGGCACGGTCGTCGACGGCTCCGGCTCCCATCTCGTCCGCGTCCGCCGGGACGGCAAGCCGCTGGAGGTCGTTCCGGGCACGAAGATCTGGGTCAAGGGCTGGGGCTACGCGGTCGTGGACGATCCGGTCGCCCGCAGCGACGCGGCCGGAGGGGGAGACACGCTCGCCGGCCTGAGGCTCCACCTGACGAGCGCCCATTCCGGGCTTCCCGCCGGGACGGACATCCTCCTCGGCCGCGTGCATGCCGACCTCGCGCACCTCGCGCCGCCGCCCGTCTCCGGCCAGGGGAGCTCCGGCGGGAGCGGTGGAGGCGGGACCCTGCCCGACCGGCAGGCGAAGGCCCCGGGGAAGCACGGCCGGCGCGCCCAGCCCGCCCCGGGCGGCAGGCGTCGCCCGCAGCAGCCGGCGAAGCATCACCGCCACGCGCCCCGCCTGCCCGCGCCCGTGATCCATCCCGTGACGCCGCCGCTTCACGCCGCCCACGGTTCCGGCGCGCGCGCGGCCGTCGTGAGGGCGGCGCTCGCGCAGGTCGGCTGGCCATACGTCTGGGGCGGCGACAGCCGGACGGAGGGCGGGTTCGACTGCTCCGGCCTCGTCGACCATGCGTACGCGCGGGCCGGCTACGGGCTTCCGGGCCGCCCGACGGCGGACGTGCTCTGGGCCATGTCGGTCCCGGTGCGGGCGGCCGACATGAAGCCCGGCGATCTCGTCTTCCTCGGCGCGCGCTCGGGATACGCCCACCACGTTGGGCTGTACGCCGGCGACGGCTGGGTGATCGCCGCGCCGCACCGGGGCGCGCTCGTCGAGATCGAGCCGCTGGCCGCGGTGCCGTGGGACGGCTTCGGCCGCATCCTGCGCGCGCCGCGAGGGCGGCTCGTGACGCTCCACCGCGTGGTCGGAAGCGACCACCGGCCGGCCCGTGAGCGGCATGTGGTGATGACCAAGGCCGCCATCGCGGTCGACCCGGCGCCGGCCGCGGCGGTCGCGCCCGCACGGCGCCGGCGGGCGCCGGAGCCGGCTCCCCCGAGGCGGCCGCGCCGTGGCGAGCGGGTGGCCGCCCTCACGCGCGAGGAGTTTCGCCACTGGGGGATCAGCCTCCTGTCGAGCTTCCGCGGGGCCGGGCGGTAGGGGGTATCCGGATTCGGATCCGGTCGAGGGGCTACAGTGCGCTGCGAACCATGCGCAGGCTCTCGCTTCTCACCCTGATCGTGATCCTCGCCGCGGCGGTGTTCGCCGCGCCGGGCGACGCATACATGGTCACGAGGACCCAGAACCCGCAGTTCCGCGTGAGAGTCACGATCCGGCCGCGGCATCCGGAGGTCGGCGACCGCATCGTCGCCACCGTGAAGATCGTGAACCTCACCGAGTCGAGCCACCGCGGCGAGTTCGAGGTGACGTGGGAGACGCCGACCTACGGCATCGGCGCCGCCCAGGTGGCCGTCCTGAAGCCCGGCGTGATCACGGCCGCCACGTATCGCGCGCGGGTGCGCCCATCAACGCCGGCAGGGCGATACCGCATCTTCGGCTCGGTGAAGGACCGGCGGGGCCGCACGTACGCCGCCGCCCACGTGTTCTACTCGCCGGGCTGACCGGCGGTGCGGCGCGGGCCACAACCCGCACCGGCTCGCGCGAACGAGGTCAATCGGTCACTCGGTCTCCATCGAGTGCATGGAGACGCATCGAGTCTGACTCTTGGCAGCCCATGGCATCACACTCGTGCGGTCGGCTTGCGAGCGAGCGGTTGTGGCCTGCCCAGGAGGTACCCCTGCCCGTAGTGCACGCCGATTGCCTGCAACGCCGTCAGCGTCTCGGCGCGCTCGATCCCCTCGGCGATCACGAGCTGTCCCGTCTGCGACGCGAACGAGACCAGCGCAGAGATCATCGCGCGCGATCCGCGGTCGCCGTCGACCGAGGCCGTGAGGCTGATGTCGACCTTGATGATGTCAGGGTTGAGATTGAGGATATGGCGAAGGCTCGCGTAACCGGCGCCGGCGTCGTCGA
>DATAEI010000069.1:0-3284 GCA_036258075.1 Gaiellales bacterium
GACCCCAACAGTGACAGTCACAGTGACTGTCACAGTGACTGTCACCGGGTTGCCAGAAAAGAACGGCGGCGGAGCAGGGCCCGCCGCCGTCAGAAGCTTCGTCGCCGCAGGATGATTGCCGTCAGTCCCCCGGCCGGGAGCCACGGGCTGCATCGACAGCCCGAGCCCGGTGCTTGAGCCGGACCAAACATCAGGCGGGGCCGCCGCCCGGCCCCGCCTGAGTCTCCCGTGAGAGAGCCGCAGTTACATCTCCGGAGGGGCCGCGCCGCATTGGGCCCTGTCCGAGTGCCTGTGGGCCCCGCCGCATCGGGCCCCACCGGCTTCCGACGATCTGCCCCCGCCGCATCGGGGCGCTCGTCGTCGTTGCAGGTGGAGTATCGCGCCCAGGGGGTCGCTTGATCTATCCCTCGTTCTCGGTTGACCGCTTCACTTCACTCCGAGGCGCCGCTTGACGGCGCCGGCCTCAGGACGTGCGGGCTCCGCCCGCGCGTCCGTCTGAGCCGACCGACCTCGCACGCAAGAAATGCCGCAATCGCCGGTGCCAGTAGAGTCGAGCGGGAATGAGCACCCGGTTCGAGCAGCGATTGGAGAGCGGCCCGATCGTCGTCGGAGACGGCGGCATGGGCGTGCTCGTGACGAGCGCCGTGCCGCGCCTCCGCTGCCCCGAAGAGGCGAACCTGAAGGCGCCCGAGAGCGTGGTGACGCTGCACACGAGCTTCATCCGCGCGGGCGCGGACCTGATCGAGACGAACACCTTCGGCGCAAACCGGCGCAAGCTCTCGCAGCTCTACCTCGACGACGAGCTCGAGCGGATCAACAGCGCCGGGGTGAAGCTCGCGCGCGAGGCCCGGGATGTCGCAGGCCGCGAAGTCTTCATCGCCGGCTCGATCGGGCCGCTCGGCGACCTGGCCGTGTCGCCCGCGCAGCGGCAAGAGATGTTCGCGGAGCAAGCCGCGCTGCTCGACGGCCGCGGGATCGATCTGTTCATGGTCGAGACGTTCTACGACCTGAACGAGCTCGACGCGGCAATCGACGCGGTACGCAGTGTCTCGTCGCTCCCGATCGTGGCCACCCTCACCTTCGACGAGGGCGCCGAGACGCTCGCCGGCGTGACGGGAGCCCAGGCCGCGGAACGCCTGAGGCCGCTCAACCTGGCGGCGATCGGCGCCAACCACGGCGCGGGGCTGCACGCGGCGCTGGCGGCGCTCGAGGCGATGGGCGGCGACGGCGGGCCGCCGCTCGCCGTACTCCCGAACGTCGGCCTCGCCAGCCTGAGCGGCGGCCGCGTCATCTACCCTCACGCGACGCCCGAGTACTTCGCCGAGTTCGCGGCACATGCCCGCCGGCTCGGCGCCCGGCTGATCGGCGGCTGCTGCGGGACCACGCCCGTCGAGATCGCGGCGATCGCATCGGCCGTCGAGGAAGAGCGCGAGCCGGCCGCGCCGCTGGTCGTGATCGAGCGCGAGCTGGTCGAGACGCGCCGTGGCCACGGGCCGTACGAGACCGAGCTCGCGCGGATGCTGCGTCAGGGGGAGTGGGTGACCTGCGTCGAGCTCGACCCGCCCAAGGGCGGCACCTACGACGCCATGCTCTCCGTCGCGCGGACGCTCAAGCAGAGCGGCAAGGTCGGCTTCGTCGACATCAACGACAACCCGATGGCGCGAGCCCGGGCCAACGCGCTGATGGCCTCGGTCGCGATCGAGCGCGACTGTGCCATCGAGACGATCCCGCACCTGACCCCGCGCGACACGTCGATCATGGGGCTCGAGTCGCAGCTGCTCGGCGCCCACGCGGAAGGCGTGCGCAACATCCTCGCGGTCACCGGCGACCCGCCGGAGGTCGGCGACTACCCCGGGTCGCGCGGTGTGTACGAGGTCGACTCGATCGGCCTCTCGCAGGTCGTCACGCAGCTGAACCGCGGCGAGGACTACAACGGCAAGGGCATCGACGCGCCGACCTCGTTCTTCCTCGGCGTCGCGGTCAACCCGTCGGCGGACGACCTCGAGCTCGAGGCCGAGCGCTTCCGGCGGAAGATCGAGGCCGGCGCGAGCTTTGCGATGACGCAGGCGCTCTTCGACCTCGCCTACCTCGACCGCTTCGAGGAGCTGATCGGCGGCTGGCCCGTCCCGCTCCTGCTCGGCATCTTCTACGTGCGCAGCTACCAGCTCGCCGTACGGCTGCACAACGAGGTTCCGGGGATCGTCGTGCCGGAGGAGGTCCAGCGACGGCTCGAGCAGGCGGGCGCCAACGCGGGCGCGGAGGGGCTCACCCTCGCGCGAGAGCTGTACGCGCAGGCACGCGAGAAGGTTTCGGGCGTCTACGTGATCCCGCCCTTCAAGCAGCCCGAAGCCGCGCTCGACGTCTTGGGTTAGCGGACGCAGGGGCCGGTCGAGACCGGGCCGCCGCCCGCGCCGGCGAGATCCTCACGCACGACCGAGGCCGGAACGCCGTAGCCGCCGTCGCCGATCGAGCGCGCCGCGAACACCGTCGACTGCACCCGCCCGCGCGCGTCCACCGCAGGGCCGCCCGAGTTGCCGTGCTCGACTCTTCCAGCCAGGCTGGTCACGAGGCGCCGAGTCGGCCCGCGGCCGTAGGCGTCCTGGGCGAACACGGACGCGGTGTTACCGATTCGGCCGGCCGTCGCGTCGAGCGGCCCGTTCAGCGGGTAGCCGACGATCGCAACTGGTGTGCCGCTCTCGGGCTCGACGAGCCGCAGCGGGTCGGCGTCGAGACCAGGCACCTGCAGCACCGCGATGTCGTCGTGCGGGTCGAAGACCACGACGGCCGCCGCGAGCGAGACGCCGCCCAGGGTGGACACCGAGGTGTCCTCCTCGCCGGCCACGACGTGCGCGGCGGTGACTACCAGCTCCGGCCCAGCGACCCAGCCGCTGCCCTCGACGCCGAGGCCGCATGCCGTCCCGAGCACGCGCACGACGCTCGGCGCGGCGGCACGGACACCCGGGGTCCGCAGCACGGCCGGATCGGGCGGCTCGGCGGGCACCGGCGGGCCGGCGAAGGTCGGGAAGGGGTCAACTCGGGCGAGCACGTTGAGCAGCTGCCGGGGCGGCACGATGTCGTTCAGCTGCTGGATCACGTACGAGCGCTGGACGGCGCGGCGGAGGTCGGCCTGCCCCGGAAGCTGAAGCGCCATCGCGCCGAGCACCCACACCATCCCGAGCCCGATCAGCGCACCTGCGAAGACGCCTCCGAACGAGTCGAGCGCTCGCACGCCGCGGGTTCGCTGCCGGCTACGAATCACGCCGCCGATCGTGCTTCCGAGCACC
>DATAEI010000070.1:0-8475 GCA_036258075.1 Gaiellales bacterium
CCAGCGCTACATCGAGGATCCGCTGGCCGACTTCGTGCTCGGGCGCGCGCTCGAGCCGGGCTCGACGGTTCTCGTCGACCATCGCGACGGCGACGAGGAGATCTCGCTTCAGATGATCGAGCCCGTCAAGGTGCCGGACGCCCCGCCGGAGGATCTCGTTCCGACGCCGGCCGACGCCGACGACGCCCAGACAAACGATTCGGGCTCCGAGCCCGAACAGCCGGCCGAGCCCACCGAGTAGCGGCCGGGGCTCGAGCCGGCAACCGATCTCGCCTGAGGGCCGCTCGTTGGAGCGGCCCTCTCGCGTTAACGCGCACGGGGTCAGACCCCGAACGTCCCGCGTGACCCACGCGTGACGCCGGTGTGACGGCGGGCCGTGCTGGGCGGGCGGCCGACGTCGCGAAACCGCGGCGGAAGTGTGCCGGCAGAAGTTCAGGGTCTGACCCCGCCCTCCCGGCGTCACAGGTAGGTGGTCGGCCGTCTTGGTCGAATCCCGGTTCTGGGATGCGCTCACGCCCCCTCCTCGTTGCCCTGCTCGCGCTCGCCTGCCTCGCGCATGCGGTGCCCGCCTACGCCGGAGGCGGCGCCCGGTTCGTCGGCTCGGCGCGCGCGTTCCAGCAGGCCGTGCGCGACTTCCGCACGACCGGCGGGAGGATCGTGCTCCTGCCGCGCGACTACCGCCGCCCGCTCACGGTCGGGCCGCGCTCGGAGAGCCAGCTCGAGATCGTCGGCTCGACGGGCGCGCGCGTCCAGAGCCTCACGATCAGCCGGTCGCGGGCGGTCACGGTCCGAGGGCTCGTGTTCCGGCCGCTGGGCGGGAACGCCATCGTGCTCGTCGAGAGCTCGCGCCGGGTCGTGTTTCGCGGCGACGCCTTCACGGCCAAGCACACCGACTTCAAGGTCGGCCTCAGGCTCGACTTCTCGACCGGCGTCGTCGTCCGCAGCAGCACCTTCTCGCACTGCGGCGACCGCACCCCCAAGTGGTCGACCTGCCTCCTGCCGCGCTGGGCCTCGGGCGTGCGGGTGGTGCACAACTGGTTTCACGACTGCCGCGGGTGCGACTTCATCGGCGGCCGCATCGGGCCGAACGGCGTCATCCGCGAGAACCGCTTCGACCGCGCGCTCGCGTGCCACACCGGCTGGGTCAAGTGCGCCCACCAGGACCTGATCGAGCTCTTCAGCGCCGACGGCCTGCTGATCACCCGCAACGTCTTCGGCGTCAGCCAGGGCGGGGGCGCCCAGCTCAACCTGGCGACGGCCGACGACGGCGTCCACGTCGTGAACAACGTCTTCCTGCGCGACGATCCGCTGGCGCCGGGCATCGTCCCGCGGGTCGGAATCCTCGTCGGCACGCGCGCGGCGACGCGGATCCCGCTCGGCACCGAGATCGTGAACAACACGATCCTTTCCGGCGCGCCAAAGGGCCATCACGCCGAGTCGTCGGTCGTCCTGAGCCCGCTCTACCTGAAGGTGCGGCGCCGGAACCGGCCGCTCCTGGCGAACAACGTGATCGCGTGGCTCATGGTGCCCGGCCTTGTCTGCAGCGTCGAGCGCGACCCGGACCGGAACGTGATCGTCGCCGGATCCGCCTGCGGCCAGACCGAGGTGGTCGGAGATCCCCTGCTCGACGCCGACGGGCGCCCGACGGCGGGCTCGACGCTCCTGATCGACCTCGCCGACCCCGCCGTGGCGCCTCCTGCCGACATCGACGGCACGGACCGGGTCGGCCCGCCCGACATCGGCGCATACGAGTACTCGCCCTGACGGGCGGCTACGAGACGGTCAGCGTGCCCTTCATGCCGGCGTCCTCGTGGCCGGGCACGGAGCAGTAGTACGTGTACGTCCCGGGCTTCAGGTCGGCGATGTCGATGGTCGAGACGCCGCCGTCCTGGACGACCTCGCCCTTCTCGTCGACGCCGTCGCCCCTGAGGGCGATGTCGTGGCCTGTCCCCTGCGGGTTCATCGACTTGATCGTGACGTGGCCGGCGGACGCGGTCGCGGTGGACTGCGCGAAGGCGAAGCCGCTGCTCGCGACGTCGATCTCGACCACCTGCCCGCCGCTTGCAACGGAGCCGCCGCCCCCGCCTGACGTATCGCCGCCGCTCGATCCGCCGCCGCACGCGCCCGCGAGGAGCGCGACGACCGCGGCGCCGGCGATCCAGCGGCCCTTGATGATGCGGTTCGAATGGGTCATGAGGGTCGGGACCCTAGCAACCGGTTCGGCGCCCGGGCGCCATCCGCGGCCCCTGCCAGAATGGGGTGTCCGTGACCCGGACGCTCGTCGCATATACCTGCACCGCCTGCGGACATCGCACGCCCAAATGGCTCGGCCGCTGCCCCGGCTGCGGTGAGTGGAACACGCTCACGGAGGACGCCGCCCCCCGCGCTGCCAAGAACGGCCGCACGCGGCCCGCAGCCGTAGCCCGCCTGGCCGATGTGGAGACCGCCGAGGGCGCGCGCATGGCGACCGGGATCGCCGAGCTCGACCGTGTGCTCGGCGGCGGGATCGTGCCGGGGTCGCTCGTCCTGATCGGCGGCGAGCCGGGCGTCGGCAAGAGCTCGCTCCTGCTCCAGGCGCTTGCTGCGGCGGCCGGGCGCGGCCTGCGGACGCTTCTCGTCTCGGGCGAGGAGTCGCCCGCCCAGGTGCGCATGCGGGCCGAGCGTCTGGACGCCGCCGGCGGCATCGGCATCCTGGCCGAGACCGAGCTCGAGGTGGTGCTCGAGACGATCGCCGCCGAGCGTCCCGACGTGTGCGTCATCGACTCGGTGCAGACGCTGCACGCGGCGGACGTCGCCTCGGCGGCCGGGTCGGTGGCCCAGGTGCGCGAGGCTGCCGACCGGCTGCTCCGGCTGGCGAAGACGCGCAACATCGCGATCGTGCTCGTCGGCCACGTGACCAAGGACGGCTCGGTCGCCGGGCCGCGCGTGCTCGAGCACCTGGTCGACGCCGTGCTCCAGTTCGAGGGCGACCGCTACCGCCACCTGCGGGTCCTGCGGGCGGTCAAGAACCGCTTCGGGTCCACCGACGAGATCGGGATCTTCGAGATGACGGGCGCCGGCCTCGTGCCGGTCGTCGATCCGTCCTCGGCGCTCGCGGAGGACGGCGCCGCCGGGCCCGGGGCCGTGCTCCTGCCGGCGATCGAGGGCAGCCGTCCGATCCTGCTCGAGGTGCAGGCGCTCGTGGCGCCGTCCGACCTCGCGATGCCGCGTCGCCAGGCGACCGGCTTCGATCGAAACCGGCTCAGCATGATCCTCGCCGTGCTGGGACGCCACGCCGGCATCGCGCTCGGCTCATCCGACGTCTTCGTGAACGTGGCCGGCGGCGTGCGGGTCGACGAGCCCGCCGCCGACCTCGCGGTGGCGCTCGCCGTGGTGTCGTCGCACCGCGGGCGGCCGCCGGCCGAGCGACTGGCGTGCTTCGGCGAGATCGGCCTCACGGGCCGGCTGCGCCCGGTCGGGCACGCGGCGCCGAGGCTGGCCGAGGCGGCCAAGCTCGGCGTGAGCGAGGTCGTCGCGCCGGCCGGGACGTCCGCGCCGGCTTCCCTCACCGTCCGGTGCGCTGGTACCCTGGGTGAGGCGATCGGGCTCGCTCTGGCCTGACCCGCGACCGGCCATGAGCGACTCCCCTCTCGACATCCGCACCGACCCCAAGATGCTCGAGGCGCTGCGGCGCATCGCGCCCGGCACGAACATGCGCCAGGGGATCAACGACATCCTCCGCGGCGATCTGGGCGCCCTGATCGTGATCGGCGAACCGGCCGAGCTGTCGTTCCTCTTCTCGGGCGGGATCCGGCTCGACCAGTCGTTCTCGCCGTACCTGCTCTACGAGCTCGCAAAGATGGACGGCGCCATCATCCTGAACGCGATGGCGACGCGGATCGTCTACGCGAACGTCCAGCTCATGCCCGATCCGACGATCCCGTCCGCCGAGACCGGCACGCGCCACCGCACCGCCGAGCGCGTCGCCAAGCAGACCGGTGCGCTCGTCATCTCGATCTCCCAGCAGCGCGACGTCGTGACGCTCTATGTGGGCGACGCCCGCTACCAGCTCGAGGAGATCTCCGACGTCCTGGCCAAGACCAACCAGGCAGTGACGACGCTCGAGACCTACCGGGCGCGGTTCGACCAGGTGTCGACGCGGCTCACCGCGCTCGAGTTCCAGGGCGCCGCGATGCTCGACGACGTCCTGGTCGCGCTCCAGCGGGCCGAGATGACGTCGCGGATGCGCTCCGAGATCGAGCGCAACGTGGTGGAGCTCGGCGTGGAGGGGCGCCTCATCAAGATCCAGCTCGACGAGATGTCGGAGTGGGTGCCCGGCGACGAGGTGGCGATGGTGCGCGACTACTGCCTCGACGACAGCGCCGGCGGCTACGAGCGCGCGCTCGAGGAGCTGCACGCGCTCCCCGACTCACAGCTGCTCGAGGTCGAGTCGCTGGCGGACGTGCTCGGCTACCCGCGCACGATCTCGCCCGTCGACCACGCCGTCACGCCCCGCGGATACCGGGTTCTCTCGAAGGTGCCGCGCCTGACCGAGACGGTCGTGAACCACGTCGTGGCCCATTTCGGCACGCTGGAGGCGTTCGTGAGGGCGTCGCAGGGCGAGCTCGAGGAGGTCGAGGGCGTGGGCGCCGTCCGCGCCCGGGAGATCCGCGAAGGGCTGCGCCGGCTCCAGGAGCAGAATCTGGTCGACCGTTACCTGAATTTGTAAGTCGTTTCATCGGTTGTTGTCATATCTTGATCTGCATTTATTTGTGATATGGTCAATATAGATTGATGCTTTCGCCGGGAGTGGCCCGCTTCTGATAGAATTTTCGCCTCCCGGAGAATGGTCTGCGGCGGCCGTCCGGGTCTATTTCTCTGGCGAGGAGGTCGAGGGACACCTTGTACAAAGTTGGCGAGAAGGTCGTGTACCCGCACCACGGTGCCGGGACGATCGTGAGCAGAGATACCAGGCAGGTCGGGGATCAGGAGCGCGAGTACCTGACGATCAAGATCCTGCACAACGACATGACCGTCACCATCCCGCTCGACAGCGCGGATCGCGTCGGGCTGCGCAAGGTGATCGAGGAGGACACGGTCGACCAGGTCATCGAGGTGCTCCAGGGTGACGGCACCAAGATGCCCAAGAACTGGAACCGCCGGTTCAAGCACAATCGCGACAAGATGAAGACCGGCGACATCTTCGAGATGGCCGAGGTCGTGCGGAACCTCGCCCAGCGCGATCAGGAGAAGGGCCTCTCGACCGGCGAGAAGCAGATGTTCTCGAAGGCCAAGCGCATCCTCGCGTCCGAGCTCATGTACGCCAAGAACATGGACGAGGACGAGGCGCGCGAGTTCCTGGAGGAGGTGCTCGAGGAGATCGGCGAGGCGCGACGGGCCCGCGCATAGCCAACACCTGAACACGCCGGCGCCGGAGGCCGCGAGGCCCAACCGGAGGGCCGGGCACGAAAGAACGTTCCGAGGAAGGAGCGGACGATGGTGGTGTCAAGCCGAATCGTCTTGTCCCTCTTGGGAGTTCTCGGCGCCATCCAGGCGGGGTTGTCCTACAACCTCATCGACCGATATTCGGCCTCATACGCCTACCCCGCCTTTGGAGTCATCGTCTTCCTGGCCTTCGCCGTCGGCTGGATGGTCGGGGGCCTGGTGGGCCAGGGACTGGTGCGGGGATTCAAGAGGGTCGAGCGCGCTGCGCAGACCCGGAGTGCCGGAGAGCTCACCGTGGCCGCCATCGGCCTGCTCATCGGCCTCCTCGTGTCGGCGCTCCTGTGGTTTCCGGTCCACACGCTGCCGTACATCGGCAACTGGATCATCCTGCCGCTCTTCCTGGTGGTGGGCTACCTCTTCGCCTACGTGGCCGCCAAGAAGCACCGCGGCGTCCTGCGGCTGGTGGGCGTCCACCAGATCTCCGAGCCGGGCGTCACCGGTTCGGCGCAGGCGGCGCTCGAGACGCTGGTGGACACGAGCGCGATCATCGACGGCCGCATTGCGGACATCGTGCGCACCGGCTTCCTGAGCGGCGAGCTCGTCGTCCCCGAGTTCGTGCTCCGCGAGCTCCAGCAGGTGGCCGACTCGGGCGACCCGCTGAAGCGGGCCCGCGGGCGGCGGGGGCTCGAGGTCGTGCAGGGCCTGCGCTCTGACGTGCCGGTGGCGACGCCCGAGGTCGACTTCCCCGAGCTCGCCGACGTCGACGCCAAGCTGCTCAAGCTGGCCAAGCAGCGCGGCCTTCGCATCCTGACGACCGACTACAACCTGAACCGGCTCGCCCGCATCCAGGACGTCGTCGTCCTGAACGTGAACGAGCTCGCGAACGCGCTCAAGCCGGCGGTGCTCCCCGGCGAGCGGCTCGAGATCAGGCTCATCCGCGAGGGCAAGGAGCACGACCAGGGCGTCGGCTATCTCGACGACGGCACCATGGTGGTGGTCGAGGGCGGCCGCCGCCGGGTCGGCCACACCGTCGGCGTCGAGGTCACGTCGGTGCTCCAGTCGCCGTCGGGCAAGATGATCTTCACGCGCCTCGGCGACGCGGCAGGCGAATGACGGCCGAGCTCGTGTGGGCGGTCGTGGCCGCGGCCGGCGACGGCCGCCGGCTCGGCCACGAGCGGCCGAAGGCGTTCGTGAAGCTCGGCGGCCGGCCGCTGCTCGCGCACGCCATCGAGCTCTTCGAGGCCCATCCGCGCGTCGAGCGCATGGTCGTCGTCGTGCCCGAGGACTGGGAGGAGCCGGCGACCCTTCTCGCCGACGAGCTGGCCGCCGGCAAGGTGGCGGCCGCCGTCTCGGGCGGGCCGACCCGCGCCGAGTCGGTGGCGGCGGGCCTGGCCGAGGTGGCCCCCTCCGCGACGGCGGTGCTCGTGCACGACGCTGCCCGCCCGTTCGCGTCGGCAGAGCTGGTCGACCGGGTGCTCGACGCGCTCGCGGGCGCCGACGGCTCCGTCCCGGGAGTGCCCCTGGCCGACACCGTGAAGCGGGTGGGCGGCGGCGCGGTGCTCGAGACGCTCGAGCGCTCCGAGCTTCGCGCCGTCCAGACCCCGCAGGCGTTCCGTGCCGAGGCGCTGCGCCGGGCGTATGCGGGCGCCGCCGGCGAGATCGCGGCCGCCACCGACTGCGCCCAGCTGGTCGAGCGGGCCGGCGGCAGGGTGGTCGTGGTGGACGGGGAGGCGGCCAACGCCAAGATCACGACGCCCGACGATCTCGTCCGGGCCGAGGCGCGCACCCGGGAGCCGGCGTGACTGAGGACATGCGGGTCGGCATCGGCGTCGACGCCCACGCCTTCGCCGAAGGCCGAAGGCTGGTGCTGGGAGGAGTCGAGATCGACCACGACCGCGGGCTCGCGGGACACTCCGACGCCGACGTCGTCTGCCACGCCGCCACCGACGCGATCCTGGGCGCGGCCGGGCTCGAGGACATCGGCCACCTGTTCCCGCCGGGCGACCCGGCCTACGCCGGCGCCTCCAGCCTGGCGCTCCTCGGCGAGGCCTGGGAGCGCGTGCGAAGCGGCGGCTGGGAGCTCGTGAACCTCGATGCTGTCGTCGTCGCCGAGGCGCCCCGGCTGGCACCGCACCGGGAGGCGATGCGGGTGGCGGTCGCGGCCGCGCTGGGCGTCGAGCCGGCCCGCGTCACGGTTCGGGCGACGACGACCGACGGTCTCGGGTTCACCGGTCGCCGCGAGGGTGCGGCCTGCCACGCCGTCGCGCTCCTGCGGAGGGCGGGTTGACGGAGGCGGCGGTCGTCTCGTTCGACCTCGACGAGACGCTGTGGGAGTTCATGCCGATGATGGACGGCGCCCTGCGCCGGACGATCGAGCGGCTGGAGGGGCGCATCCCGGCGCTGGCCGGGACGCTCACGATCGACGTGCTGCACGCCTACCGGGCTGCGCTCGACGGCGAGGCCGGCACCTACGAGGAGCTCAGGATGGAGTCCTTCCGGCGCGCGCTGGCCGATCGGGGCGTGGTCGAGGAGGGGCTGCCGCGCTGGATGGTCGACGTGTGGATGGCCGAGCGGGTCTTCACGGTCGAGCTGCATCCCGACGTCGAGCCCGAGATGGAGCGGCTGGCCGGTGCGGGCCACATCCTCGGCGCGATCACGAACGGCAACTTCCCGGTCGAGAAGCTCGCGGTGGCACGCCGATTCGCCTTCGTCGTCCACGCCGAGCGGGTGGGCGAGCTGAAGCCCGCGGCGGCGCCGTTCCTGCACGCGGCCGAGCTGGCGGGTGGCCGCCGCGAGCGGTGGGTGCACGTCGGCGACGACCTCGACACCGACGTCGCCGGCGCCCAGGCGTGCGGGATGAAGGCGGTGTGGATCAACCGCACCGGCCGCGAGCTGCCGGGGGGCTACGCGCCCGACGCCGAGCTGCCCTCGCTGGAGGGGCTCGCCGAGCTCGTCGCAAGGCTCGTCTGACCGGGCAGCCGGGCCTCGCCGCCGGACACCTCGGCCAGCCCGTCGCGGACGAGCGAGATGAGCGCCTCGGCGTCGCAGCTG
>DATAEI010000071.1:0-20349 GCA_036258075.1 Gaiellales bacterium
AAGTCGATGGAGAAGCTCTCCAGCGGCTACCGGATCAACCGCGCGGCCGACGACTCGGCCGGCCTGGCGATCAGCGAGAAGCTGCGCGCCGAGATCGGCGGCCTCGACCAGGCCCAGCGCAACGCCCAGGATGCCGTCTCGCTGGTGCAGACGGCGGAAGGCGCGATGAGCGAGGTGCACTCGATGCTCCAGCGCGTCCGCGAGCTGGCCGTGCAGTACAACAACGGCACGCTGTCGGCGTCCGACAAGGCGTCCATCACCGCTGAGGTCGCCCAGCTCTGCGCCGAGATCAGCCGGATCGGTTCGGACACCAAGTTCAACGGCATCGCCGTCCTCACCGGTTCGAGCAGCATCACCTTCCAGGTGGGCGCGGACGACGGTCAGACCATCTCGGTCAGCTCCGTCGCCCTGTTCGGCTCGGGCTCGACGTTCAAGGTCGACTCGTCGATCTTCAGCTTCGGCACGACCGTGACGCTCGCAAGCATCGACGCCGCCATCCAGGGCGTCAGCGATGCCCGCTCGACCTTCGGTTCCGTCCAGAACCGCCTCGAGCACACGCTCAACAACCTGGCCACCTTCCAGGAGAACCTGACCTCGTCCGAGAGCCGCATCCGCGACGTGGACATGGCCTCCGAGATGGTCAACTTCACCAAGCTGCAGATCCTGCAGCAGGCCGGCACGAGCATGCTCGCCCAGGCCAACCAGGCCCCGCAGAGCGTCCTCAGCCTCCTGCGGTAACAAGACCCCGTACCAACGGGACGACGAGCGACGGGCCGCCCCAGGGCGGCCCGTCGTGCTTAAGCCACAGCTTCGTCCCGAAGGTGCAACGCGGACCGTACGGGGTCTGACCCCGGCGGTTCCCGCCTCAGCCTCCTGCGGTACTCGAAGACGCCGTACACGCGGGACGACGAGCGTCAGGGCCGCCCCCGGGCGGCCCTCCGTGCTTAAGCCACAGCTTCGTCCCGAAGGTGTGACGCGGACCGTACGGGGTCTGACCCCGGTGCTTCGGTCGTAGGATCCCGCGGTGCTCTCGCTCCCGATCGTCACGCCGCGGCTTCGGATCCGGCCGTTCGCCCCCGGCGACGAGCGGCCGATGATGGACGTCTACGGCGACGCGGAGGTGATGCGCTACATCCCGGGCGGCCCGCTCCCGGATGAGGACGCCGTCCGGCGCATCATGGACGAGCAGCTCCTCGCGCAGACCGCCCGCGGCTACGCGTACTACGCGGTCGAGCTGATCGCCGGCGGCGAGGTCGTCGGAGACGCCGGCTTCGGGCTCCTCGAGGAAACGGGCGATGTCGAGCTCGGCTACACCTTCGCCCGCCGGGCCTGGGGCCGGGGCTACGCGACGGAGGCGGCCGCCGCGTGCCTCGCGGCCGGGCTGGCGGACCTCGACGTGCCCAGGATCATCGCTGTCGCCGACGTCGAGAACCTCGCCTCACATCGTGTCGCCGAGCGCATCGGCATGCGCCGCGACGGCGAGATCGAGGCACACGGCCGGCCGCACGTCCTCTTCGTCGGCGAGCGAGGAGAGGCGCGTTAACGACCGCGGGGCCAGGCCCTCCGGAGGGAGGACCTGGCCCCGCTCGTTCGACCGGGCCTAGCCGCGCAGCAGCGTGAGGACGCTCTGCGGGAGCTGGTTGGCCTGCGCCAGCATCGAGGTGCCGGCCTGCTGCAGGATCTGCAGCTTGGTGAAGTTCACCATCTCGGAGGCCATGTCCACGTCGCGGATGCGGCTCTCGGACGCGGTCAGGTTCTCCTGGAAGGTGGCCAGGCTGGACAGCGTGTGCTCGAGCCGGTTCTGGATCGAGCCGAACTGGCCGCGGGCATCGGCGACACCCTGGACGGCCTGGTCGATCGAGGCCAGCGTGACCGTGGTGCCCCACGTGAACATGTTGGAGTCGATCTTGAAGCCGGCGCCGGAGCCGAAGAGCTGCACGGCCGAGACGCTGATGGTCTCACCGTCGTCGGCACCGACCTGGAACGTGATCGTCGCCGAGCCGGTGAGGACGGCGATCGAGTTGAACGTGGTGTCGGAGGCGATCCGGCTGATCTCGGCGCAGAGCTGCGCGACCTCCTGCGTGATCGACGCCTTGTCAGACGCCGACAGCGTGCCGTTGTTGTACTCGACGGCCAGCTCGCGGACGCGCTGGAGCATCGAGTGCACCTCGGCCATCGCGCCTTCAGCCGTCTGCACCATCGAGACGGCGTCCTGCGTGTTGCGCTGGGCCTGATCCAGGCCGCCGATCTCCGCCCGCAGCTTCTCGCTGATGGCGAGTCCGGCCGCGTCGTCAGAGGCACGGTTGATGCGGTAGCCGGAGCTCAGGCGCTCCATGGACTTGGAAAGCTGCATCGAGGTGTTCTCGAGCTGCCGGTGGGCGTTGAACGCCTCGGTGTTGTTCTGGATTCGAAGGGACATGGGACGTTGACCTCCTTGTCGGTCGTGCTATTTCGTGATTGGAGACGGAAGAGTGGTGACCTCGGCGTTGGCCGCGGCCTGGTTCTCGGCCTTGACGGCGAGCCAGATCTCGTGCCGGTAGACCGGCACCTCGGTCGGGGCGTCGATGCCCAGGCGCACGGTGGAGCCTGAGATCTCGAGCACTGTGATGGTGATGTCGTCCCCGAGGACGACCCGCTCACCGGAACGACGGGTGATGACGAGCATGCGCTAGACCCCCGTTGCTGCAATCGGGGTGGTCGAGTTGGCCGGCTGGGCCTGGCTCAGCTCGACGTGCGCGAAGAGCGGCTGGCGGACGTCGTAGTCGCCGGCCTCGTTGATCACCTGCCGGCCGAGCCGGCGCGAGGCGTGCACCACGATCGGGCCGCGCAGGTTGACGGTGAACTCCTCGAGCTCCTGCGCCGCGCGGACGACGCAGAACACGTCGGCCTCCTCGGCGGAGTCGAGGCCGAGCTTCGCGGAGTCCTCATCGGAGACCGCGACGTCATAGGACGGGAAGAAGAGCCAGGGCTGCGTGACCGGCAGCGCCACAGACGGATCGTCGATCGAGTGCAGCCAGTAGAACGACGAGCCCTCCTGCTGGGCGACGAGCGCGTAACGCGTGCCCGGCAGGCCGATGATGCCGTCGGCGAACTCGATCACCGCATCGTCGGCGATGTCGATCGTGCCGAACCGCGTGCTCTGAATCTGCATCGTGCTGACCTCCATGTCGGGGACTGGACTCACTTGAGGAAGTCCATCAACGAGGGTTGGATGATGTTTGCGCCGGCGCGGAGCGCGGACTGGTACACCGCCTGCTGCGTCGAGAAGTCGACGAGCGTCTTTGCCATGTCGGCGTCCTCGACGTTCGACAGCTGCGCCGAAGAGGCGTCCTGGAGCTGCTGAAGCCGGCTGAGCGCCGTGTCGAGGCGATTCGAGAGCGCGCCGACGACCGAGCGGGCGTTGACCACCGAATCGTGCGCGACGTCGATCGCCCGAAGGTCGGCGTTGCCGAGCGCGGCCGTGTTGCCGGAGTTCAGGTCGGTGACGATGGTGCGCAGCGTCGACAGGAGCCCCGACGTGTCGTCGCCGAACGTCGACTGGCCGACGGTGTTCAGATCGATCTGAACACCGGGGCCGATCTCGCGCTTCACGATTTCGGCGTTGCCGGCGTACGCGTCGTTGGCACCGAGCTGGTACGGCTCCGTCAACGTCGCCGATCCGGCGAAGACGTAGCGGCCGGCGTACTGGGCGTTGGCCGACGACTTGATCGAGTCGATCAGCTGCGTGACCTCGTTGGCGATCGCCTGGCGGCCCTGGGGGCCGATGGTGTCGTTCGCGCCCTGGACGACCAGGTCGCGCACCCGCAGCACCGCGTCGGTGACGTTCGAGAGTGCGGTGTCGGTGACCGACTGCCACGACTGGGCCTCGGCGACGTTTCGCTGGTACTGGCCGTCGAGCGCGACGTTCTGCCGCAGCATCAGCGCCTGGCTGGCCGCGAAGGGGTCGTCCGACGGCGCCGTGAGCTCCTTGCCCGACGAGATCTTGCGCTGCGTGCGTGAGAGCTTGTCGGTGACGTTCTGGAGGTCGAGGAGCAGCGACCGCGACAGCATGTTCTGGGTGATCCGGGCGCTCACAGCCCCACCTTCCCGGTCCGGTTGATGAGCTGGTCGATCATCTCGTCCATCGCGGAGAGCGCTCGGGACGACGCCTGATAGCCGCGCTGGAACTTCACGAGGTTCGACATCTCCTCGTCGAGCGAGACGCCCGAGACGGACTGGCGCTTGTCGTCGAGCGACCCGGCGAGGATCGTCGCGTTGTCGGCCGTCTGGGTGGCGTCGCGGACGTCCGACCCGAGCTTCGTCACGAGCTGCGAGTAGGCGGTGTCGACGGTCGCCCCGCCCAGGCCGGCCTGCGCGGTCTGCTGCATGTCGACCATGACGAGCGCGTTCCCGGCGTTCCCGGGCTGGCCGTTGGCCGATGCTGCGATCAGCGCGGGCGTGGTCAGGAGCGCCGGGTTCACCGCGATGGTGGAGGCGTCAGAGCCGTTGAAGAAGACGCCGCCGCTGTTCCCGGCAAGGTCGAACCCGTTCGCATGGGCGGTGTTCGTCTGCGTGATGAGCGTCGAGGCGATCGCGTCGAGCGAGGCCTGGTAGCCCGGGATCGTCGTGTCGCGCAGGCCGATGAGGCCGCTCAGCTTGCCCGACGTGAGGCTCGTCATGTCGGACTCGGCGATCGCCGACTGCGGCGTCCCGCCCGAGACGAGCGTCGCTCCGCCGATGCTGATGTCGACCGTGTCGAGCGCGCCGACCGTGACGGTGATGTTGCCGAGCTTCGAGAGCTGGTCGATCAGGACGTCCCGCTGGTCGAGCAGGTCGTTCGGCTTGTCGCCGGTCACCTCATCGGCGGTGATCGCGGCCGTGAGCTGCGTGATCTGCGAGCCGATCGCGTTCACCTGCGAGATCGTGTCCGTGACGTTCTGCGCGGTCTGCGTCTGGACGGTCTGAAGCTGCGTGGCGAGGTTCTGGAAGCCGTTCGCCAGGCTGGCCGCATTCTGCGCCAGCGCCTGCCGCGTCGCCAGGTTCTCGGGCGCGTTCGAGACGTCGTGCCACGAGGCCCAGTACTTCTGAAGCAGCGAGTTCAGGCCCGTGTCGGAGGGCTCGTTGAACGCCACCTCGATCTGCTTCAGGCCGTCCTGCGCCGCCTGGGCCGAGCCCTGGCGCATGCTCTGCGCGCGGTACTGGATGTCGAGGAACTCGTCGCGCATCCGCTGGTAGCTCTGCACGTCGACGCCGGTGCCGAGCTGGCCGGCCTGCGGCGGGCGGGTCACGCCGGGCACCGTGTAGGCGGGCGTCGGCGCCATGACGGCGGCCTGGCGGCTGTAGCCCACGGTGTTGGCATTTGCGATGTTGTGGCCGGTCACGTCGAGCGCCAGCTGCTGGGCGAGGATGCCCCGCAGGGTGGTCTCGAGGCCGAGGAATGTGGAGAGCGGCATCGGCTACACCCTCGTGTCGATCAGGTTGAGGACCTGGGGCCGGGGCGAGGAGCCGCCGGCGGCGGAGTACGCACCCTCCGGCGTGCCCGAGAGCACCCGCATCAGGTGGTCGAGGAACGCGAGCTCCTGGCGGATCAGCACCCGGTTCTGGGCGTGGATGCGCGAGGTCTCGGCGAGCGTCCCGCGGAGCTCCGACGAGAGCGCCCGGGCCTGCACCGCCTCGCCGGCGGGCAGAAGCACCAGGATCATCTCGAGCGTGATGTCGCCCGGCTGGCGCCGGAGCGCGTTCGAGGCCTGGTCGAGCAGCACGTCGCGCTCGCGCTCGAGCTGCATGCGCCGGCTCATCTCCTGCTGCACCTCGGCGAGCCGGGCGAGCACGCCCTCGACGTCCTGGGCCCGAATCGCGTCGCGCTGGGCGATCACGATCTGGAGCAGGCGCCGGGAGGAGGCCAGCTGGCGCTCGAGGTGGTCGAGGAGGCCGGTCATCACTTCGCACCCGCCTGCAGACGAAGCTGGTCGTAGATGACACGGGCCAGGCCGAGCCCGCCCGCATCGGTCACGCCCTGCGACATCGCGTCGGGCAGCATCTGCTTGTACATCGACGTGGTGGCGTCGCCCGAGTCATCGTCGCCGCTGCTCGACGAGTCGGCCGAGTCGGCGAGCGACTGGGTCAGCTGCTGGGTGAGCTGTAGCTCGAACGCCAGCGCGCCGGCGTACAGCCGCTCGGCCGCCGGGCCCGCCTTGCGGACGTCCGGCGGCAGGAGGCTGGTGTCGATCGGGTCGATCATCGCCGGATCTCGTTTGCGATCTGCATGAGCTGGTCCTGCGTCTGGATCGCCTTCGAGTCCATCTGGAAGCTGCGCTGGGCGTCGATCACGTTCACCATGGCGCTCGCGAGGTCGACGTTCGACGCCTCGAGGAAGCCCTGGCGGATGCCCTGCGTCGCCATCGGGCGGATCGCGCCGCTCTGGGCGGTGGGCAGGAAGAGCGAGCCCCCGACGGGCTGCAGGTTGTTCGGCGACGGGACGCTCACGACCTGGATCTGGCCGATGGTCGCCTGCTTCACCGTCACGAGCCCCGCCGCCGAGACGCTGACGTCGTCGACGTTCGTGCCCGGGGGGAGCGTGACCGGCGGCCACACGCGCTCACCCTCGGCCGTCGTGAGCTGGCCGTTGGCGTCGGTGCGAAAATCTCCCGAGCGGGTCAGCGCCAGGCTGCCGTCGCCGCGCTTCACCTGGAAGAAGCCCGGCCCGTCGATGGCAAGCGAGAGCGGGCTCCCGGTCTCCTGGAGGCCGCCCTGGGTGAAGAGCCGGCCCGCGTCGACGACCGCCGCGCCGGCGCCGATCCTCATCCCCGCCTCGATGTTGTAGACGAGATCCTTGAAGCCCGTGCGGACCTGCTTGTAGCCCGTCGTGTTGACGTTGGAGATGTCGTTCGAAAGCGCGTCGATGCGCGTCTGCTGCGCGATCATCCCCGCCGCTGCGGAGTAGAGCCCGTTCAGCATCTCGTCCCTTGTCCTTCCCTGGAGGGGAGTCCGGGTGCGATGGCGACTTCAGCGCTTCTCGCGGGCTTCTGCGCAATGCAGTCCAGCCTGGGGGTTCCCGGAGTTTCGTCCTCCGTAATCGTCGAGTGGTCGTCGTTCTTTAGGTCGTCTCGCGGGTGGGTTCTCAGCCGCCTGTCGCCGACCCCACCGAGGTGGTCGCACGGCCGAGGGTGTCGTCGATCGCGTGCAGAACACGCTGGCTCGACTCGTAGGCGCGCAGCGACACGATCATGTCGACCATCGCGCGGGCCGGCTCGACGCCGGAGCCCTCGAGATAGCCCTGGTTGACGGTCGTGCCGGACGGGCGCGCGCCGGCGGCGCCGGTGAAGAGCGTGTCGCCCTCCTTGGTCGCGCCGGTCAGCGAGACGACCGCCAGCGTCCCGACCGTGCGGCCCTGGACGGTCACGGCTCCGGATTGCGAGATGGTGATGTCGTCAGGCGTGCTCGCGCCGGTGGTGATCGGCTGGCCGTTCGTCCCGAGGACGAGATAGCCGGTCGTGGTCATGAGGCGGCCCTGGCTGTCGAGCGAGAGCTGCCCGTCTCGGGTATAGCGGGTGCCGGCACCGGAGTCGACGGCCAGGAAGCCGTCGCCCTGGAGGGCGATGTCGAGCGGGTCGCCGGTCTGCTGGAGGGGGCCCTGATCGAGGCTCGTCACGATCCGCGCGACGTGGGCGCCCATGCTGAGCGATCCCACAGCCTGCCCGGTCTGCGAGTTCTGGAGCAGGAGGTCGGCAAAGCTCGCCTGCGCCGAACGATCGGCCTTGTAGCCGGGCGTGGACGCGTTGGCGAGGTCGTTGGCGATCTGATCCTGCCGCACCTGCTCGGCGAGCATTCCCGAGGCGGCGATGTAGAGACCGCGTTCCATTCGGAAGTTCCTCTTCTCGTGGTCGATAACCTGGACCAGGGGCGGCCTGGCACGCTTGGTAGTCGTCGCGACCGGCCCGGATTTGAGATGCACACCCAGACGATCACGCTGAAAGCGGTTGCACCCGCGGGCACGGCGCCGCGGGTCGGGCCGCGCCTGGAGCCGGGCTCCGACCTGGTCGCGCGGCTGATCTCGGCGCCCGCCAACGGCGGCCGCGGCCTCATCTCGATGGCGGGGATGATGCTCGAGGCGCAGCTCCCGGCCGGGCTTCTCCCGGGGCAGAAGCTCCACCTGAAGGTGGTCGAGGCGAGGCCCGAGCAGCTGCGGGTGAAGATCGTCGCGCAGACCGCCGAGGCCGACGAGACCACCGAAACCGTCACCAAGCTCGCAGGTGAGCTCGCGGCCCGCGGCGACGGCGCGCTCCTGCGGGCGGCGCTCCACTTCGCCGACGGTTCGCCGCTCTGGCTGGCAGGCGGCGTCGCGGCGCAGATCCATATCGACCCGCAGGCCGAGGGCGAGGAGGGCGAAGAGCGCTCCGGCCGCGGCCCCGCGGGCGAGGCGGGCTTCGTCCTTCACTCACCCGAGCTCGGGGCGATCGAGGTGCGGCTGCGGATGGCCGAGGGCGCGGTGCGCGCGACGGTCGTGACGGCGCCCGGCGAGCCGGCCCGGCTGGCGGCCGAAGGGCTTCCCGACCTCCTGGCCGCGCTCGAGCGCGCCACCGGCCGGCCGGCGGCCGCGGTCGCGGCGCCGCGGGAGCCGGAGGCGGCCGCCCCGCCGCCGCCGGAGGGGGCATTCGATGGCTACGCCTGAGCAGCCGCCGCGCGCGGCAGCGCTCCGCTACCGCACGGGCGAAAGCGCGCCTGCGCTCGTCGCCTCGGGTCGCGGGCACATCGCCGAGGCGATCCTGAGGGCCGCCGAGGAGGCGGGCATCCCGGTGCGCGAGGACGCCGTGCTGGTGGAGGCGCTCGCGCACCTCGAGCTGGGAGACCGCGTCCCGCCCGAGCTCTACCAGGCGGTCGCCGAGGCCCTGGCCTGGGCCTACCACCTCGCCCGCCGCCGCGCCTGAAAACCCGGGGTCAGACCCCAATTTTCAGGCGCTGGAGGAAACGCAACAACGGGGTCAGACCCCAATGTTGCGGGGGCGGCGCACCGCCGCATCCGTCCGGGATCGGCCGCACACGTACGAGTACGACGCTCACCGGGAGGGCGGCTACAATTGGGCCATGGTCGAGCTGACCGAGTTTGCGGCCGAGCGGGTGAAGGCGCTCGCGGAGGCCGATCCCGAGGCGAAGGTGCTCCGGCTCGCCGTCGAAGGCGGCGGCTGCTCCGGGTTCCAGTACGCCATCGGCTTCGACACCGGCTCCGAGGACGGCGACATCGAGGTCGACACGCACGGCGTCCGCGTCGTCATCGACCCGGTCAGCCTCCCCTACCTCCAGGGGTCGCGGATCGACTTCAAGGACGGGCTGATGGGCGCCGGCTTCAGCTTCGAGAACCCGAACGTGCAGTCGACCTGCGGCTGCAACTCCTCGTTCCAGGCGAAGCCCGAGGTCGAGGGCCCCTATTCGCCGAAGCCCGGCGGCTGCGGCTAGACGGGCTCGGGCTCCGCGGCGCCGGCGCGGCGTCGCCTGCCTGACGCGACGAGGACGAGCGCGCCCGCCCCTGCGGCGAGCCCTCCGGCCCACATCAGCTCCGCGCGCAGCGGATGCACCCGCCCGCCGTTCGGGGGGACCGGGATCTCGCAGATCGCGCCCAGGGCGTCCTTCGTGGCGACGCAAGTGGAGGCGTGCGCGCGCACAGTCCACGTCTTCGTGCCCGCGACGAGGAGCATGACCGCCATGAGCAACAGCCAGGCGGCGACGAGTGAGCGCCCGCGGTGACCCATACCGGGCCGGATCGTACCTGCTAGCGTCGGCCCGATGCCGGTCTCCGACGACCAGGTCGCAGCCTTTCGCCGCGACGGCGCCGTGTGCGTCCGCGGCGCCTTCACGCCCGGGGAGGTCGCCCTCGTCGAGCGCGGGATCGAGCGGAACCTGGCCGACCCGAGCCCGCGGGCGCTCGTCGCCAGCCGGCCCGACGACACCGGCCGGTTCGTCGAGGACTTCTGCAACTGGGACCGGATCGGCGAGTACGAGCAGGTGATCCGCGAGTCCGCGGCCGCCGAGATCGCGGCCAGGCTGATGGGCTCGGCGACCGTGCGGCTCTTTCACGACCACATGCTGGTGAAGGAGCCCGGCACCCGCCAACCCACGCCGTGGCACCAGGATCAGCCCTACTACAACGTCGACGGCCGCCAGACGTGCTCGGTGTGGATGCCGGTCGACCCTGTCTCGCGCGAGTCGACGCTCGAGTTCGTGGCCGGCTCGCACCTCGGCCCGTGGCTCATGCCGCGGACGTTCATGGACGGCCAGGCCCGGTGGTTCCCCGAGGGCAGCCTGGCCGACCTGCCCGACATCGAGGCCGACCGCTCGGCGTTTCCGATCGTCGGCTGGGCGCTCGAGCCGGGCGACGCCGTCTTCTTCCACATGCTCGCCCTGCATGCCGCGGGGGGCGCCGACCGCCGCCGGAGGGCGTTCTCGATCCGCTTCCTCGGCGACGACGTCGTGCACGCGCCGCGCGGCTGGAAGACCTCGCCCGAGTTCCCGGGCCTGGCCGAGACGCTGCCGGCCGGCGCGCCGATGGACGATCCGCGCTTCCCGGTCGTCTGGCGAGCCTGAGCACTCGGGAACCTTCGGCCCGGCTGACGCGTCCAAGGGGCATGCGACTCGTCCCGGCACTCGTCGCTGCGATCGCCCTGGCCGCCGGATGCGGAGGTGGAGCCGCCGGCGGTCCGCCGCCGCGCGGATGGATCGCGGGCGTCGTCTGGGGCGGCAAGCCGGTCTGCCCGACGCCGACCGGCAAGGACTCGCACACCTGCCACCCAACCCCGCTCGCGAACGGCGCCTTCGTCGTCGCCGGCGGCGGGACGACCCGGCGCGTGCACGCCGACGCCAGGGGCCGCTTCCGCGTGGCGCTGCCTCCCGGGCGTTACGCGGTGCGGCCGGGCTGGTCGCGGCCGCGGCGCATCCGCGTGATCGCAGGCCGCGTGGCGCACGTCCGCGTCGCCATCGTGCGCGCGTTGCCCGTCGTCGGCGCAGAGGGCTGAGCCCCGGGGCGGCCGCGAGGGCCGCCCCGGGGTTGGGCCGTCATCGGATCACGTCATGCACGGGTTACCGTGCAGGTCGCGGCGGAACACCTCGGCCAGCGTGATCGGCTGGAAGCCGGCGTCGGCGTAGGTGTTGAACCCGACCTTCGTGCCGTACTCGGTGGCGGAGGTGCCACCGAAGGTGTTCGTCGTGCCCGGGATGTGCGTCCCGCCCTGCTGGAACCAGCAGTGGCCGTTCGCCCGGGTCAGGGTGTAGATCGGATAGAACTTCGCTCCGATCGGGGGATTGGTGCAGTGTGCACCCGTGTCGCGGTCGCACTCCGGCTGGTGGTTGCCCGGCTCACCGCGCTCGATGCGCGGCAGGTCGTTCTCGAAGGCGACGCCCTCGAGCAGCTTCCCGTTCGACGACATCGGCGTGAACATGAACGGCGTGCCGTGGAACTTCCGGTCGACCCTCGGCTTCACGAACGTCCCCGGCCAGGTCTTCTGGTACGAGGGACCGTCGAAGTCGCCGTCGTCGAGCACGCAGCCGATGATCGGCGACGCTCCCGGATAGTTCGAGCCGTCGAGGCAGAACTGATCGTCCTCGTCGAGCTTGGGATCGCCCGCGCCCGGGTTCGAGCATGCGCCCGTGTTCGGGTCGATGGCGTCGCAGTACTCGAAGTGGCCGATCTCGTCGGAGGCGCCCACGTTGGTGGTGTGCGCACCCCACAGCGATCCGCGCTTCACTGCCGAGTTGTACATCGGGTGGAAGGCGTACGGGCGGACATGGCAGTGCTTGGCCTTGGGCTGGAACAGGATCTGTCCGAAGCCGTTGGCCTTGCTGGCCGTCATCGAGCCGCTCTGACCCGTGGTCAGGTCGGTGATGTCGATCCGGTAGCCGGCCGGCGTGTCGTGCATGTGCACGCGCAGCGTGTCGCCCGGGTTGAAGAGCAGCACCTTGGACGGATCGACGCTGAGCCCCGTCCCGTCCCCGTCAGAGAGCGACAGCGGGTTGGCGGGGGCGAGCGACTTGCCGCTCTTCGTGATGTACGCCCAGTTGATCGGCTCCTCGCCCACCAGGAAGTGGTTGTTCAGGCAGTCGGCGTTCTGCGAGACGCCGGTGTTGTCCTGATCCGAGAGGCTGTCGATCGTCAGGTTGGCGCACCACTTGGTGGCCGTGCACCCGAAGCCGTCGAACTGCGGGACCCAGCCGGGCTCGTAGAACTGGAGCTCCATGAAGGCGCTCCCAGGCGCCTTGCCGAGGTAGTGCGGCGACTTGGGGTTCGAGCTTCGGAAACGCGCGTTCGCGTCGCTGTTCGGCGTGCACTTCTTGGTGAAGTTCGGCGACGACTCGGTGTCACACATCGTGATGCTGAACCAGAAGGTCGCGCGCCGCTGGAAGTCCCACGTTCCGCCGGTGCCGTCCTGCCGCGGCTTCCTCGTGGCGTTGTTGGGCAACTTCACGTAGTAGAGGAGGTCCTTGCCTCCCGTGCCCGGCCGGTGCGAGTAGAACTGCACGGTCGGCTCGTCGTGCCCGGTGTACGCGCCGTTGTCTCCGATCGAGTGGTACGGATCGAGGCACATGAACGGCCGTTGCTGGCACAAAGTCTCGCCGTAGCTCTCAGCCTGTGCGACTGCCGGCCCGGCAAGGGCCGCCAGCACCGCAATGGCCAGCGCGACGATTCGTTTCATCCTTCCCTCCAAGGACAAGAACATGCTTCCGTGCCCGGCCGGCGACCGGCCGCGCACGGCACGACGCTGCTTTACCTGCTCCGGACGCTCAGAGGCCCACCCCCTCACGAAGACCGTCGGCCACTCTAACCGAACGCGTACCCCGTGGCCAACAAATCCAGTCACATCGGGCGGCCGGTTGCAGAAAGGCCGCGGGGCGGCTCCCCGGATCGCCGTACGGCACGGTGTCCGACCAGGGGTGGCGGGCCCGCGGACGGCCGCCGATGACCTGGCACGGCAGTGGTGGTCGACCTGCCGCCGCACTGCTACAGTTAGTTAATGATGTTAACGATCTCTCCCGCCGAGACCCTGGCGGAGGACCTGCGCCCGCTCCTCCTGCACCTGAACCGCGACCTCCGCCGCGAGGCGCTGCCGATGGGCACGACCGTCGGACAGATTGCGCTGCTCGCCGCGATCCGCGAGGAGCCCGGGATCGGCCTGCGCGGGCTGGCGAGCCGGGAGCGCATGTCGGCCCCCGCGATGAGCGGGTACGTCGACCGGCTCGAGGCGGCGGGCCTCGTCGTGCGCGGCCGGGTCGAGGGCGACCGCCGCCGCATCGGCCTGCACCTGACGAGCGAGGGCCGCAAGCTCTTGCGCTCCACCCGCCGGCTCCGAACCGCCTGGCTCGCCGAGCGCATGCGCCGCCTCTCCGATGAGCAGCTGCGCGCGCTCGAGGCCGCGCTCGAGCCCCTCGCGCTTCTGGCGCGCGACGAGAGGCCGGCGTGACGGCCGCCATCCGGCGCGCCAACCGCCGCACCTTCGCGAGCCTCCGCCGCCACCGCAACTACCGGCTCTTCTTCGCCGGGCAGATCGTCTCGGTCAGCGGCACCTGGATGCAGAACATCGCCGCCGCGTGGCTCGTGCTCGAGCTCACCCACTCGCCCGTCGCGGTCGGCGTCCTGGCGCTGTGCCAGTTCCTGCCGTTCACGATCTTTGGACTGTTCGCAGGCGTCCTGATCGACCGGCTCGATGCGCGCAAGACCGTGATCGGCACACAGGCCGCCGCGCTCGGGCTGGCGGCGATCCTGGCCGGGCTGACCGTCGCCGGCCATGTGACCGCGTTCGATGTCGAGCTCCTCACGGCGCTCCGCGGCGTCGTCCTCGTGCTCGACGCGCCCGCCCGCCAGGCGCTGACCTTCGCCATGGTCGGGCCCGACGAGCTGCCCAACGCCGTCGCGCTCAACTCCAGCCTGTTCAACGCCGCCCGCGTCATCGGGCCGGCGGTCGGCGGTGCGCTCGTCGCCACCGTCGGCGTCGGTGCGTGTTTCACCCTGAACGCCGCCAGCTACCTGGCGGTGCTCGCAGGGCTTCTCGCCATGCGGCCCGGGGAGCTGCATCCCGTCGAGCGGCCCGACCGCCCGCCCCGGCTTCTCAGCGGGACGGCCGAGGCGCTTGCGTACGTCCGCCGGTCGCCGGCGACGCTCCTGGCGCTCGTCGTCGTCTTCGTGGTCAGCACGCTCTCGTTCAACTTCAACGTCCTCCTGCCAGTGCTCGCCGCACAGACGCTCGCCTCCGACGCCGGCGTGTTCGGGATGGTGACCGCCGCGTTCGGAGCAGGCGCGCTGGTCGGCGCGCTGCTCTCCGCCTCCCTCGGGCGGGCCAGCTGGCCGGTGCTCGTCGGCGCGGTCGCCGGGTTCGGGGTCGCACAGCTCGCAGTGGCACCGCTTCGGGACGCGACGGGAGCCGCCGTCTGCCTCTTCGTCGCCGGCGCCTGCTTCACACTGTGGACGTCGGCCGCCAACTCGACGGTCCAGCTCTCGACTCCCGGGCCGCTGCGGGGCCGCGTGATCGGGCTCTACTACTTCGCCTTCAACGGCGCCGGGCCGGCGGGCGGTGTGCTCGCGGGCTGGCTTGCGGCCCGCGGCGGCACCGAGCTGGCATTCGCGGTCTCGGGCGCGAGCGCCCTCGCGATGGCCGCGGTCGCGATCGCCGTGCGCCGAAGCGAGGAGCGCCCGATCAGCACGCGCGCCGGGGCGAGGCGCGACCCGGCCCGCGCTTGACGGCGTAGCCGCCGAGGCCGCGCTCGAGCAGCGCGACCGCCCCGTTCCCCACGCCCGGCGCTGCATGCGGCCTGCCTCAGGCCGCGATCAGGACGACGGCGACCGTCATCATGATGACGGCGGCGGCGGCCACGACCCATAACGCGTCCTGGTGGGTGTAGGCGAACCGGCGGATGCGCGCCCGCACGCCGAGCCCGTCGGCGGGGAGGGCGAGCGCCCCGGCGTCGCGCTGCGCCGGCCGGACGCTCGAAACGGCCGCCCGCCCCCGCTCCACGAGGCGGCCGCCGGCCCGGGCCGCCCGCGTCGTGAGCTGGTCAGGCCGGCGCATTCGGGCGCCGGCCGCGCCGGTGATCCATGCGCCTGCGCGCGAGGGCGTCCACCGGCGGGGCGGGCCGGCCGGCGCCCGGGCGCCCATCCGCAGGAACAGGGCCGCCATCGCGAGCGCCATGGCGATCGCGGCCGCCGCGCCGGCGCCGAATGCGGATGCCCCGTAGTCCTGCACGATGGAGACAACCAGCTTCGGCGGCAGGTACGGCGCGGGCGCGATGGTGGCGCTCGTGCACCCGGCGACGCGTGCCGACGCGTCGGGCGCCAGGAACCCGGCCACGATGGCGGGGCTCGTCCCCGACTCGGCAGCCGTGTTCTCGGGGAGCGTGCACTGCACCATGTGCCGGGTCTGGAGCCGGTCCCACACGAGGCCCAGCACGTCGGCATCCGTCAGGTCGGTCACCGCCGAGTGGGCGACGGCGGTGCCGGTGGACTGGAGGTCGCCGACGCTCGTCGGCTCGAGCGCGTGGCCGACGATGGCGCGCAGCACGCGCCGCTCGGCCCGGTCGCGCTGGTCGCTCCCGGGCGCGCCCTGGCGCAGGTAGACGGCGGTGTGCGGGCCGTTCAGGCGCAGGCGGCCGGCCGGGAACCGCCAGGTGCGCGACGGCGAGACGGGGAGCTCGACCGCGGCCGGGTTGCGGAGCTCGATCCCGCCGATCCCGTCGACGAGACGGGACACGTTCGCGAGGTCGATGACCGCGACGTGCGAGACCTGGATGCCGAGCGCCGGCCGCAGGACGTGCACCAGGCGCGGGATCGACTGCCGGCTGACCCGGCGGCCGGCGAGGACGGTGCTCGGCGGCACGGAGAGGAACGCCGCCGTCCCCGTGCCGGGCACCGTACGGAACAGGACGAGGCCGCCGGACGCCAGCCCGCCGGATCCGCGGACCATCGTGACCTGGGCCGCATCGAGCGTGCCCCGGGACGGCGGCAGCGCGGCCCGGATGGTCGCGGGCAGGGGCGCTTCCGACCGCTGGATCTCGTTCGAGAAACGGTGGTACTGCACCGCCAGTAGAACAAAGCCGGCCGCCGCCGCGGCGCACACCGCCATGACCGCCAGCGCGAGCATCTGCCCGAGCCTTCGCATCGTCTTCCCCCTCCGGGAGCCGTCCGTCCGCCGCGGCCCCCGTATCCCGGGGAATTACAGCATCAGGAAGGCGAAAGTCAACCGATTACCGCGGCCGGATCTGGGCGCGGCCGCGAATTCTGGATACCCGGACGCATACAGTGGCAACCGTGATCGTCTGTCCGAGCTGCGGCGGCCGACCAACCTCTCCGGCCGGGCCGGCTCAGGGACGGACGGCGAGCGCGGCTGCGGCGACGAGCACGGCGGCGAGGCCGCGGTTGACGAGCCGGGCCCGGCGGGGGTCGCTGAGGAGCGGGGCGAGCGAGGCGCCCGCGGCCAGCCAGGCGGCGTTGATGACGACGATCATCCCGGTGAGCACGGCCACCTTGGCAGTGGCATCGGCCGCGGCGCCGTCGGCCAGCCGGGCGCTCGCGAAGACGGCTGCGATCGCGATCCACGCCTTCGGGTTGGCGACGCCGAGCAGCGCCCCGCCCACGACCCCGGGCGCCGCCATGGCGCCGCCGCGCTGGGCGAGCGGCGGCGCGGTCGCGACGTGGTAGGCAAGCCAGAGGATGTAGACCGCACCCGCGGCGATAAGGACCGGCCGCACCGCGGGCACGGCCAGGAGCGCGGCGGTGATGCCGGTGGCGACGGCGAGAAGCACGGCCGTCGTGCCGGCGACGATGCCGGCGAGATAGCCGAGCGAGCGCCGCATCCCGTGGGCGGAGCCCACGGCCGTCAGGCTGATCGTCGCGGGGCCGGGGGTGCCCATGATGGCAAGCGCGGTGACGACGAGCGATCCGGCCGCGTCCCAGCGGTACGTTCCCGTCATGCACCCGACGCTAGCCGGGCTCGACCCCGACGGTCTTGAACGATCGTGCGACCGGATCCGCCTCGGAGCGGGCGCGCCCGGCATCGAGCGTGCCGAGGTGCGGCTGCGAGGCCGCGGATTTGCACCCCACCGCCACGACACCTACGCGATCGGGATCACGACCGCGGGCGTTCAGGTCTTCCGCTACCGCGGAAGGCGGCACGTCTCCTTGCCGGGCCAGGTGCACGTGCTGCACCCCGACGAGCTCCACGACGGCGGGCCGGGCACCGAGGCCGGCTTCGCCTACCGCATCCTCTACGTCGAGCCGGAGCTCGTCCACCAGGCGCTGGGCGGAGGGCCGTTGCCGTTCGTGCCCGAGCCGGTGCACGATCGCGCACCGGCGACGGGCGACGTCGAGCGCATCCTCGCGGGCCTCGACGACCCGGTCGGCGATCTCGCCCGGAGCGAGGCCGCAGAGGCGGCCGCCCGCCTCCTCCTCGCCCTCAGCGGCCGGCCCGAGCCCCGGGGCGCCGTCGACACCGCCGCCGTCGCCCGGGTGCGCGAGCACCTGGCGGCGCATGCGGGCGAGCAGACCGGCGCGGCCGAGCTCGAGCGGATCGCCGGCCTCGACCGCTACACGCTCGCGCGGCAGTTCCGCCGCGCCTACGGGACGAGCCCGGACCGGTACCGGACGCTGCGCCGCCTCGACATCGCCCGCGCCGCGATCCAGGCCGGCGTGCCGCTGGCGCGGGCCGCCGCCGACGCCGGCTTCGCCGACCAGAGCCACATGACCCGCCAGTTCGTGCGCGCCTACGGGATGACGCCGGGACGGTGGGCGCGGATCGCGGTCACGCGCTGAGTCACCCGCACGGGTGATCTTTGCCTGAACACCGCAGGAATCCCGCCGCCCGCGGGTCTACCGGTCATGCTTCGAGAACACCACCCCCATTCGCGTGGGCGCGTCGTCTCCCAGCGCGGCCAGACACTCCCGCTCATCTGCCTGTTCATGGTGTCGCTGCTCGGCGTGAGCGGCATGGTGCTCGACCTTGGCAACGGCTACGTCCAGCGCCGCGCCGTCCAGAACGAGGCCGACGCCGCGGCGGTCGCGGGCGCGGACGCCATCCCCAGCGGAAACGTCACCTCCGCCGCCACCCAGATGGCGGCCAAGAACGGCCGCTCCGGCGACGCCGTCACCGTCGCCCTGAGCGGCAACGACACCGTGACCGTGACGGTGAGGCGCACCGCACCGACCTTCTTCCTCAGGGTGTTCGGCAGGTCGTCCCTTCCGGTCTCGGCAACCGCCGTGGCCCGGATCGAGGCGCTCGGGGCGGTCAAGGGGCACGTGTCGCCGTACGCCGTGACGGTGGACGCCTATGCCAACGGCACCGGGACGACGCTCTTCAAGGAGAACCAGCCGGGCGCCTACGGCACGATCGACCTTCCGACGACCGACAACACGAGCGGCGGCAGCTGCACGGGGAACACCAACAAGGGCACGCCGTCGAACATCGCGCCGGAGCTGTCCGACAACCTGGCGGCAGGGACGCTCGTGATCGGCGGCTGTCTCTCGGTGAAGTCCGGCGCCTCGCAGCCGTCGGCCAACATCGTGAACAACATCCCCCCGAACAACAACCAGATGAGCCAGGATCTGCAGTCGCTCGGGAACGGCCAGTACCAGGTGATCCCGCAATCGTGGGACGACCCGAACGGCCTCCCGCCGCGGCTCATGTACATCCCGATCGTGCAGACGCTCCCGAGCGGTAACGGCACGACGAACATTCTGAGCTTCGCGTGGTTCTACATGACGAGCGCGACCGGCGGCGGGAGCGGGCTCACGATCAACGGCCAGTGGGTGACGCTGCAGCTGCCGCCGACGGGGGAGACCGTTCAGTACCAGCCCGGCGTCATCGGCCAGGTGCTCACCTCGGAGCTCGTCGGGTAGCGAACATGCCCATCGAGCCGGAGGACGGATCTGCCGATACATCCCTGTCGGACGTAGCTGCGAGTTCGCGTTGTCAGGGAGGCGCGTGGTGGCACAGGCCGTGCGCACGGATCCGGGCCGGATCCTCACAGAGCTGTATAAGGAGCACTCGGCGGACGTGTTCCGCTACGCGCTGCACCTCACCGGCCGGCGGGCCGATGCCGAAGACGTCGTCCAGCAGGTGTTCCTCCAGGCGCACCGGCACCTTGCCGGAGGACGCGAGCTCGTGAGCCCACGGGCGTGGCTCCTCACGGCGGTCAAGCACCGGGCCTACAACCTGGCGCGCGACCGGCGCGAGATCCCGCTCGACCAGGCCGACGCACCGGCGCCCCCGCGCGACCCCTCACGGGACGAGGCCGCAGAGCTCGCCGAGGTGCGCGGGATGCTGTGGACCCTTCCGGAGACGCAGCACCAGGCCTTCGTCCTGCGGCACTGGAACGGCCTCTCCCAGAGCGAGATCGCCCACGTCCTCGAGACGACGCCGGCCGCTGTCGAGTCGCTCCTCGTGCGCGCCCGGGCGGCGCTCCTGCGGTCGCACGAGTCCGCGTCGGAGACGTGCAAGGCCGTCCGCGGCCACCTGCTCGAGTCGGGCGGGCTCGGCAGCTCTGACCGCGACCATCTCGGGACCTGCCGGCCGTGCCGGCACGCGCAGGCCCGCCTCGCGCGCGCGGCCAACCTCGCGAGCTCGCTGGCGCTCGTCCCGGGCACCCACGTCGCCGACTCGCTCGCCCACCTTGTGCCCGGGTTCTCCGCCCACGCCGCCACGACGACGGCCGCCGCCGGGACGGCGGGCGCCGGGACCGCCGGCGCCGCCGGCACGGGCGCAGGCGCAGGTGCGGGCGGTGCGAGCGTGACGCTCGGCACGACTGCCGCGACGACCGCGGGCAAGCTGGCCGTCGCCGCGAAGGCGACGCTGGCTGCGCTCACAGCTACCGCGGTCGTGAGCGCGGCCCCGGTGGCGGGGCACGCGGTCTCGGGACTCATCGTCCACCACACGGCCGCACCCGCCCAGCATGCGGTTCGCAATCACACGGCACCCCCGGTCACCGCGCCGGGCGACCCTCCGGCCCAGGCCTCCGCGCCGCCCGCTGACGGCGGATCGTCCGGCCACACGCCGCCCGGAGATCAGGGCAACCACGCAGGCACCGGCAAGGGCGGCGGCAGGCCCGCCGGGACCGGAACGGGAAAGCCGACGGATCCTGGCAGCGGGAAGCCCACGAGCACCGGCGGCGGGAACGGGAAGGCTCCGGGCCCCGGCGGGAACGGCAAGGCGCCCGCGAAGCCCGCCGGCGGCAACGGCAAGGGAGCCGGGAAGCCGACGGGCGCCGGAGGCGGGAAGCCCGTGAACACCGGAGGCGGCAAGCCCGTGAACACCGGAGGCGGCAAGCCCGTGAACACCGGAGGCGGCAAGCCCGACGGCGCGGGCGGCCCTGGGAACGGAACCGCCGGCGGCACCGGGAGCGCCG